>CAMWXH010000031.1 GCA_947178165.1 uncultured Porphyromonadaceae bacterium | reverse complement strand
AAGTCGGCTTTCGGCCCGTTATCCGGAGGCGGCCATAGTATTGATGGGGTGTTACGAGCAATTTAAACCGGGCGAAATCATCTAGATTCCGGGGGTTGATATTGTGATCGGATCAAATGAGAAATTGCGTGCCGCCGATTTCATTGATTCCTGGCTGAAAAATCATGAAAAGAGAATGGAGGTGACTCCTTTCCTTGAGATACGAGAGTTTCAGCCCTCCTGCGAAAGAGGAGACCGCACACGATATTTCCTTAAAGTTCAAGATGGTTGTGATTACTTTTGCACTTACTGCACAATACCATTTGCAAGGGGCCGGTCCAGATCAGGCAATATTGATTCTCTGACCGACACCGCGCGACGGGTTGCAGAAGAAGGAGGCAAGGAGATTGTCATCACGGGGGTGAATATAGGGGATTTCGGACGCGACACCGGAGAAACCTTCTTCAACCTTATAAAAAGCCTCGATTCTGTAGAGGGCATAGAAAGGTATCGCATATCATCTATCGAGCCGAATCTTCTCACTCCTGAGATTATCGACTGGATTGCTACGGAAGCTCGCGCCTTCACACCACACTTTCACATCCCTTTGCAGGCAGGCTCGGATGAGGTGCTTCGCCTGATGAACCGGCGTTACGACACCGCTTTATTTGAAAGTCGCATCCGCAAGGTGAGAGAAGCCATTCCGGATGCCTTCATTGGCATCGACATCATTGCCGGCGCGCGTGGAGAGACCCCGGAAGAGTGGGAGAAGTCTTATAATTTTGTAAAGAACCTCCCTGTTGACAAGCTGCACGTTTTCCCTTATTCAGAGAGGCCCGGCACAAAAGCGCTTAATATCGGATATGTCGTGAGCCAGGAGGAGAAACACCGGCGTGTGGCTCAGCTTACTGCCCTCTCCGACAAGAAACTTCATGATTTCATGACCGACAGGATTGGCCGCGAATATGAAGTGTTATGGGAACAGCCGGCTCCCGGGAATGACCGCATGCACGGCTTCACACCTAACTATCTCAGGGTGGTCGCTCCCCTTGATGAAGCGTTGATAAATAGAATCTCACGCGTAAGGCTGGCCGGGATTGATGAGATGGAGAATGACTCGTTTATTGCCGAAATGTTATGAAAAAATTAGGAGTCATAATATTAAACTGGAATGGAATCAAGCTTCTGAAAGAATTTCTTCCAATCGCCTCTCGCTTCTCGATCAGCGAGGAAACCGACCTTATTGTTGCGGATAACGGCTCCACCGACGATTCCATTGAATGGGTGCGTAGCAATCATCCGGAAGTCAAGATAATTTCTTTCGAAAAGAATTATGGTTTTGCAGAGGGCTACAACCGAGCCATTGAAATGTGTGATTACCCTTATGTAACGCTTCTGAATTCCGATGTTGAGGTGACCTATGGATGGTGGCGCCCGATTCTTGATTATATGGAAGAAAATCCGGATGCAGGTTCCACGCAGCCTAAGATTTTATCCTGGCGCGATCGCAATAAATTTGAATATGCAGGTGCTTGCGGCGGATTTCTTGACAGCCTGGGCTATCCTTTCTGCAGGGGTCGCCTGTTTGACGAATTGGAGGAGGATAAGGGGCAATATAACCAAGTTTCTCCGGATATAACCTGGTCTTCGGGAGCGTGCATGACAGTAAGGAGAGACCTTTATATTCAGCTGGGAGGGCTCGACCCTCTTTTCTTCGCCCACATGGAGGAAATAGACTTATGCCTCCGGATATTGAATGCCGGCTACCGCAATTGCGTGGTTACCTCCTCAAAAGTTTATCATGTGGGCGGTGCCTCCCTGTCGCAAGGGAACCCCAGAAAGACATATCTCAATTTCCGCAATAACCTCCTCCTCCTGCACAAGAACTTGCCTAAAAAAAGAGGCAAGAAAATATTATTTCAACGCAGGCTTGCCGACACCTTGGCTTTCGGGATGTTTATCCTGAAAGGTGATTTCGCCAATGCCCGCGCCGTGATTAGGGCACATAATGACTTCAGAAGGATGCGGAAGAATTATTCCTATCATCCGGAAGAAGATATTCTTGCCAAACGCCCCGGAGGAAAAGGAAGCGCGGTTTGGCAACATTATATTCTGCGAAGAAAAACTTATAAATTTGATTAAATTTTTGAAACCGGCCTATGAATAACCGACCTTTGATTCTCGTCTCTAACGACGACAGCATATACGCTAAAGGAGTAAAGGAACTCGTTTCGCGTCTCGTTAAATTCGGCGATGTTGTTGCAGTATGTCCTGATGCCCCGCGCTCCGGACAATCTATGGCAATTACAGTGAACGACCCGCTCCGGATAACCCCGATGCCTGATTTTGAAGGGGCCAAGATGTACAAGGCTTCCGGCACTCCGGTCGATTGCATAAAACTTGCAATGCATCATATCCTTGACCGCCGGCCAGATTTGGTTGTGGCCGGAATTAACCATGGTTCAAATGCATCGGTCAATGAACTCTACTCAGGCACCATGGGCGCCACTTTCGAAGGCTGCGCTTTCGGAATAGCATCCGTAGGTTTTTCCCTCACCAGCCATGACCCGGATGCGGACTTCACTCAATGTTACCGGGCTGTTGATACAATTGTTGACAAGGTGCTTAAGTTTGGCTTGCCCGAAGGCATCTGCCTTAATGTCAATATCCCCAATATCGGCGACACTCCGGAAGAGATGAGGATATGCACACCGTGCCGCGGACATTGGGATGATGAATACAAGCCATACACAGATCCCGCCGGACGCAAGTTTTATCTTCTTTCGGGAGAATTTATCAATGACGAACCCGACAATGAGCTGACCGATGAATGGTGCCTTGCACATGGCATTATATCAGTTGTGCCAACTTCGGTGGCACGCAAAGTCATGATTCCGGACTCTATGGCCTGGATATCATCTCTTCCGGAAGAATATCAACATTGCTGATTCCAATATTCTCCACGAAACACGAGTTAGAATAATCAACGCCTATGCTTATTTCAGAAATAGCTTCACGTCTCTCCCTCCCTCAGCCTAAGTTTGAAAGGAATATAAATCATCTCCTTATTGATTCGCGTTCGCTCGAATCGCCGGGCGACACTCTTTTTTTCGCCATACCGACAGCGGGGAATGACGGCCATCGCTACATTTCACACCTTTATGAGGAAGGGGTGAAAGATTTTGTCGTGAACTATATACCTGAGGAGATGAAGGGTGCATCTGATGTGAACTGGCTCATTGTGCCGGATTCCATTGAGGCTCTGCAAAAGACTGCCTCCCGACCGGCGGGGTTTAATGGATCTCTTCTTGCCATTACCGGAAGCCGGGGAAAGACAACCTTAAAAGAATGGATTTTCCAGCTTATGGAGCCTCTTGCTGATATAGCCCGTTCTCCGAGGAGTTACAATTCTAAGATTGGCGTACCGCTGTCTATGTGGGAAATAAAACCTTCCACCTCTTTGGCTGTGATCGAAGCCGGGATATCAGAGAAGGGGGAGATGAATAGCCTGGCGCAATGCATATCTCCCGACACTGTGATCATTACCAACATCGGGGAGGCCCATGCCGAAGGTTTCTCATCTTTAAGGGAGAAAACGGAAGAGAAACTGAAACTTGCCGCCGCCCCGTCGGTGAAGCGAGTCATTTTCTCGGCCGATGCCCCTTTGATTTCAGATGTGGCGAAAAAGATGCTGAAAGATAAGGAATGCTTCACATGGAGCGCGAAAGGGAATGATTCCGATGTTAATATAGAGGTCTCCCAGATATCGCGCGATGAAATGAAGGTGGATTATACCTATCAAGGCAAGCGACATTCATTCACGGCCCCTTTCTCCTCGGAAGCAGATGTTGAGAATGGCGCGAACGCATTGGCTTTTATGATTAGTTCCGGCATTGACGCAGACGTGATTGCTGAAAGATTCCGGAATTTGCATAAGATTGGCACACGACTGAATGTCTCTGACGGTGTTAACGGTTGTTCGGTTATTCTCGATCAATACACCTCTGACTTCTCTTCACTCCGTCCTGCTCTTGATTTCATCAGGCGCAGAAAGACCCCGGCACAGACACTCACCCTTGTATTAAGCGACCTTCATCATGAGGATATGAAAGTTGCTCACCTTTATAGCCGCATTGCAGGGCTTGTGAAGAAGGCTGGGGTGAACAGATTCATCGGCGTTGGGCCTGTTTTGAAAAAGAATGAATCCCTGTTTCCTAAGGGTTCCCTGTTTTATGATGATGCCTCCTCTCTGCTCTCTGCCCTCTCACCTTCTGATTTCTCCGACGAGATTATCCTTATAAAAGGGTCGCCCGAATCTCCTCTTGATTCTGTTGCTGAAATGCTGGAAGCCCGTAAACATGAAACAGTTCTTGAGGTGAATCTTGATTCCATCATAGCTAATTATAATTATTTCCGTTCCTCGCTTCCGGCCGGAGTCGGCATCGTATGCATGGTCAAGGCTTCCGGTTATGGAGCCGGAAGCTACGAAATAGCAAAGACTCTGCAAGATTGCGGAGCGGCTTACCTTGCGGTGGCTGTGCTTGACGAAGGGATTGAGCTACGGAGACGCGGGATAACGATGCCTATAATGGTGATGAATCCTAAGGTGGTGAATTATAAATCCATGTTTGCCAACCGTCTCGAACCTGAGATATATTCTTTCGAGATGCTTGAAGACGTAATCGTGGAGGCGAGGAAAAACGGAATAAAGAATTATCCAGTGCATATAAAGCTCGACACCGGAATGCATCGCATGGGCTTCATTGAAGAGGAACTGCCACGGCTCATGGATATACTTAACTCCTCCCCTGAAGTCACAGCCCGTTCCGTGTTCTCTCATCTCGCTACGGCCGATTGCCCCGATATGAACGACTACACCGAACTCCAGCTATCACGATTCCGGAAATACACCGATTATATGCTTGCCAATTATCCGCACAAGATTATGCGGCATATACTTAATTCTGCGGGGATTCTCCGCTTTCCGCAACATCATTACGATATGGCGCGCTTAGGGATCGGCCTCTATGGTGCCAACACGCTTCCTCCCGAGATGGAGAAACCGCTTGCTGTGGTGTCAACATTACGCACCGTCATAATCGCCCTTAGAGATTATAAACCGGGAGAAACCATTGGTTACGGACGACACGGCTTGATTGAAAGGGATTCAAGGATTGCAACAATCCCGATAGGATATGCTGACGGGATGAACCGCCATTTCGGGCGCGGAAGAATCTCTGTCTTGATAAATGGACAATGGGCGCCTACTATCGGAAATATCTGCATGGATGCGTGCATGATCGATGTAACAGGAATTGACTGCCACATAGGAGACTCTGTGGAGATTTTCGGACGCAATGCTTCATTGCAAAGGCTTGCCGATTCATTAGAGACAATCCCGTACGAAATTCTAACTTCAGTTTCCCCCCGAGTGAAGAGAGTCTATTACCGGGAGTAATCTTTTATTAAGAATGCTGTGTCACGACAGTATTGGAGCCGTAAACTTTATACGAGTTTTTTAAGTTCCTCCAGGCAGTTTTCAACCTCCGCGTTTGTCTTGAAGAGGGATTCCTTGCAGAATTTCAGCAGGGTTGTGGCACGAGCGGTGTATTCTGCAAGCTTGTCTATCTCACAGTTTTCCGATTCCATCGCGGCGATGATTGACTCAAGTTCATTCATTGCCGCTTTATATGTGAGTTCCTTTTCTTCCATTATTACGTCAGTTTTTTTCTACTATCGATTTAATTTCTCCACAATTGAATGAAGTAATTAGCACATCGCCCTCTTTCAACTCCGATGCATCGAAAACAGCTTTCCCGTTTTTCCTCGTTATGCTGTAACCTCTCTTCAACGTATTCTCCGGGCTGAGGACACGGAGAAGATCCTCCATCCTTTGAATCCTCATCATCTGACGTTCCGTCGCGCCCCTGAGGATATTCATCAGCCTAAGCCTATCCATTTCCACTCGCGCCGCCGCATCCTTCAGCTTACTCTCAGCCAATCTCTCCACCCTGCCTCTAATTTCGTCAAGGTGACGCTCCTCTCGAGCTACTGCTGAATTTATTCTCGCGGGCAATAGATTTTCAAGATTGGCCAATCGCATATTTTCTCCATGCATCCTTTCCGATACATAGTCCGCTATCTCCCTTACGTTTGAAAGCACCTCATTCCACGCATCCCTGCAACTATCCACCAGGAAATCGGCTACGGCAGTCGGAGTTTTGCATCTGCGGCAAGCTATCTCATCAAGCACGCATCTGTCGCGCTCGTGTCCTATTCCGACAACTATCGGCAAAGGAAATTCTGCCACCTTGCGTGCTAATTCATAATTATCGAAGCCGTGGAGATCAGTAGTCGAGCCCCCGCCACGGATTATGACCACACAGTCCCAAAAATCTATAGTGCTCTCCACAAAATCAAGCGATTCAATCACACTTATTGCAGTGCGATCACCCTGCATCACAGCTTCCACAAGCAATGGATAGAAAATAAATCCCTCAGGCGAATTAAGCAGGTGGTCCATAAAATCGCCATATCCGGCGGCTCCCGAGGCCGATATCACTGCTATTTTCTGAGGAAGCACAGGGAACTCCAAATCACGGTTAAGGCTGATTATTCCTTCCTTACGCAGCTTCTCCAATATTTCCCTTCGTTGACGTTCTATGTCTCCGATAGTATAGGTGGGATCGATATCTGTAATTGAGAACGAAAGGCCATATACATTGTGATGGTTGGCCGAGCCATAGATCAAAACTTTCAGGCCGGAAACGATTCCGCTTCCTGTCCCTGCAAGAAATTTCCTTTGAAGGACACGATATTGGCTGCTCCATATCGTGGCCCGCATTTTGGCCAAGACCTGACCGGATAGCTCATCTTTCTCAATGAGCTCCATATAGCAATGGCCCCCCGCAACGCGCACATCGCTTAATTCGGCTATAACCCATACACCCCTCAATGCGGGGTTCATCCTTATGGTATCGCCCAGCATCTGCTGATAGCCGGAAAGTGAAAGGGGCCTCGACTCCATATTAACCAACCATTTTCCTGAATTACCTTTCAGTCTCCCCTATCTCCTTTATGGCGCCGGTTGAGGGATCAAACACTGCGTATGAAGGAGATTTCTTGTCGGTGAATAGCGAGGGGGAAAGGCCAAATTTGATTCCAAATTGAGAAAAGTCAAGTTCTTTGCTGTAAAGTTTTTTCCCAATGTAATCCAATGAGATAGCCGCGCTCCCTGGGATTGAATAGATCACCGCGTCTTTAGGCAATTTCTTCTGTTCCCCTTTGGCATCGACAGGCAATTCCGGCTCTCGTCCAACCTTGACGGATATATATACCGGATCGCCCGAAAGATCATCAGGGCCGACAAATCCGCAGAAATCGCTCATGCGGAAAAGGATTGTCCTTCCATCCTCCTCAGGCATGAAGCTGTAGGTGCGTGTCACTGTTTCAGTCTCAGTCACGCCACAGAAAGCGGCCGTGATGGCAGCCTCCTGATGTGCAAGCGAAGCCAACATCAGTTCCAATTGCCGTCCGTCGGTGGGCATAGTCTCTGCAGTGCCGCGGGTTAATGCAACTTTCGACTCACGGATTTCCATAAGGTTCTCTGCAAGCATCTGAGCCTGCTTTGCTGATGACTGAGAGGCAAGGAAATCTTCATCAACATATTTGAGATATTCCTGCATATCCAGCTTATCCTCTCTTCCGCCGCCGTTTCTGCGCGAACCTCTCGCGGCCTCTTCCTCATTTCCTGAACGAGTCGGAATATTATTTCCGGGCAATTCTATTTCCTTATTTATCGCAAGAAGCATGCCGCTGTTATCCACGCAAATTGAAGTCAAGGCTCCGGGCTTAAGCTGCATCAGATATTGCTCCTCTTCATCAGGGACACCATAGCGGCCCACCTTTACGTCAGTGATGGTCCAGTTCTCTGAATCGGCCTTTATAACTTTGTCAGTGCCAAGATATTTCTTTGCATATTGAAAATATTTCCCGGCTTTGCTCACAGTGCGTTTTGCCGTTACCTCTATCTCAAGCACAGTGTTGGGAAGAGTGTAAACCAATCCATATTCATTATGTTTATCAGCAGTCAGCATCTTAGTCTGCTGGCCGGTCATCGATAAGCTGCACAACGCTATGGAAGTGATGGCAACTCCGGTCATTATCTTTCTCATAAAGCCCATCTTATAAACTTATAACCCTATAGCTTAGACTCCAAATCACCCTTGCATCACCATCTTTATAGCCCTTCCGATACGGTCGGAGATATCGGAAGCTGTGATGCCGAACTCACCCAGTTCTTCAGCGGCAAGGTCTCCGGCAAGGCCATGGATATAGACTCCGGCAGTTGCCGCATGTTCAGGAGTGTAACCTTGCGCCAGGAAAGCGCCAATGACACCGGTGAGGACATCGCCAGAGCCTGCAGTTGCCATTCCCGGATTACCGGTCGAATTGATGGTGATTCGACCTGTGCTGGGGCGCACCACCATCGTGTAATGTCCCTTTAGCACAATCACAATCTTATATCTGCGTGCCATCTCGACAGCAGTCTTCAGACGGTCTTCAGATGACGAATGCTCACCAAACAGACGGTCAAACTCACCGGCATGAGGGGTGATGACGGTTTTGGGAGGAAGCATAGTGAGCAGTGCCGGGCGCTTGGCAATACAATTAAGGGCATCGGCATCAAGCAAAAGCGCATTCGGAACATTTTTGAGAAGATTTTCCAATGCAGAGACAGTCTGCTCATTAGCCCCTATGCCGGGTCCGGCAATTACAGCCTGATGACCATGGTGAAGGGTCATATCCGAAATGAAGTGCTCGTTACGGTCCGGTTCGAACATGACTTCGGGGGCGGCCGTCTGAACTATGTTGAGTGCGCCTCGTGGCCCATGCACGGAAACAAGTCCGGCACCGGTCTTCAACGCAGCCTTGGAACATAATATCGAGGCCCCTACCAACCCCGTGCTTCCTGCAAAGAAAAGCGCTGACCCATAGTCGCGTTTTGCAGTGAAGGGGTGACGAGCCTTTAGGAGAGGGCGTATATTACGGGGTTCAACCCAAAAGAAGTCGGCGGGCAATTCCTTAATCTTTGTTTCGTCAAGATCAATGTCAAGAAGCTTCCACTCACCGAGTATATCATAATTCTCTTCAAAAAAGAATGACAAGCGGGGCACCTGAAAAGCCAGCGTAAGATCTGCATGAATCATATCGCGGCGGTTAACTTGCGAACTCCATTCATTCCATTCCCCATAGAGACCTGATGGGAGGTCGATTGAAATAACGTAAGCCCCGGATTCGTTTATGTAGCGCGCCACGGCTACGAAACCGCCCATCATAGGTCCGTTGAGCCCTGACCCGAAAAGGCCATCGATCACAACATCGTTCTCTCCAAGCACCGGCGGATTGAACTCTTTGCTTACTTCGGTAAAATTCAGCCCGTCGATAGGAAGCAATCTGTTGCGTTCCTCATTACAGTCGTGACTCAGCTTTCCCCCGACATTGAAAAGATACACTTCCAGGTTCTTATAACCCTGCTCATAAAGCATCCTTGCCACAGCAAGCGCATCGCCACCATTATTCCCCGGACCTGCCATGACCACAATTCTGCGGCTTGGCAGGAAGCGCGAGATTATCTCCACGCTAACAGCTGAGGCTGCTCGCTCCATCAAATCTATTGTGCTTATACCCTGGGCATGGCAGGTGGCCATATCCAAGTCCCTGATGGCTTGAGATGATAATATCTTCATTTCTATCTGTCTTTCCTTATTATAACGCTATCCCTTATTTATCTTTGGTCCCACATTCTTTGCAACATATATATTTCCCAACATACAAAATTAGCAAAAATTCCTGAGATTACACCCCCGACTCCTCATTTTTATCAAAAATTAGCTTAATTATCGCCATTATGATAAAGCAACTTTGATAATCAATGATGACAAGAAGGCATTGATAATTAATCCTCACTATTGGAAGGGACTAAAAAAAGAAGACGATGTGCCAAAATATAGAAATTTGACACATCGTCAGTCTTAACCGGATGGAGAGGGTGCTGTCAGAATGGTTCGGATGGTAGGCGGTTGAGATTGAGGCTGATGGGAGCATACTCACGTATGTGACCGAAGCCGAAATCTCAACCAACGACCCAGACGGGCCGTTATGACACACCCTTCATAAATATTGGTTTTGAAGAAGAAATTACTCTGCTTTTCCGTCAGAACCAAGCACGTTAAGGATTTTGTGCTTGTAAAGTTTCTCCATTTCGTCACGAGCCGGGCCGAGATATTTGCGGGGATCGAATTCAGCAGGCTTCTCGTTGAATACCTTGCGAACTGCAGCTGTCATGGCAAGACGGCTGTCGGAGTCGATGTTGATCTTGCAAACATCCATCTTGGCTGCCTTGCGAAGCTCCTCTTCGGGGATACCGATTGCATTGGGAAGCTTGCCGCCATTCTCATTGATGATGTCAACATACTCCTGGGGAACAGAAGATGAACCGTGAAGAACGATGGGGAATCCGGGGATCTTAGCCTCTACGCCCTCGAGAACATCGAATGCCAAGGGAGGAGGAACGAGACGGCCTGTCTTGGGATCAACAGTACACTGCTCGGGAGTGAACTTGTAAGCACCGTGAGAAGTACCGATTGAAATGGCAAGGCTGTCAACGCCTGTGCGTGTAACGAAGTCAACTACCTCTTCAGGATCGGTATAGGTGTGGTGGTCTGAGCTCACCTCATCCTCAACGCCTGCGAGCACGCCAAGCTCACCCTCTACTGTGACGCCATATTTGTGAGCGTAGTCGCATACTTTCTTTGTAAGCTCAACATTCTCCTCGTATGGAAGGTGGCTGCCGTCGATCATAACTGAAGAGAAACCATTGTCAACACAATCCTTGCAAAGCTCGAAGCTGTCGCCATGGTCAAGGTGAAGAACGATCTGAGGATGTTCCCAGCCTAAAGATTTGGCATACTCAACCGCACCCTGCGCCATGTAACGGAGAAGGATAGGATTGGCATAGTTACGAGCACCTTTAGATACCTGAAGAATTACAGGGGATTTTGTGTCGGCAGCTGCCTTGATGATGGCCTGAAGCTGCTCCATGTTGTTGAAGTTGAACGCGGGGATTGCATATCCGCCATGAACTGCCTTTGCGAACATCTCTTTAGTGTTCACGAGGCCTAAGCTTTTGTAATCTACCATGATTTGCTTTTATAACTAATTTTGGTGTTTTCTATATCCGTGCAAATATAGAAAAATTTCCCCATTATCGCAAAAATAATTCGATATATTACCTTATATTTATAAATCTTGATTAACTTTGCGCGATTTTCACTTCCTCCCATCCTCTAACAACTTATACCCCCAACCAATGAAACTCGTTCCTAAAAAATATATCCTACCTTTCATCCTTATCACATCCCTATTCTTTATATGGGGATTTGCACGAGCCGTGCTTGATGTGCTCAATAAGCATTTTCAAGACTTTCTTTCAATATCGATAACTCAGTCGGCTATGGTTCAGGCCACCACTTATCTGGGATATTTTCTAATGGCCCTCCCCGCCGGCATCATCATCACGCGCGGCGGCTACCGCAGGGGAGTAGTGGCCGGACTGATTCTTTTTGCAATCGGAGCGCTCCTCTTTATCCCAGGCGAAAGGTTCCTTTCATTTGGCATTTTCCTCGTGGCACTTTTCATAATAGGATGTGGGCTTGCAATGCTCGAAACTGCCGCCAATCCGTATGCCTCCGAATTGGGCGATCCGGCCACAGCCTCTTCCCGCCTTAACCTTGCGCAATCGTTCAACGGGCTTGGCTGCATATTAGGGCCGGTAGTAGTGGGTGGATTCCTTTTTTCAAAAAATGGAGGTTCGGTTGCCATTCCCTATTCCATTATGGCAGTGGCTGTAATCATTGTGGCTTTGATTTTCTCCAAGGTTTCTCTTCCCGAGATTCCGCAAAAGGAGGGAGATGATAATAATAGCGGAAATTATCCTGCTAATAACCACGGTAATGAAAATGTCATAAACCCCATCAGCAGTTCCATCAGATCATTATGGTCTTCCCCGTTCTTCCGATTGGGCATCTTCACCCTTTTCTGCTATGAAATTGCCGAAATATCCATAAACTCCTTATTTATCAATTATGTGCTTTCAGCAGGATGGATGGATAAAAGCGCTGCGACCGCACTGCTCTCATTCGGGGCACTCGGTCTGTTCATGTTCGCACGCATAGCCGGAAGCTGGATAATGAGCCGCAAACCGGCCTCAAAAGTTTTGTTAATATGTGCCATCGGAGCCACCCTCGGAGCCATTCTTGTATCATTCAACTGGGGCATAATCTCTGCCATAGGCCTTTTCGCTTGCTATGCTTTTGAGGCTATAATGTTCCCCACAATATTCGCAATCACAATCTCTGGCGTGAAAGGGAATGTGAAGATAGCCTCTTCCTTCCTTATGATGACCCCCATCGGGGGAGCCGTGGGCACTTTACTCATGGGGATGATTGCTGACAACATCAACATATCGGCAGCCTTCCTCATACCGGCCATAGCCTACGGAATGGTCATCCTTTATACCATAATATCGAAGAAATATTGAATAAAGATATTGAAGAAGAAAAATAAAGAATAAAAATTCCTTTCACCCTTGCGAAGCTGTTGCCGGGGGCTGTGCCGTGTCCTGACTCTCGCGAAGCTGTTTCCGCCGGCGGCTGTGCCGCGCTTGCTTAAAGATCATTTATCTTAATGATTTTCTCAACATCCTCCTCGGTTCCGACAAACGGCCCCTTCTCCCCAAGCTTCAGCGAACACATCGCGGCCGCAAACCGGCCGGCATCATCTACGGATGCCCCCTTGCTCCTTTTATATAGATACCCGGCCATATAGGTATCCCCACATCCCGTAGCATCAACCGCACGCTCCACCGGATAAGCCGGAATCTCATGAAATTTCCCTTCAGAATAGATAATTGACCCCTTTTCACCCAAAGTGAGCAGAACTTCCTTAACACCCCAGCCGGCAAGCAACTCTGCCGCCTTGAATGGATCGGACGTACCGGTGAGAGTCTCCATCTCTCTCTCATTCGCCTTGAGGATATCCACATAAGGCAACGTTGCAAGTTTATCCTCATAATCCACCGCTTTCACCTGCTCCCCATCCACTTCCCTTAGAAATCCCTGAACATCCATAGAGAGAACCCCTCTGGAAGAAAGCGTCTTAATAACCTCCAAATCGAAATCATCGGCAAGCAGAGTGCCGAGATGATAAACCTCAGCATCTACTTCCTCAAGGCCACCGACGGTGAAGGGGTCAGCTTTAGCCAGGACTCTCTGGGAACGATCATCCATATTATCGCCATACTTGTTCTCAAAACACACAGTGTTTCTGCTTGGGAGCGATATTACTTCAATTCCCTGCTTCCTTAGAGCATTCACCACAGGCAAAGCATCCTCGCCCACACAGGTCACAAGCTGAAAATCACAATGACTGAGATTACAAAGAGCCTTGGCAAAATAGTAAGCCGTTCCACCCGGCATATCCGCTTCAAAATGCGGTGTTATCACCCTGTCATGCGTGATATGCCCTATACAGCATATTCTCCTCCCCATCCCTTGGGTTGCAGTATTCATCTGATAAATTCGTTATTATTTCTCCAAAGTTAACAAATTTCCATGATAAATAGCTCTAAAACCTCACTCATTTTTGTAATTCCCTATATTTTGATTACCTTTGCATGAGAATTTATATCTTAAAAAACAAAACAACTTCACTTACGTCCCTTTTGGACTTTACTTTTGGGATTCTTATAAATTTCAAAAGGAAAAGAAATATAATAAAAGGTTATGAAGAAGAACTTACTATGGGCCGGATGCTCACTATTATTCTTAGCTTCTTGCTCTACGCCTAAAAATATAACTTATTTTCAGGATCTTCAGAACGGCCAGGTGATCGAGCCTCAAAGCGTTTATGCCATTAAGGTGCGCCCGGGCGACAAGCTCTCTATAATGGTCAACACCCAGGACCCTCTACTATCATCCATGTTCAACCTTGTGGAAAGCCAGAATCGCCTGGTATCATCAGGTGTAACTTCCGGCAAAGGCGCCAACATATCTTCTGAAGGGAGAAGTGGCTACTACACAGTAGATTCAAAAGGAGATATCAAATTTCCAATATTAGGAGAACTTCACATTGGCGGGATGAAGCGCGAAGAGGTGGCCTCTTACATTGAGCGCCAGCTTACCTCTCAGAATCTTGTAAAGGACCCCATTGTCACGGTAGAATTTGCCAATACAGGAGTTTCTGTGCTCGGCGAGGTGGCACGACCCGGTCGCTACGAGTTCAACGAAGATAAGATGACGATTCTCCAAGCCCTTTCCTTCGCCGGTGACCTTAAGAACACCGGCGAGCGGACCAACGTTCTCGTGATACGGAAGCAAGACGGCCAGGAGACTGCATATCGCATTGACCTTACAAATTCGGCAAGCGTGATGGCTTCCCCAGTATATTACCTTCAGCAGGATGATGTGGTATATGTAGAGCCCAACATAAAGGCTAAACGAGAAACCACTTCCGCCGGAAACGCCGCCTACTCACCCTCCTTCTGGATTTCAGTCGGCTCCGTAGGACTAACAGTTGCCACACTCATTGTAACATTAACAAAGAAATAAAATTCGGATATAATGACAACGGAAACTCAATATACCCGTCAGCCCCAACCTGAAACAAAATCTGCTGGTGTGCCAATTTTATACGTAATTATGCGCACCTTAAGCAATTGGCCATGGCTGATTTTATCAATTGTAATATGTTGTGCCCTTGGTGTTTTATATATTCTTTCAACACCACCGAAATACATCCAGACAGCTGTTTTAATAATAAAAGAAGATGACGAGGGAGGGTCAGTAAATAAAGACCTTGCTCAAATCGGAATATTCCAAAATAGCTCAAATCTGCAAAACGAAGTGGCTACCCTTAAATCTCCTGACCTTATGGAGGAGGTTGTGGAACGCCTTAATCTCGATTACTATTATTTTCACAAAGGCATCTTTCACGACAAAGTGGCTTATGGAAAGAACCTCCCGGTTAATGTGACCATACCCGAACTTTCAAATAAAGTTACTGCCACGTTCAATCTTATTGTTAAGACAAATGGCGACGTTATTGTATCTGATTGTAAGACGTTAGAAGATAAGGAGAAAAAAGAGAGCGATAAAACATATCATGGCAAACTTAATAAGCCGTTCAAGACATTTATTGGGGAGATGACCGTTACTCCTACACCTTATTATGACAAATCACAGGAGGAGGAACTACATGTATATAAAGATGCCATGTTCAATGCTGTTGAGTCTTGTTGCAAGCAACTTACTGTTGAGCCTGATGAAGAGGGAGGGACTGCAATAACGCTTTCCTTTACTGGAACCTCCATTCAAAGAGCCGATGACCTTCTGACTACTCTCGTGCAAATATATCGGGAGAATTGGATTGAAGAGAAAAACCAGATGGCAGTGGCCACATCTAATTTCATAAATGAACGTTTAAAAGTAATTGAAAAAGAATTGGGTAATGTTGATTCCGACATATCCCAATTCAAAAGCAAGAATATGCTTCCCGATGTTGGGAAAGCAACTGAAAATTACATGATGCAGAATCAGGAGCTCTCTGACCAGCTCCTCAGCCTTGGGAGCGAACTGCAGATGTCTAAGTATCTAAGAGATTATGTAACCTCTCCGGCTCACAAAAATTCTCTTTTGCCGACAAACGTGGGCTTGTCCAGCGTATCTTCTGCTATCGAGGCATATAATGAAAAACTGTTGAGCAGGAACGACCTTGAAGCGAAGTCTTCAGATCAAAACCCCCATGTAAAGACCATGGATGCTGATCTGTCGGCAATGAGACAAGCTATTATCGGTAACATTGATAACAACATTGTAAAGCTTCAAAATAAGATTTCCTCTCTGCAAGGCGCGCAATCTGAAACACGCAATAAAATATCAACCAGTCCGACCCAAGCTCAGTTCCTGCTCTCGGTGGAGCGCCAGCAAAAGGTAAAAGAGAACCTCTATCTGTTCTTACTGCAGAAACGTGAGGATAATGAAATTAATCAATCTTTCACAGCACAGAATTTTCGTCTTATCCAACGTCCAGGAGGGAGCGATCGGCCTGTTGCTCCTAATAAAAAGGCTATTTTAATGGGCGCTTTAATACTTGGTTTGGTGATCCCAATTGGCATCCAGTATTATAAGATCACCACTGACACTAAAGTCCATGACCGTAATGACTGCAAGGCTCTTACAATGCCAATGCTTGGAGAGATTCCATTCTATAAGGGTAAAAAGGATCCACAGCATGAAATTCTTGTGCGCCCGGCCATGCGTGACGTGCTAAATGAATCTTTCCGTGTGCTCCGCACAAATATAGATTTCGTCAAGCCTGACAAACCCGGTGAGGCCTTTGTTATGGCAATAACATCCATAAATCCAGGTTCGGGAAAATCTTTCATCGCTATCAACATTGCCACAGCAATCGCAATCCGGAATAACCGCGTGCTTGTTATTGATGCTGACTTACGCCGAGGTTCTTCATCGGCTTACGGTGGCTCGCCAAAGAAAGGCCTTTCCGATTATCTGGCAGGAAGAGTCCGCGATATCAATTCATTAATCGTAAAACCTCTTGGAGATGAAGGCCCTGACCTGCTTCCTATTGGCAGTATTCCACCCAACCCAACCGAGCTTATTGAATCGCCCTTATTGGGAGAGATGATTGAAAAGCTCAAGAAAGAGTATGATTACATTATATGTGACTGCCCACCTATCGATATAGTTGCGGATACACGTATAATTGACAAGTATGTTGACCGTACAATATTCGTGATTAGAGCGGGTCTCCTTGATAAAGCCATGTTGCCTGAAATTGACAATTTATACACAACAAAACAATACTCCAACATGGTTTACATTCTTAATGGAACCAAAGGCAGTGGCGGATATGGCGGTTACGGATATGGCAAAAAAGGATATGGTTACGGCTATGGTAACATTCACGATGACAAAGGAAAGAAATCATAACCAATATTCATCTTCTCGTTATGATAACCTTTAGGATAATCATAACGAGGAAGAGTGCTATTAATACTTTAGAGAATGCAGGCAATAATTTTAGCGGCCGGAATGGGACGCCGTTTAGGGGAGTTTACCTCTCACAATACAAAATGTATGGTGGAAGTGAATGGCGTGCGCCTAATTGACCGTATGCTTCGACAACTCTCCTCCCTAAACCTTAATAGGATAGTAATGGTAATCGGATATGAAGGAGATAATCTCAAAAATCATATCCTCACCAATCATCCTGAACTTCCCATTGTATTTATTCACAACAGGATTTTTGATAAAACAAATAATATCTATTCTCTTTGGTTGGCCCGAGAACTTATGGCCGAAGATGATTCGATACTGCTTGAGTCTGATCTCATTTTTGATGATTCCATTCTCATGAAAGCGATCGAATGTAATGAGCCGAATGTGGCCCTCATTTCAAAATATGAGACATGGATGGACGGCACAATGGTCAGAATTGATGACGAACGAAATATAGTCAGTTTCATACCTAAGGCTGCATTTAAATACTCAGATACTGAACATTATTATAAAACAGTTAATATATATAAGTTCAGTAAAGATTTCTCAAAGAATCAATACATACCTTTCCTGAATGCATACATCAAAGTGTTAGGAGAGAATGAATACTATGAACAAGTGCTACGGGTTCTGACTCTCATTGACCGATGTGGATTAAAGGCTTTACCAATTTCAGGAAACTGGTATGAAATCGATGATGTGCAGGATTTGCGTATCGCCGAAACTATATTTGCTGCCCCCGAAGAGAAGTTAAGAAAAATTCAACAAAGTTTCGGTGGTTACTGGAGATTTCCAAAACTAACAGATTTCTGTTACCTTGTCAATCCCTACTTCCCAAAAAGCAAAATGGTGGAGGAAATGAAAGCCAATTTTGACACTCTCTTAAGGGGGTATCCGTCAGGAATGGAAGTAAATTCACTTCTTGCGAGTAAATATTTTGGAATAAAACAGAAATATACAGTTGTCGGGAATGGCGCTGCGGAATTGATAAAGAGCCTTATCGAGCATCTTGACTGTGCATTGGGAGTGGTGTATCCCACATTTGAAGAATATCCCAATCGAAATTCAAAAAATCCGCTTGTCATTTTTCAACCCGACAATCCGGATTTCAGCTATAACGCAGACGACCTTATGAATTACTTTGAAAATAAGGTGATCGGTGCGTTATTAGTTGTCAATCCTGATAACCCATCAGGAAATTTTATTCCGTTTAATGAGTTGCAGAAGCTTATAGAATGGAGCGTTAAAAAGCAAGTCAGGCTTATTGTAGATGAATCATTTGTTGATTTTAGTGATAATGGAGCCGGAAATACTCTTTTACGAGATGACATACTACAATCTTTTCCGAATTTATGTGTGATGAAGAGTATTTCAAAATCATACGGAGTTCCAGGTCTCAGATTAGGAGTTCTTGCATCTTCCGATGAACTATTGATAAACATAATCAGGAAGAGTGTCTCGATATGGAATATTAATTCCTTTGCAGAATTTTATATGCAGATTTTCGGGAAATACGAATCTGACTATAAAACCGCTTGTGAGAAATTTCGCAAAGAAAGAGAAATCTTCAAGGGTGAACTCGAGACAATTCCTTTCCTAAGAGTTGTCCCTTCACAAGCCAACTATTTCTTATGTGAAATAATTGGGGGCTTAACCTCTCATGAGTTGACTCTTAGTCTCCTTATTAAGTCTGATATTGTAATTAAAGACTGTTCTGCAAAAAAAGGGTTTACAGATAAACGTCAATATGTAAGAATTGCAATTCGCGACAGAAAAGACAATGCAAAGCTTATTGAGGCACTTAAGTACATTTAAACAAGAAATTGGCATTTCCATAATCATTATTTCATGTGGCAAACAAAATGAAAGATATTGAAAAAATATGTATATGCGGCGGTGGAAGTCTTGGTTTGGTATGTGCCGGTTTCTTTTTATCGAAAGGTATAGAAGTCAATTTACTTACAGATCATCCGTCAGACTGGGAACAAGAAATCTCAGTAATTGATCTTGAGGGACGGAAATATGGAGGATTGCTAAATAAGATTTCATCCTCTCCACAAGCTGTAATCTCTGATTCAGATTTAGTGCTTCTTACAGTCCCTGGATTTCTAATTAAAAAAAAATTATTAGAAATAAAGCCATTTTTAAACCATCAATCTATCATAGGCAGCATTGTCTCAAGTACGGGATTCTTTTTTGAAGCTCATGAAGTATTAGGGAAAGAGTTTACTCTTTTCGGGTTTCAACGTGTTCCATTTATTGCAAGAACTCGAGAATATGGGAAAATAGGTGATTTACTCGGTTATAAACCCTGTATATACGTTGCTATTGAAAATTGTGACACACCTGAAAAGCTAAGGATACAAATAGAGCGTTTATTTTCCACAAAAGTTAACCGGCTGAATAGTTACTTTGAAGCAAGTTTGACTAATAGTAATCCAATATTGCACACGGGGAGGCTTTATATTCTTTGGAAGGATTATACTGAAAAGGGTTATAAGACCTGTCCCAAATTTTATGCTGACTGGGATGACAAATCTTCAGAATGCATTATAAAGATGGATGAGGAATTTCAAAAATTGCTAAAAAAATTAGGAATAAAGGCTGGAAGCATTCCTACTTTGCTCAATTATTATGAATCAACAGATGCAAAGAGTTTAACGAAAAAAATACAAAGTATCCCTGCATTTAAATCCATCCCCGCTCCTATGAAAAAAATTCAGGATGAATGGCACCCGGATTTTCAAAGCAGATATTTCACTGAAGATTTCCCCTTCGGACTCCACTTTATATATAAACTCTGTAAAGTAAACAATATTTCCTCTCCCACCATTAATAAAATTTATGAGTGGGGCATAAAAAAATTAGAACGATAATTTTATACATCACAGATCTGATGGATGCAAACATGATGAATAAAGCAGCTAAAGGTGCTGTATGGGCAACCATTGACAGATTTGGAATGATGATTCTTCAATTTTCTGTCAACCTCATACTTGCCCGAATCCTTATGCCCGAAGATTTTGGAATCATAGGGATGCTGGCCATATTCATTGTTGTGTCACAAGTTCTCATTGATGGAGGATTCAGTTCAGCCCTTATCCAAAAAAAATCTCCCTCTCAAACTGATTATTCTACTATCTTTTTCTGGAATATAGGCTTTTCACTCTTTATATATCTTATCCTCTTTTTCGCGGCTCCACTCATTGCTGATTTCTATGAGATGAAGCAGCTCACAGGAGTGCTTCGCAGTATAGGAATAAGCTTGATCTTAAACGCAATCTTTGCAGTGCAGAGAGTCAGGCTTCAAAAGGATTTAGCTTTCCGAACCCTTGCCTTAACCGACATCTCCTCCTATCTAATTGGCGGAGCAGTGGCGGTGTTTCTGGCACTACATAGATTCGGAGTTTGGAGTCTGGTTGTTATGTCTATATTAACCACACTCCTTTCAGTTATGATAACGGGGATTATAACCAAGTGGCATCCCTCTATTTGCTTCTCAAAAAAAGCTTTAACGGAGCTATTTGGATTTGGGGGCTTTCTTATGGCATCCACAGTGTTGCAGACAATCTGTCAAAATTTGCAGGGATTGATAATCGGAAAAAAGTTTTCTGCATCTATAATGGGATTCTTTTCTCAGGCCTACAAACTTGACCAGATTACAAGTTATTCCATTCCTCAGGTTATTGTACAAGTGATGTTTCCTGTCTATTCCTCCCTACAAGATGATACTGAAAGATTAAATCAAGTTGTGCTAATGAATCTTAGGGTAGTGACATTTATCGTTTATCCCTTGATTGCCAGCCTTATAATTGTGGCTGAACCTCTAATCACCTGGTTATACGGAGCCAAATGGCTCCCCTCTGTTCCCTACTTCAGAGTACTATGTGTAGGTGGCTTTTTTGTATGCCTGCAAAACATAAACTTCTATGCTGTTGCGGCAGTGGGTAAAAGCAAAGTCCTTTTCAAATGGAGCTTCTATAAATGGGGATTTCTTTTAACAGCGTTAATGGTGGGAATGACTATGGGAATTTATGGAATCTTATGGGGTATCGTGGCAAGCAATGTTAATATATTCATTGTTAACGCAAACCTGGCTTCCAGATACACGGGACTTAAGGTATCAAGTCAGATAAAATCAATGCTCCCTATTTTAGGAACGATTTCTATTGCATCTGCTATAACTATAGCAATATTTTTGATGGAGTGGAATTTCATTATCTGTACTGCCATACTTTTATTATCTTTTTTTCTTTTGAGTTACTTGTTTCGTTTAAAAGCTTTATCCGAAACAGTAGATGTAGCCAAAAGAATAATTAAACGAATCTAAACAATAGAATTGTGAACAAAGCTAAAAATTCATTTGGATATATCATACATACGATCAAAAAGAAATTATTACAATTATTTACCGAATTTTATGAAATTATTATCTCCCTCCAAAAAATTCATCCTTATTGAGTTAATATAAAGTCTGGAATAACTACTAAAACACAATGTTATAAATATAATTTTTAATAAATGCATTCCGATACAAATATTACTAATTTGCAAATTCAGTTTAATTTCATTAAATTTGAAAGGCAAACGATCATTACTCATTATGACCAATTATAACTCCTATAAACCATCTATCCCGAACAGACAATATATTTCTAACGTTGAGGACACCTATGCGCCGGATATTCTTACAATATCCTTAATAGTGCTCTTTCATGTCAGGTATATATTCCTTATAATCTTGCAGACACGAACAATTGCACTCGATGCTGCATTCTATCTGCTTGTGTTAGTGGCTTTGGGTACACTAAAACTCAACAAATATTGTCTCGTTTTAGTTCCTCTTGTTTTTCTCTCCCTTTTAAATCCGGCGGCTCAGAATGTATTTCTAATTTTGGCCTCTTCGTATATAGTTTCAGTCAAACTTCCCCTTAGGAAATTATTTAAGATAAACGTAATCTGTGTTATATGTGTCATACTGTCAGTTGTGCTGATGGTAAAAGCGGGAATTGTCAAGGAACATATCGGCACTTCAAGATTCTATATTAACGGGATGCTTTATAATCCGAGGTTTAGATCAGATATGGGATTTGGAAATCCTAACCGGGTTGCCATACTTGTATATTCTTTAATTATAAATTTTTACTTATTAATAAAAAGGAACCATCAGACTATATTCATTATTGCTGTAATTCTTGTTTCATATTATATTTATACACTTACTGATTCTCGAACCTTCATTTTAAGTGTTGGATGCTTTTTATTATCCTTTCTTGGACTTCGTTCACATGGTATAAGCAACTTGCTGTTAAAAACCCGCATGGCCTTGTTCTACATACCTATCATATTTTTGATAATCATAATCTATGTTTCAAAAATACGATACTTTGACATAAGTATCGAAATCTTAACTTCAGGGCGATTAGGCCTATTCAGTGATTTCATCAATCACTGCTCATTGAAGGAATATCTGCTTGGCACAAATCTTATAAATGAAAGAACAATTGATAGTTCTTATCTCCATCTTTTATTTTCCGCAGGCATTATCGGTCTTTTTTCAACGTTTTTCCTTTGGTTTAAACTTGTTTCTTCTCTCAATAGGATAACCATAGTCACTTATCCTATTCTAATTAGCATAACACTTTATGGTTTTGCAGAATCAATTTGGACTATGCTGTTAAGTTACGGGAATATGATAATATGGGTAATGATGATAAAGAATCTAATTTTACCTAATGAATATCAACAGGAAATCAGGAACCTGACAATGTAGAAATCATTGTAAAACACAAAGGGTATCACTACTAATAATATAACAATTGCATTATGAAAATAGCATTTATAACCAGATTCCAAGTTGTGGAAACACAGGGTGGTACTGAAAGAATAACCAAAAGAGTTGCCAATATTCTTTCTCGTCAATATGGAATAGAATGCTATTCATTATATTTCAATGAACTTTCTAATCAAACTATTGAAGATTTTAAGGAGAAGAGAAAAATTGATAATCTAAATAGAGATGAATCCATCAGACGTATTTTGCATGAATGGGAAATAGATATAGTAATCTCACAGAATGAGTTTGAAACAGCCATAAATCTGCGGAGGGCAATCGGTCATAAAATTAAAATAGTGTTTGTTCACCATTTTCAGCCAGGTGGGGAAGCACTGGCACTGGGATGTCATATCCCATTACGAAGATTATTTTATGGGAAAAAAAATGATAAGATAACTTCAATAGAACAAATTTTAGGTGCACCCTATTTTCTATATAAAAAAAAATGTTTTCCATCCCTTTATAGAAAAATGTATTGTAATGTGGACAGACTCATACTTCTTTCAAAAGGTTTTGTAAAGCCCTTCTCTCGATACGCATCTGTTGATTGTGATGATGAAAAAGTTACAATCATCCCTAACATGCTTTCTTTTGATACTTTTGCAAATGACAAAGATCTCAAAAACAAGCAAAAACATTTATTGGTTGTAAGCCGAATGGACGAGACTCACAAAAAATTATCAAGGGCTTTGCATATCTGGAAAGAAATTATGAAAGAGGAAAAATTCGCCGATTGGGAGTTAGACATAGTAGGCAATGGACCAGATATGGAGTATTACAAGAAGTTGGTTAAAAAAAATGGTATTCCTAATATCAACTTTCATGGCTCCCAGAATCCAAAGCCTTTCTATCTTAAATCTCCTCTTTTTTTAATGACCAGTGAGTCGGAGGGATGGGGCTTGACTTTGACTGAAGCTCAACAATTCGGATGTGTTCCGATTGCATTCGATACATACGAATCGCTTCATGATATTATCACTGACGGGAAGAATGGTTTTATAATTCCTCGTGATGATATGAAAGGTTTTATAGATAAACTAAAATTCCTAATGACAAACGTTTCTGACTTAGCTCCTATTATGAAAAATGCAGTGAGCTCTTCAAAAAGATTCAGTGCTGAAATAGTTGGTAAGGAATGGTTTAATATGCTCTCTTCTCTTTAACAAAGACTATATGGACAAGACAAAAGAAATATATGCTTTCCATCTTTACAACGATTTCAGCGGAAGCCCGAAAGTCCTTAAGTCAGTTTTAAACGGATTGACACGGAAAGAATATCATCTCACTCTGTTCACTTCAAAAAATGGAATTCTTGACAGTTTGGGAAAAAATAGGAACATCACGATAAAGGAAGTTCCTTATAAATTTCATGCCGATTCAAAAATAAAGACAGCTTTCAAATTTTTTTTAGCAAACCTTAAATATCTATTTTTTATCTTGTTTGCTAATTATAAAACTAAGCCCATTATATATGTAAATACCATTATGCCATGGGGTGCTGCATTAGGAGCAAAACTGAGAGGTTTACCTCTTATTTACCATTATCACGAGAATGCTTATGTAAAAGGGAAACTCTATATGACATTAACACGGTTAATGGAAAAAATAGCTGACAAGATTATCTGCGTGTCAAAAACACAGGCTAAGACATTGAAGCGCGATAAGAATGTCTTTATCGTGCCAAATGGACTTGATAATGAATTTATCGCGCGTGTCTCCTGCAATCCAACGGATGCTTTCAAACGAAAAAATATACTAATGCTCTCTTCTCTTAAAGGGTTCAAGGGTGTAAATGAATTCTGTATTCTTGCCCGAACAATGCCTCAATATAAATTTACTCTTGTCTTAAATGACACGGAAGATAATTGCATGCAATTTAAATCAGCAAATGATTGTGATTCTATACCTAATCTAAAAGTATATTCAAGAGCTTCTGACGTGTCACGTTTTTACAACGACGCATCTATTGTGGTCAATCTCTCGGATAAACGAAAGTTCATAGAAACTTTCGGCTTAACAATTATTGAAGGAATGGCTGCCGGACTACCAGTAATTGTTCCTTCCGTAGGAGGTCCTTCAGAAATGGTAAAAGACGGAGAAAACGGATTTATTGCTAACGTTGAGAACCTACCTCTCATTAAAAAAAGAATCGACTATATATTCTCCTCTTATGAGATATACTTGCAAATGAGTAAAAGAGCCTTCGATTCAGCTAAAAATTTCACGGAAGCAGCAATGATAGTTAAAATAAGTACTATAATAGACCAGTTAGGTTAGTATTTATAAAAGCAAGATATCTATTATTAAAACATCCTTATTTATTTTGCCTCTTAGCCGGATATTAATTTGGTTATCTCACGAAACTTTAGTAATTTTGCGAATCTCATCACCTCCTCATAAACGACTTGATGATCAACATCACTTCGCCTTACAAATTTTGAGAATGATTTTTTATTAAGGTAGATATCTATATCGGCCTTTACTACCCTATTTATTATGAAAGTTGCAATAATAGGAACTGTTGGACTCCCTGCCAACTATGGCGGGTTTGAGACCCTGGTTGAGCAGCTTGTTCGCCATAACGACTCCGGAAACATTCAATATGAAGTGTTCTGCAGCACAAAGTCTTATCCTGAGCGAAACAAGTCTTTTCATGGGGCCCAGCTTAAATATGTTCCTTTGAAGGCAAACGGGATGCAAAGCATTCCGTATGATATCTTCTCCCTTATAAAGGCTACGAAGCATGCTGATATAATCCTAATTCTTGGTGTCTCCGGATGTGCTTTCCTCCCAATATACAGACTTTTTTCAGGCAAAAAAATAATAATCAATATCGACGGGTTAGAACATAGGCGTGATAAATGGAATAAATGGGTGAGACGTTTCCTGAAGTTTTCGGAAAGACAGGCAGTTAAATATGCAGATATCGTTGTCACCGACAACAAATGCATCACAGACT
Organism: uncultured Porphyromonadaceae bacterium; assembly: GCA_947178165.1. Lineage (GTDB taxonomy): Bacteria > Bacteroidota > Bacteroidia > Bacteroidales > Muribaculaceae > Lepagella. Next base: position 2,490 of record CAMWXH010000031.1, on the reverse strand, counting down.
ATGTAAAAGATGAATATGGAAAAGAATCTGAACTTATTGCTTACGGTGGGGATCATGTCTTAAAATCACATAACGATCCGGAAATTGAAAAAGTACTCAATGACTATGGCCTCTCTGCCGGGAAATATGCACTAAGCATTTGCAGAATCGAACCGGAAAATAATGTCAATATTATATTAGAAGCTTTCGAAAAGGCAGAGAAAAGACTGGTTGTGATTGGAAACTGGTCTAATAATACCTACGCGAAAGCTTTGGCCGAGAAATATCGGAATTCAGTTTATCTTATGTTACTTCCGGCCATCTACAATCTCGATATACTGCATGCAATAAGAGCTAATTGTAACATGTATCTTCATGGACATAGCGCCGGTGGAACAAATCCATCACTCGTAGAAGCAATGTTCTATAAAAAGCCTGTGATTGCTTTTGACTGTGTCTATAATAGAGAAACTACTGAGAATAAGGCAATCTACTTCAGCTCTGCCTCAGATCTAATAAGCCAGCTCCACGAAAAAAAAGCTGAGCTCAAAAGCATAGCTGAGGATATGTTTGAGATTGCCGATAGACGTTACCGTTGGGAAACAATTGCATCACAATATGAACAACTTTTTTTGGAATCAGGGCTTTAAAAGAAATTGTGAGTCTTTTTTATATCGGTATTTCAATCTGTGTTGATTCATCTGCATAAACTTTTCTTGTAATGGTATTATAAACTGATATTTTAATCTTTTTCATATCTTCTTGGAATTCCCATAGTTGAATCATTCCGTCTCCACCATTTTTCTGATATTGCAAATTAAAAAGAATCTGGCAAACCTCTCTTCCTTTTTCATTTGACGTGAAAAGGTATTTACAAAATCCGTTATGTCCACATACTACACAAATAATATTATTATTAGGATAAACCATTTTCTCCCAAATTTCCTGTGGTGTTGAATATGATTGCCCCTCAAAATGCTTTTCAGCATAACTCCCCTCATTAATCCTGACGCCATCTCTTGTTAGCCATTCATGGGTCATAAGAATGTATCTATTTTCAGCATTACAACTAACAATACTGTCTGCCCAATCTATAACTTCCGCTCGAGGTCCAAATTCAAGAGATATAATATTCCAAGAGTTCATCTTTCCGCCTAATGGTACAATAATATTATCAAGTTTTCCTTCTTCAAAAAAGTCAATTTTCTCTTTTTTTAATCTACATATATTGGGATTACTATTTAATCGCGTACTTCCTCTGTCTAAAATTTGAACATTATCCTTTCCACCCCACTTATAATCATGGTTACCTATAGAAGGAATATAAACTATGTTTTCGCCAAGATGCTCAACCGCATGGTCTGCTCTTTTCCAAGACGGCCATCCATTATCCCATGTCAAATCACCATTCTGCAAAACACAGATTAAATTATTATAATAATATTGCACAGAACGTAGCCAATCACACGTTTTATAGAGATAAGTAGCTAAATCATCAGTACTTGTGTATTCCTGAATGTCCCCTATCAATACAATATACTGGGAATCTTTTTTTATAATTGAATCTGGCATTTGAAAATGGGAGTCAACTTTACACATAAATACTTCGTCATCTTGGCATCCAGCAAAGACGACAAAAACTAATATAATAAAGATCAAATTAAAAATTCTATTAAGTAATGCCATATAAATATGTAACTGAGTACAACTAAAATCAATAATATATAATAATTTTTAAGGAGTCAAAACGACTCATTCCTTCTTATTCTGTCTAAACACCTACTCCTTATAATACGAATCAAAAACTTGTTTATTCTATCGAAATGCATTCTTACTAAAAATGGAGATATGCGATGATAGAAACTTCCAAAATATGATAAAGGTATTTTAAATGTCATGTTCCTCCACCGATTTGGATCATATGAATCAAGTCTTGTGATAAGACCTTGTGCATGATAAGCAATAGCCCTCTGATATGACTGACTCAAAAAATCGTCCCCTTTAATTTTAGAGCCAATAATTTTTACAACAAATAGTGAATGTTCTAGCTGTTTTTTATTTAAACAATGCGTAAGGCCTCCATTAACTTGCCTATAATGATATAAGCCCTTTGGAAGATATTCCGTTTTATTAGTATTAAGGTGTAACGAAAATACGTATAACGTGTCTTCCATAAAGTTAAGGTTGGGTATAAAATGAGCATTCTGGCTTTTTATATACTCTCGTTTTACCATCCTTGACCATAGGCCTGAGTGAAAAGTTCCCTCCAGGATTCCCTTGCATATTTCCTTCCCTTTTAATGCAAAATTTTGCTTTCTATATTCGGAGCACCCTGGATACTCATCTATGAAATCACATCCAATAATGTCTGCATTATTCTTTAACCCTAAATTATACATTTCCTCGTACATTGTCGGCTCTATCCAATCATCAGAGTCACAATGAATTATATAATTGCCTTTTGCAACATTAACACCTTTTTCCCTTGAAGAACCAACTCCTATATTCCTT
>CAMWXH010000030.1 GCA_947178165.1 uncultured Porphyromonadaceae bacterium | reverse complement strand
GGATTAATGTCCGAGTCATTAAAGAAAAAATATTAGGTATGAAAAAAATCTACTCAGTCCTTGCTGTTGCAGCGTTAGTTTCTGTATCAGCATCCGCAGAGAAGCATGGTCTTGGACCACAGGAGAAACAACTTTTTAAGTTGTCTGAGAAAGTGTTTAAGCTTGATAATAGCAAGCATGCTACAACACTTTCAGTAACTACTTCTAACCTGCAATCAACCAGAGCAGGCGTTAACGATATTTTAGGCATTTATGCTTGGGAAGGTTACAATATGCTTGCTCCAGATGAATATTCTGATCCATACGGTTGGGAGTTAGGTAGCTTCAGTGTAGAAGCAGATGAGACCAATCCTTCATCTCTTCTTGTCAGTGGTTTGACAACCGCTCCTATAAATGCAACATATAATGCAGCAACAGGTGAGCTTTCTATTCCGTCAAACCAGATAACTGGCCTTTATAATGATGGCCAAGGCACAACCGGGACAAAGCGATTTGTACACGCAGCTATGGTGCCGGCTCTTGACGAGAATGGAAAACCCTTGAATGATGCTAATGGAAATCCGATGGTTGATGATGAGGGTAATCCTCTTTATATGTTGCAGGATCAGGACACTCCTCTTGTTATGAAATATGATGCCGAGAGAGGTGGCTTTGTACTTGACAGACTCGATGTTATTGAAGAATGTGTTGTAAACGCACAGGGGAAAACTCTTGGATACTTTATTTTGTGCAGACAAAACACTACTTTGAAATATCCTGAGAAGCTTAGTAATCAAGGATGGAAAGACTATGGTTTTGTTCCTTTCACTGACGGATGGGTTGCTACCTTGTTTATGGGTGTAACAGAGGAATTGGCAACATGGAATGTTAAAGTTCAGCAGAGCACAACAAATGCTAATTTGATCCGCCTTGTAAATCCTTATGGGAATGAGAATACTTGGTCACAAATTAAAAATTATAATGAATCTCCAATTGAAGGTTCTATCCTGATTGACATCACAGATCATAATTGTGTTATGGCTTTGCCAAATGTAATGGCACCTGCAGGCTTTATCCTGAGCGAAGTTATCCCGGGTATGATGTATTGCTATTCTGATGCTGGTTATTTCTTTGAAGATAGCAATCAGAATGCGGAATCAGAAGAAGACCTCATTTCTTATAAAGATATGATTGAAGCTCTTGGCACAGAGAATATCGGTCAGATTGAAGGTAATGTTCTCACTATCTACAATTGTTCATTTGGATTTGGAGATTGTCTTAATATGATGGCAAATACAGGATGGTCAGATGATAGCGGTGAACTTATTGAGATGACATCAAAAGTTATTCTTCCGGACGCTCTTCTTTCTGGTGTTAACGATGTTTTAGTTGACAATACTAACGCTCCGGTTAAGTATTACAACCTGCAGGGTATGGAAGTTGCTAATCCTGAAGCTGGTCAGTTAGTGATTAAGAAGCAGGGTAGCAAATCTACTAAGCTCATTGTAAAATAAGCACTAAATTAAGTAAATACTACTCAAAAGCGATATAAATAAGCGGATTCCCAAAATGGGAATCCGCTTATTTGTTGTTATAATAAAAATTTACTATTTTTGTTAGATATCTTTTTCGTTTATACATTAGCGAACTGATTTTTCTAAAATGAGGTTATTCTGGTTGCGATTGGTATATGTCGCTTCATTAATAATCTTAGTAGATTTTATAAAAAGAAATATAATTATGGAAAATAATATCAAATATCCGATAGGGATACAGACGTTTTCAGAAATTATCAGTAAGGAATATGTTTACGTGGATAAAACGATGTTTATCCCTCTTCTGGAGAGTAGGGGTAAGTTTATTTTCTTAAGTCGTCCTCGTCGTTTCGGGAAGAGCCTTTTGCTTTCAACACTACATTCCTACTTTGCCGGTGAGAAAGAATATTTCAAGGGTCTGGCGATAGATTCTATGAATGTTGAATGGAAAAAGCGCCCTGTTATTCATTTTGATTTTAATCCGGAAAATTATCTTAATGAAAATGCTCTTGAAGGTTTGCTCCATGGTTACCTGAAAGATTTTGAAAAGGAATATGGGATTGAGACTGAGGAAATGTCTCCGTCGCGCCGGTTTTCAAATCTTGTTAAAAATATTCACGAAAAGACTGGAGAACAGGTTGTAATACTCATCGACGAGTATGATAAACCTCTTTTGGGCTTAGAAGACAATAAAGAATTATTTACAAAAAACCAAGGGATCTTAAAGGGCTTTTTCGGAGTATTGAAGTCGATGGATAGGTCCATCCGATTCGCTATGCTTACCGGTGTGGCCAGATTTAACAAGGTTTCAATCTTTAGTGACCTTAATAACCTTAACGATATATCGCTTGATGATGATTTTGCCGATATCTGCGGATGGACTCAAGAGGAGCTTGAGCGCAATTTTCATTCCGGCATTGATCGGATGGCAAAAAAATATACTGTCGGTTATGACGATATTTTGGAGAAAATGAAATTAACCTACGACGGGTATCTTTTCGCTGAGGGTGGTCATAGACTTTACAATCCCTTCAGTGTTTTGAACGCACTGTCGAAAAAACGACTCTCTTATTTTTGGTTCCATACAGGCACGCCCACATTCTTAGCCAAGAGGGTGAAAAATATGGGCATTCCCCTTGATTCTTTAAATAGTTATAGATGTCGTGAAGATATGCTCTTATCGGTGGGAATGGATAATCCCAATCCCATTCCGTTATTGTTTCAAACCGGGTACCTGACAATCAAGGAGGTAAGAGGAAACGTTTATGAACTTCAATTTCCCAATAAGGAGGTTGAAAATGGTTTTGCTCAGTATCTCCAACCATTGTATCTTCCGCAGCTAAATGAATATAACGGAGACTTCTCGGTTTTTGATTTCCAAAATGAACTTAGTGATGGCGAACCCGAAAAATTCATGGAGCGTATGAAGGCGATGGTCAAGGCTGTGCCATACGAACAGCACAACGAGGCTTTTTATCAGAATCTGGTCTATCTGCTTTTCACCCTTATTGGAATTGATTCAAGGATGGAGGAACACACCAATCAGGGGCGTCCCGACATCGTGGTGCGCGCGGAAAAATATATCTATATTTTCGAGTTTAAATATAACGGCTCGGCAGAGGAAGCCATGGCACAGATTCACGATCGTGACTACCCCGGTAGGTTTGCTGTTGACAAACGAAAGGTTTACTTGATAGGTGCTAATTTCTCAACAGAGCAAAGGGGATTGGAAGAATATATCATTGAAAAAATAAAATAGGGAAATCTTTATCTGCCATGATTTATAAGCTTAATAAGATTCTATGTGCCTCTCTGCTATCATATAGCTTATTAGCCATAGGATCTCCGATTTCGCCTGAACAGGCCATTAAAAGGGTTAGGAATTCTTCGAATAGAATATCATCTCAGTTGAAATCAGTTCCAACAAATATCTTTACGGTAACCGAAGGGGATATTCCCACCCTCTATCTGGTTGATTTTGGAGATAAGACACTGTGCTTGAGTGCCGATGATGCTGTTACACCTTTGCTGGGATATATGGATACAACGTGTGATAATGAAAAGTTTCCGCCTGCTTTTAAATCATGGTTAAGCGATATTTCGAGTGAGATTTTATTGGTTAGTACCAATCGGAAGGAATGCAGAAAAAGTAGGAGAGATAATGAATTTTCATCTATCCCTCCCTTGTGCAAGACAGAATGGAGTCAGGATGAGCCATACTACAACCGGTGTCCTAAAAATGTTAAAGAGGGGAAGAGATGTTACACCGGATGTGTGGCTACTGCGATGGCGCAGGTGATGAAATATCACAATTGGCCTGCATCCGGGGAAGGTTCGATAAGTTACACAACCAATATTGGGACCGGGAATATAGAACTTAGGCTGGATTTTTCCGCACAAGTATATGATTGGAATAATATGCTTGATACATACGTGCTCGGTGAATATACTGATGCTGAGGCTGACGCAGTGGCCTTTCTTATGAAGAGTTGCGGATATTCTGTGGAGATGAATTATTCTACCACCGGAAGCGGTGCCTTGTCGCCTCGTATCGGATATGCTTTGGGAGAATATTTTAAATATGACAAGTCAAAGTTGCGTTATATGATTCGCGATTGTTTCTCACTTGATGAATGGGAGGAGATAATCTATTCTTCATTAAAAAACTATGGTCCTGTAATTTTGAACGGACAGAGCAATGATGGCGGTCACAGTTTTGTTTGCGACGGATATGATAAAGATGGATACTTCCATATTAACTGGGGATGGGGTGGCGTAAGCGATGGCTATTATCTACTCAATGTCCTTGATCCATACAATCAAGGTATAGGCGGATCGGGCGATAACTCCGGGTTCAACTATATGCAGGATGCTATTATCGGCATTACTCCGGCTAAGGATCCTGAGAAAAACGGCGAAGATAGCTGGATAGGGCAGATGTATTCAAATGGAGAGTTAGGCATTAAAACTGGCGATGTATATTCTATAGGCGAAGAGACGGGGGAATTGTGTGAAGATGGTGTATATAATTATGGGCCGGCGGCACTTCCTGCCGATATGATTTTTGGACTGTTATTCCGTTCGGAGGATAACGGAGAAATTTATATATATCCTGCGGCTGTAGGTGAGCCTGTAGCCTTGTATTATGGATTTTCATCGTTTACGTTGCCGTTGCCGGAAGATATTCCCGAAGGAACCTACAGAGTGACCCTTTCATATTATTCCGAGTCATACGCTAATTCAAATGCAGGAAATAAAATGAATGCTCGTCCCGATGCTCCCAATGAGCCACCCCGCTCGGATTCGGATGATAACCCACCAACCTATGAGGATGGATGGATTGATGTCTATTTCCCGGAGGATGTTCCTGCCTCATATACAGCATACGTAAAAGATGGAACAATAAGGTTTGAGGAATCATTGTGGCGTCCCAGCGACGTGATTGAATTTAAAATAGCGCACGATGACTCGCTGAAATATTATAACCTGCAAGGCTTGCAGATTGATTCTCCGGCTCCCGGTCAAATTGTAATTATGAAGCGGGGCGACAAAGTTTCAAAATTCATTGCAAAATAAAGGATTAGTAACATAAATTAAAAGGCATGAGCGGATTTCCATTTTGGAAATCCGCTTAGTTGTTTATATAACAAAAAAACACTATTTTTGTAAAAGGAACTTTCAATAATGCTCCTTAGATAAATTAAATATGTTTATTGACTTAAAGTCTTTATTTTTAACATTCATAAATTAGTTTAAATGACTTCATTAGTTAAATCAACTGTATAATTAACATGGAAGAGAATATAAAATATCCAATTGGCATCCAGACTTTCTCAAAAATAGTTGAAGAAAAATATGCTTATGTTGATAAAACAAGGTTTATTCCCCTGCTTGAAAATGCTGGCCAATTTATATTTTTAAGTCGTCCGCGCCGTTTCGGGAAGAGCCTTTTGCTTTCAATGATGCATTCCTACTTTGCCGGTGAGAAAGAATATTTCAAGGGTTTGGCTATAGATTCTATGAATGTTGAATGGAAAAAGCGCCCCGTTCTTCATTTTGATTTTAATCCGGAAAATTATCTTAATGAAAATGCCCTTGAAGGTTTACTTCATGGTTACCTGAAAGATTTTGAAAAGGAATATGGGATTGAGACTGAGGAAATGTCTCCGTCGCGCCGGTTTTCAAATCTTGTTAAAAATATTCACGAAAAGACTGGAGAACAGGTTGTAATACTCATCGACGAGTATGATAAACCTCTTTTGGGCTTAGAAGACAATAAAGAATTATTTACAAAAAACCAAGGGATCTTAAAGGGCTTTTTCGGAGTATTGAAGTCGATGGATAGGTCCATCCGATTCGCTATGCTTACCGGTGTGGCCAGATTTAACAAGGTTTCTATCTTTAGTGACCTTAATAACCTTAACGATATTTCTCTTGATGAAGAGTTCGCTGATATATGCGGATGGACACAGGAGGAACTTGAAAAATACTTCTCAACAGGAATCAAACTTATAGCGAAGAAATATAAGGTAAGCTATGAAGAGACCTTAAGGGATATGAAGCTCACCTACGACGGCTATCTATTTGCCGAGGGAGGGAATAGGCTTTATAATCCTTTCAGCGTGTTGAATGCATTATCAAAAAAAAGGCTCTCTTATTTTTGGTTTCATACCGGCACACCTACATTCCTTGCTAAAAGGGTGAAAAAAAGAGGAATCTTGCTTCCCACTCTGAATAAATGCAAGTGTCCGGAGGATATGCTAACCGCTGTAGGGATTGATGACCCAAATCCAATCCCTCTTCTGTTTCAAACGGGTTACCTTACCATTAGGAGGACTTTCGGTGACATCTATGAATTGCAGTTTCCCAATAAGGAGGTTGAAGTGGGTTTTGCGCGCTATCTGCAGCCCCTTTATCTTCCCGAGATGGATGATTATAACGGGCCATTCTCAATATGGGAATTTAAGGAGGAACTAAACGAAGGTATGCCTGAGAAATTTATGGAACGGATGAAAGCGATGATCAAGGCTGTGCCATACGAGCAGCATAACGAGGCTTTCTATCAAAACTTGGTTTATCTTCTTTTCACGCTTATTGGTATTGATTCAAGGATGGAGGAACATACCAATCAGGGGCGTCCGGATATCGTGGTCAGGACTGAGAAGTTCATCTATGTTTTCGAGTTTAAATATAACGGCACTGTGCAAGAAGCATTAGACCAGATTCACAATCGGGATTACGCCGGAAGATTCGGGGTCGATAAAAGGAAAGTGTTCTTGATCGGAGCCAATTTCTCGACAACGGAAAGAGGATTGGAGGGATATGAAATAGAGGATTATATTCCAAGAATATAATCCTCCTGTATAACCTCCTGTATAACCTTCTGTATTATCTATTATCGCCCTATAAACTCATAACCTTAATTAGATACCCTCATAACCTTAAAAAGGCACCGGTGATTCTCCCGGTCCAGGCATCAGGTCAGGGCCGGAGGAGGGGAGGCCCGAAGAGAAGGTGAAACCTTCAGCTGGCCCTCCTGCGCCTTGTGTTGAGCCGGAGTTGGATGCGCTTGTTACGCGTCTTGTCTCCACATTCTCAAATGCCTCCTGCATCATCTTGAACCCCTCGTTCCAGTTCTCAAAACGCGCATATTTGGATACGAAACGCAATTTGACATCGCCCACTGCGCCCGACCTATGCTTAGCTACAATAAGCTCCGCCAAACCTCTTATGTCGTTGCCGTGTTCATCCTCAGTGCTCTTCGTATAGTATTCCGGACGATGAATGAAACACACGATATCTGCATCTTGCTCTATGGCTCCCGATTCACGCAGGTCGGAAAGCACCGGACGTTTATCCTCTCTCGTTTCAGTGGAACGGTTGAGCTGCGACAAGGCAATTATTGGAATGTTAAGCTCCTTGGCCAATCCTTTAAGCGAACGCGATATGGTCGAAACCTCCTGCTCGCGCGAACCGAGTTTCATGCCCGATGCGGTCATGAGCTGAAGGTAGTCGATCATTATCATTCTTACGCCGCGTTCCCGCACCAGCCGGCGCGCCTTGGTCCTCAGCTCGGTTATGGATAAGCCCGGAGTCTCATCCAGATAAAGCGGCGCGCTATACACGTTCCTGAGTCGGCTGTTAAGGCGATCCCATTCCTCTGGTGTCAGCTTACCGCTCTTTATCTGTTCGCCATTGAGGTCAGCCACATTTGAAATAAGACGCTTCACGAGCTGAACGTTTGCCATCTCAAGAGTGAATATTGCAATCGGCGTATTGAAATCGATAGCCATATTCTTAGCCATTGAAAGCACGAAAGCCGTCTTTCCCATTGCCGGACGGGCGGCAATGATGATAAGGTCTGAGTTTTGCCAGCCCGAGGTCATCTTATCCAGGTCAGTGTATCCCGTCTGGAGCCCTGACAAACCGGTCTCGGTATTGGCCGCTGTCTGAATCTGCTCCAAGGCGAGGTTGAGCACGGGGTCAATCTGCGTAACCTCCCTCTTCAGATGCATCTGTGAAATCTCAAAGATCTGACCCTCGGCCGCTTGAAGAAGATCGTCAACATCGTTGCTTTCATCGTATGCATCGGTTTCAATCTTGGTGGCAAAAGATATGAGCCGGCGGGCAAGATATTTCTGAGCGATAATCTTGGCATGAAATTCCACATTCGCCGCTGAATATACTCGTCCTGTCAGTTCCGTTATATGTATCGCTCCACCCACCTCTTGAAGCGTGCCGTTCTGACGCAGCTGTTCCGTGACGGTCATCATATCGATAGGCCGTTGATTGAAACCAAGTGTAGAGATGGCTTCATAAATCTTCTGGTTGCGTGGGTCGTAAAAGGCATCCGGCGTGAGGATATCGCTCACATTCATGTAGGCATCCTTCTCAAGCATCAGCGCACCGAGCACCACCTCCTCGAGCTCCGTATCGTGGGGAGGCAGCTTGCCGGTAGGATCCTGCATTATGGGTTGCACTTTAGGTTTACGTGGTTTATATGTACTGTTTTCTGCCATAATATTAAAATCTTTTCCAATGCAGCTGATTGGCAATCTATCTTGTGGATTGTAGGGACGCACCATGGTGCATCCTTAGCCAAAATTCATCTGCGCCCAGACGCACCATGGTGCGTCCCTACATTGATATTAATTAGTTAATTTGCGATAGCAGCAATCGCTATAATTATCCAATCCACATCATTATGATCAGCCAGATAGAGAGGGCGAACATCAGCATCGCAGTCTTTCCGAGCAGCGGATTCAGTTCTTTCCCTTCGGAGTGCCTTATCTTCTGCCAGAGCATATAGTGGCAATTAAGATATAGCAGTGTTCCGGCTTGCCATAAAATATTGAATCTGCCGATAGTTACCCAGATAAGGAGGAAACAAGCAATGATGCCGTTAAAGAAATATACGTTAGCCATTGTGCGTCGGCCGAAAATGACCACCGACGTATGCTTCCCAACGGCACGGTCCTCCTCCGAATCCCTGTAGTTGTTTACGATAAGGACATTTGCTCCCATCATGCCGATTGCCACTCCAACAGGAAGCGTAAGGGAGAGGAAATTTTCCCACCCTCCCGTCTGCACGTAGCAGGTAAAGCATACAGGTACGAGACCGAAAAAGATGATCACAGCAATTTCTCCTAAACCGTGATGAGATAGAGGGTATGGGCCTGCTGAGTAACCGAGGGCAAACAGTGCTATCGCAATTCCGACCGGTAGCATCCACCATCCTCCCCACCACACAAGGGAGAGGCCGACAAGGCAGTCAATGCATAGCAGCGATATAGTTGCATAAAGCATCGCTTTCGGAGATATATCGCCTTCGGTCACTCCCCGCCGGAATCCTTCGCGTCCTTTTTTGTCAAGACCCTTCTTGAAATCGAAATATTCATTGGCAAAGTTCGACACAATCTGTGCTAAGAGCGCAAATATCATACATATAATAAACGGGAGGGTATTGAACCCTCCATCGAATATAGCACAAGCAGTGCCGGCTATCACTCCTGCTCCGGAAACGGGCAGAGTGCGAAGGCGCATCGCCTCTATCCAAGCTTTTATCATATTGGTTTATAATCTCTTCTTTACTACTTCCGACAATCGGGAAGCGATATCATCAAGTCTCTCTTTTCCGTTTATCTGCTCCTTTAAGGGAGGTAGGGCCTCATATCCGAATTTGAGGCCGGCAAGCATCATTGCAAGAGAGGCATTCGTGTCGGAATCTCCCCCAGCATTGACAAGGCTATAAAGAATCTCTTCAGGAGTCTTGCAATTCCAGAGAGCCCATAGTGCCACGCCCAATGATTTGCGGGTGTACCACCATGTTTCTTCATCGTCAATGTTGAAATCTTCAAGCTTCCCTTCATGCGCCATACGTAAAAAATAGAGAGCACGGTCATCAATATTCCTGCATAAATCCCACATGCGGGTAAAATCAGGCTCTTGATCGTTATAGAGGTAACTGTTCACGTAAAAGGCCGCCACCGCAGTAGTGGCCACGCATCGCGTGTCATCGTGAGTGATGTTAACCACACGGCGTGCAAGTTCTGAAATAGGAGTCTCCTCATCAGCGAATATTCCAATGATTAGTGCCCGGTTGAGGGCTTCGTTTGAAGCATCAAGCATCTTGTTGCTTCTCCAGGTGCGATGACTGATGACGATGGGATTATCTGCCCATCCCTCCGTGGGAATAACGATGCGATAGGGCGCCTCAAGGTCATTGGGGGCTTCCTTATACCATTCAAGGAGCTTATGAGCAATTTTCACGATATCCACCCCTTCATCTTCTATCACAGGCTCAAGAATGCGAAGAATAACCTCAGTGTCATTGGTCCAGGAACCGGGGGTGTGCATCGAACGGTGCATATCACGGATAAATTGATTGAAAGATGTGAGTCCTTCCGGATAATATGATTTTATCTCCTGCCTTGTCATGAATTCAGTGCCGAGGCCAAGAGCATCTCCCAAAGCCATTCCATAAAGGGCACCTTTGATTTTTTCGTCAATTGTCATATATCAGAGAGTTGTTGTGAAAAGAAAGAAAAATGGATGTTGCCGTTTCCAACAACATCCACAAAAATACAAAAAAAAAATATGTTAGCAAAATGAATTGCCCCCATACTGCTCTATCTCCTCAACTTGCGAAAAAAATCCTGCATAAGTTCACGGCATTCATCTTCAAGTATCCCGGAAGTGATGCGTGTTTTAGGATGGATAGGGGAGCGTTCGGGAGAATAGTAAGAAAAGAAACCTCTCTTCGGATCAGAGGCTCCATATACGATCCTTCCAATCTGGCTCCATCCTAACGCGGCGGCGCACATTGCGCAGGGTTCCACCGTGACATAGATTGTGCAGTCTGGCAGATATTTTCCTCCAAGGTTTTCTGCAGCGGCCGTTATGGCCATCATCTCAGCATGCGCCGTCACATCTTTCAGGGTCTCGGTGAGGTTATGTCCACGGGCGATAACCTTGTCATTGACGGTTATTACCGCTCCGACTGGAATCTCCCCCTGTTCGGCAGCCTCCATTGCTTCGGCAAGTGCCATCCGCATGAAACGTTCATCTTTCATCATTCATGCCTCCTTAATAAGATCAGCGATTTTTTGCATCAGCCAGCGCGGGGTTGAAGTGGCGCCGCATATTCCGATGCGTTCGGCCTTTTCAAGCATTTCCATGTCAAGGTCGCTTTCATCGCTCACAAGGATGGTGCGGGGATTCACCTTCTTGCATTCTTCAAAAAGAACCTTGCCGTTCGAACTTTTTGCGCCGCACACAAAAACCACGGCATCGTGCGTCCCTGCAAATTCCCTTAATCCGTCAAGCCGGTTGGCAACCTGCCGGCAGATTGTATCGAAATACTGAAAGTCGCCCTCTTTTTTTCGGTCTTTAATTTCTGCGACTATACGCCGGAAGCCGTCAAGAGATTTTGTGGTCTGTGAATAGAGAAGGATATCACGCGAGAGATCAAGCGAATCCAGGTCCTCAATTTTCTGGATCACTTTCGCCTCTCCTTCCGTCTGCCCCACAAGGCCGTTCACTTCCGCATGCCCCTCCTTTCCATAAATCAGAATAAGCGGCATCTGCTTGATGAGACCTTCGCTGAGTTTCTTACGGTTAAGGTCGTAAGCGGTTTTGATCCTTTTCTGAAGCTGCAACACCACCGGGCATGTGGCATCAATCACGGTAATGTTATTCCTCCTCGCTTTTTCGTATGTGGAGGGAGGTTCGCCATGCGCGCGCAAAAGCACAGTGGCATCGTGCAGATCCTCCAGATCGGAATGCGTAATGGTGTCTAATCCTCGGAGTCTCAGGCGTTCCACTTCCGAAGCGTTATGAACAATATCGCCGAGACAATAAAGCGAGCCGGAGCGTTCAAGCTCCGCCTCAGCTTTGTCGATGGCTGTGACCACACCGAAACAGAATCCGGAATTATCATCAATCTCTATGATAGCCATATCGCCTCTTGTTTATCCAACTCTCTTCTCGTATAGACTCAACAGCCAGTCCATCTGCTCAGGAATGGTCATATTGTCGTTATCGAGCACTATTGCGTCCGGAGCTTTCGTCAGGGGTGATTCCTCGCGGTGTGTGTCGATATAATCGCGTTCTCGTATATTTTTCAACACAGCATCGTAATCCACATCTTCCCCTTTTGCCCTGAGTTCCTTGACCCGACGGTCGGCTCTCACTTCAGGTGAAGCATCCACAAACACTTTCATCTCAGCATCCGGAAACACCGTGGTGCCAATGTCGCGGCCATCCATCACTATGCCCCGCTGCTCTCCAAATTTCCTTTGAAGGGCCACGAGATGATGTCTCACCTCCGGAATCACGGCAACCGGAGAAACCATGCCGCTAACCTCCATAGAGCGAATCTCTTTCTCTACATCTTCGCCGTTGAGGAGGGTGTGCTGCACGCCGTCGGATCCCGCAGGCATAAACGACACTTCAATCTGGGGCAGATCCTTTATCAAAGCCTCGCTATCGACTTTCCCATCGATGACCATTCCGTTGCGCAGTGCATAGAGAGTCACCGCCCGGTACATCGCGCCCGAATCGACATAGACATAGCCGATCCGGCGCGCGAGGTCGCGAGCCATTGTGGATTTCCCTGATGAAGAGTAGCCGTCAATGGCAATTATTATTTTTTTCATTTCTTTGTCGCAGTTTTCTTGGCCGTAGTCTTCTTCTCGGTCTCCTTCTTGGTTTCAGTGGCTTTCTTTGACGCGGCCTTCTTGGGAGTGGGTTTCACAAATCTGAGCACCATTGCTGTGCGTGCCGGGATGTAAAGTTTCAGCCAACCCTTTCCGGCAGGTGAATACAAAGGGTCGGGCGATGTGAAATGATGCACGCTGTCATCAATGTTGCCGAACCCTCCGAATTCCGGACGGTCGCTATCAAGTACGACCTCATATTCTCCCGCGGGGGCAAGGAAGCCATAATCGGTGAACGATTTGTTCGGGCTCCAGTTGAACACGAACACGAGGTCGCCGCGGCGGAATGCAAGCACCTGGTCGTCATCTTTCTCCCAAAGCTTATCTACAGGCATCGACTGGAAATTATATTTAGAGGAAACCACCTCCACCATTGCATTGTCAAAGGCGTTGAGGAACTTATATTTCAAATCCTTGCGATCCACTAAATCCCACTGGCGACGCGCATATTTATAGCTCCAGCCATTACCCTCGCGCGGGAAGTCGATCCATTCGGGATGCCCGAACTCATTTCCCATGAAGTTAAGGTAACCGCCATTTATTGTGGCAAGCGTCACGAGGCGTATCATCTTATGAAGCGCCATTCCACGCTCCACAGTGAAATTATTGTCGTCAACCATCATGTGCCAATACATCTCCTTGTCGATGAGTCGGAAGATGATTGTCTTGTCGCCTACAAGTGCCTGGTCGTGGCTTTCGCAATAAGACACGGTCTTTTCATCTGCACGCCTGTTGGTGAGCTCCCAGAATATTGATGTCGGATGCCAGTCCTCATCTTTCTTCTCCTTGATCATCTTGATCCAGTAATCGGGGATGCCCATTGCCATTCTGTAGTCAAAGCCGATGCCGCCTTCATCAAATTTCAGAGCCAAGCCGGGCATTCCGCTCATCTCTTCTGCGATGGTTATGGCTTTCGGGTTCACTTCGTGAATAAGTACGTTGGCAAGAGAGAGATATACGAGTGCATTCGTGTCTTGGCCTCCGTCATAATAATCGCCATAGCTCCCGAATGCCTTCCCAAGACCGTGGTCATAATAAAGCATCGATGTCACCCCGTCGAAGCGGAAGCCGTCAAACTTATATTCCTCAAGCCAGAATTTGCAGTTTGAGAGAAGGAAATGAAGCACTGAATTCTTCCCATAATCAAAGCAAAGCGAATCCCATGCCGGATGTTCGCGACGATGGTCGCCATAGAAATAGAGGTCGTAGGAGCCGTCGAGCCTGCCCAGGCCCTCCACTTCATTTTTCACAGCGTGTGAATGGACTATATCCATAATCACTGCAATTCCCATCTCGTGCGCTTCGTCGATAAGGCGTTTAAGGTCGTCGGGAGTGCCGAAACGGGAAGAAGCCGCATAGAAACTGCTTACGTGATAGCCGAAAGAGCCATAATAGGGATGCTCCTGAATAGCCATGATCTGAATGGCATTGTAGCCATCCTTGGCTATGCGCGGAAGGGTGAGGCGACGGAATTCATCGTATGTCCCAACGCCCTCCTCATTCTGAGCCATGCCGATATGGCACTCATATATTAGAAGAGGTTTTGTATCGGGTGTGAATTTCTTGATCTTGAATTCGTAAGGATGTTCCGGGTCATAAACTTCCGCTGAAAAGATATGGGTGGTTTCATCCTGCACCACTCGGCGGGCGTAAGCCGGGATGCGCTCGCCGCAACCTCCGTTCCATTCTACAAACATTTTATACAGGTCGCCATTCTTAAGGGCATCAGCAGGGAATTTCCCCTCCCATGTGCCATCCTCAAGACGTGTAAGAGAGTAGGCCGGATCATCCTTGCGCCAGTCATTGAAAGTGCCCATCAGATGAATAGCTGTGGCGTTGGGTGCAAATTCACGGAACACCCACCCATCCTTATCCTTGTGGAGGCCGAAGTAGTTGTAAGCATTTGCAAATCGTTTGAGAGAACCGCGAGTATTAGCGGTGAGTTCCTCTTTTTTTCTTATCACATCCTGGTGGCGTCCCTCAATGGCCGCGGCGAATGGCTCAAGCCACGGATCATCGCGGAGAATGCCCAACTGTTTTTCCATATTTTAGTATTTTATTAATTATTATTATCTTTATTATTTTCCAAGCCTATCCGCCTAAAACGCCCATCCTGCCTAAATCGACTATCCCGCCTTAATTGCCCATCCCTCCTACACCTTTAATAACCTTAAATCCTTGATTTTGTTTCATCGTCTATGCGGAAACAATGTCTTATGACGGCTCGCAGATGCCTTGCATCCTCTCCATTCTCCTCAAGTGCTTTCAATACTCCTATGATATAATCCTCCTTCGACCGGAACCCAAGAAGTTGATGCACGCCCGAATCCGGAAGCATAGGCTTATGATTGAACACTTGCAGTATTCCCTCATAATCCTCTTCGGAAATCAGCTTGGCGAATCGTTGCCGGAGCGCGTTATAATGCTTCCTTGGCTGCAATTTGAATACGAGTGTCTTGAGGTGAGTTTCAAGAGCGGTGATGCAGGTGAATCGGGCATCGATCTTGCATTCCACTTCTCGCTTCACACGGTGCCTTACATGCTGCAAAGCCTGTTGGTCGGCATGGCGACGGAACATCTTTATCACTTCTCCCTTCACCTTCAAGAATACTTTCGCCGGTTGCTTCCCTCGCCGGCGGGCCATGATCTTAATCACAGCCTCCAATAGGAAAATATTTTCAATCTCGGCAACTTCCGGCACCAATATCTCCTTCTTCCTGAGATAGTCAACCTCCACATCAGTCCTTCGGTCGCGGTCAACAATGCCACGCGACTGAAGGTGATGCATATACTTTAAGTCGTTGAATGTGCGAGTAGTTTCAATCACTTTGTTGCAAGACCCTAACGGCCTGACTGTCCACTCTGAAAATACAAGCGAATAAAGTTTTGCATCTATGCTGTGTCGCGAGTCGCCCTCGATAAACATCACCGGGCGCCGGCTTCCGGCAAGCTCTATGAAAAGTTCTTCAGATAAGGGTGTGTCGGGAAGCACCTGATACTCCCATGCCTTGGATGCCGAATCGTAGCTCTTTACCCAGATGCAAGTGTTCTGCATGCGCGATTGCACGAAATCCACATCAACAGAATTATACACAAATGTGCAGTCCGGACGCAAACGCTCTATCGCATTCCAGAAATTACCCGTTATCGATGGATGCAGGAATAGGGAAGGGGAGTCAATGAAAATTACCCCCTCGGGCATGGCATAAAGCACAGCCGATGCGTAATATAAGGCTGTCTTCTCCCCTTGGCTGAGGCGATGCACGGGTATTAGGTCTTCGCCGGCAGTCGTGGCAAACATAAGTGTGCCCTTGTCGCGTGTGATGCGGCTTCCGGGGAATATCTCCTTCCACAGTTTTTTTATTCTGTCGAGTTTTGTGAGGCCGGGTTTTATCCTCTCTTTCCCTTCGCTCGCTGATTCCTTGAAATCAAGAAGGCTTTCAAGTTCATCGGCAAAAAGCATGTATGACAGCTTGTCGAGCTGGCTCACAGCGTCGGCCCGCATGTATCGTTGCTTGGAGGTAGCTTTGCGGTATAAGGTGTCGATCGACCCTGGCATCTGCGAGGGCTCCGTCTCAGGAAACGAGGAAGATAAGGCAGACAGAACGTATGCCCTTGGGCCGCAAAGAGCGGTCATCTCATCCATAAACCTCGATTTGCCCGCTCCGTTGGCCCCGATGATGGTTATTTGCCCTCCACGTGGCAACAGGCTCCTTTCCTCGCCTCCGGTTGAGGCGGGAAGCGGTATTTCACTGCGGGATCGGGTCATTGGCAAGGTAAATAGGAATTTCGGGTTATTGTTGCCGTAAATTTAGCAAAAAATATTAACTTTGCCATATAATTGTAAAGAATTTTGTATATGTTTTCAGGAATAGTGGAGGAAGCGGCTCAAGTAGTTGCTCTCCGTGAAGATAAAGGAAATCTTCATATCACAATGCGTTGCTCATTTACCGATGAGCTTAAAATCGACCAAAGCGTATCGCACAATGGTGTTTGCCTTACGGTTGTGTCTCTCCCGGGCGACGGCACATATACTGTCACTGCTATCAAGGAGACTCTCGACCGTTCAAATTTAGGCGGACTGAAGCCGGGCGACCTTGTGAATCTCGAGCGCAGCATGAAGATTGACGGACGCCTTGACGGCCATATAGTCCAGGGGCATGTCGATACCACTGCGGAGTGTGTGGACGTAACTGAAAGCGACGGAAGCTGGTATTACACATTCCGTTATGATGTGGCTCCTGAAATGGCAAAAAGGGGATATGTGACTGTTGATAAAGGTTCGGTCACAGTGAACGGGGTTAGTCTTACAGTAGTAGAGCCCACTGATGATTCTTTTAAAGTGGCTATCATCCCCTACACCCACGATCACACCAACTTCTGCCGCATTGAAAAAGGGACTCGCGTCAACCTCGAATTCGACATCCTCGGAAAATATCTCGCCCGCTTAGCGAATATAAAATAATAGAAATAATACCGGCAGAATGTTATAACTGGCGGAGACGGTTACATTTTTATGACGGTGTGACAAATTTCGAAATTTGTCACACCGTCATACTTTTATCCGTTATGACACACCATCACTTACTTGCTCATCTTAAATCCGACGCAAAGCCCGTCATATGAATTAAGAATCGAAGTGAGCGCGTTGATAGTCTGCATATTGGTGATTTTGCCGACTGTAGTGATCAGTTTCATCATCTTTGTCGCATCAAACATCACATCCATTGAATTGTAACTCTTCTGGATATAGGTCTTCATCGCTCCTATTTTGATTTTGCCAAAGGCTTTGAAGTTGAAATTGAATATACCCTTTTCACCAGTCTCAGTTATCGTGCCCTGCAGCTTCACCTTCTTCACCGTGAGAGTGAAATTCCCTTTGTTATCGACAGTGAGCACGGCTCCTTTGAGTCCATACTGATTGAAGTAGGGCTCCAATTTTGATTCGATGGCCGCCGCCGCGGCAACGCCACCTGCCTTTTTCAAGAAATTGTCTCCCTGAAAAGAGACCGCCGGCCCGGATGACTTCCATGTGCCGGCAAGATCGGCCACTGTGATGTTGGAGCTTGAGAATACCCCCTCGAGCAAATTGCCTAATGTTCCGCCCAAACCGGACCCCGACTTGTTATCTGAAGATTTATTCTCCTTGTTTCCGGTTGCATTGCTAATCTTTCCAAGGATATCGGAAAGTGACTGTGCATTGGCCATATTCGCGCCTGAAATTATGACGAGAAGGGCCACGATGATTGTCTTGATTCTTTTCATTATTGTTTATGTTAAAAAAATATCCTCTATTAGAGCATTTATAAAACAAATTCCTCCACTATATGTTATGAAAAAAAGAAAAATGATTTTCACATTTAATAACATTTAAATCTTAGAATTGGTTAAATTGGCGTATTAATGCGCAAATTTACGTCAAAATTAGTGGATAAAAAATAAAAGATGTAATTTTGTATGCGAAAAATTTTCGCGTTTTCCATTTTGTATAGGTAGCTGATATGGAAATATGGCTATTTATATAGAAGTTTTTTTACAACTTCATATTTTGTATATAACTAAACACGACTACAACACAGCTAACTTGATAATAATATGAAAAGGTTTTCTACAGGACTTCTGCTGGCAGGGGCAATGGCGGGAATGATTTCCTGCTCCTCTGAAGAGGGATTCCGCACCGACGGCCCCGATGGCAAGATTGTCCTCACTCTTTCATCAGATGCCAGGGTAATCATGAATACCCGCGCTGACGATACTAAGGTGAGCGTGGTTCCCGAACCTTCGCAGTTTGGAATCTCATTTGAAAAACAAGATGGTTCTTTCTCTAAGAACTGGGTTAATGTAGATGCATTTAATCGTGAGGGCCTGTTCCCGATTGGTACTTACACACTTTCTGCAACCTATGGTGATATGGAGCAGGAGGGATTTGAATTACCATGTTTTTCGGCTTCACAGAGTGTTACCGTTGAAGCGGGCACGGAAAGTCATGTACAGCTCACTGCCACTCTCTCTAATGCGATGGTGAGCGTGAGATATTCCGACGATTTCAAGAGCCGGTTTGCGGCTTATAGTTCTGCGCTTAAGGCTGAATCCAGTTCCGACTGGGTCGTTTTTGCTCAGAATGAGGATCGTCCGGCATATATGAAGCCGGGGAAATTAGATTTACGCATCACCCTTACTAATGGTCAAGGCGATAAGGTTGAGGTAGCCCCTTATAGCTTCACGGCGGCTCCAAGACATCATTATATTGTCACTTTGGGTGTAAATGACCAGAACGGTACGGAGAATGCTCGTCTCGATGTGCAGATCACTGAAGAGGTGGAATCTGACTTTGTCGATATAGCACTTGGCGATGAACTTTTCACTGCTCCGGCTCCGGCGTTGAAGGTTTATGATTTCCCGGCCGATATGTTCTACAATGAATTTGAGTCGTTTGAAGTTCCGGGCGACCCTCGCATCGACGTGTTGGCATACGGCGGTCTTAGAAAAGTTAATATTAATGTGGTCTCTTCCACCGCGCTTGCATTCGGCAATAGCGTACAGCTTGTGGGCGCTGATCCTATTGTGCAGAATCAGGTGGCTTCTACAGGTCTTGAAGTTCAAGGATTCTATCGCAACCCCGATAAGGCAGGCGTGATCAAGTTCAAGGACTTCCTCGCAAAACTTCCCGAAGGAACTTATAAGTTCACCGTTGATGTTGAGGATGCCCGCACTCTTGTATGCGAAAATCCGGTTGAGTTTAACGTTACCATCAAGCAAGTGAATATTAAGCTTAGTGTAGCATCCCACCCTGAATATATGGGCAAGGAGATGACTGTTGCTGTAACAACAAACCAGCCCAATGTTAAAGATAACATTCGCTTTGAGGTGACAAACGATAAAGGGGCTTGGGTTGAAGCAAAGATTCTTGACACCCCCTCCTCTATGCGCACGCGCGCCGACGGAGAATATGTTTACAATTATCGTCTCTCTATTCCGGCAGTTGAACATTACGACATCAAGGTCAGGGCATTCTATGGTGTGGATACCGCTCCTAAAGCTGAAATTAAAGATGAGGATGTAATTTTCCCTGAATATTCTGTGGAGGTGGATGCCTTTGCCAATAAGGTCTTGTTTAAAGTCAGCGCTGCTGATCCGGCGAAATTTGATATTGTCAAGAAGAATTTTAAGGTCGCTCTTAACGGTTCCGAAAAGGATCTTGCTGTATATAATGATGCAGAAGGCATCTTCGAATATTCAGGCCTTCAGGCAGCTACAGCCTACGACGGTTTTGAAAGCTTCCTTTCTTATATGGATAACCCGAAACAGCCGATTTCTGCGTTCACAACAGAGAATGTAGAAGTTATTCCTAACAGTGAATTTGACCTTGCCTCTCAGACAATTAATTTTACTAAAATACAGGTCGGAGGAAAGTTCAGAGCCGGAGCAATAGATTATACTAACCAGAGTTCGATTGTCAGATCCACTCCTGATGGCTGGGCTAATATAAATCAACTTACATGTTGGGAAAATACATCAAACAAGAATACCTGGTTCATGGTCCCCTCCACGTACTCAGATAACGGAAAGGTGATAATACAGACTGTAGGTTATAACCATAAGGGCACAACACCTTCCAAAACAGGAGATTTCTGGAATGGAGATTATTATTGTAAAAATACACCTTCCCAGTCTGATCTTGTAAAGGTTTCGGGAGAGTTGTTTCTGGGTGAATATTCTTATAATGGAAGCGAAAATCGCAAAGATGGAATAAATTGGACTACACGTCCGGAGGCTATGACATTCACTTATAATTATGAATCATATAACGGTGAGTCGGGAGAGGCATATATCTCAGTTATTGATGCATCCGGTGCAGTTATTTCAGCGGGGAATCTTGTTCTTGCAAATGGTAACGGTCAGACCGGACGCATAGTCTTGTCTAATTATAAATTTGGAAAGAAGGCGGTTAAGCTTGTCGTAGGATTCAAATCAACAAAAACAGGAACTTCTCCTGCTGTTAATATCCCTACCGGCAGCGCACTCTCAGAGGGTAAATACACATTGCCTGCCACACCCTATATTCATACGGTTAATGCGAATGAGTATCATGCCGTTGCGGTTGGTTCGAAACTGACTATCGATAATGTAAGGCTTGAGTATTCATCATCACCCCAAAATGCTCCAAATAGAGCCAAGCAGGTGAAATCATCTAAGAAACGCAAGTAATAATCTAACCATCAACGATAATAATGAAAACTTTATATACCGTAGGCTGTATTGCAGCCCTCATGTTCCTCGGAAGCTGTGAGGAGATGGGTTTTACGCTAAACACCGAACAGGGCGATGGAGAATTCAATAAAAACTCCATTTTGCTCGATGTCCGCGACGATTCCGAGACTATATACAATTCCCCCTCTCGCGCCGGGAATGAGCTTGATGATTTCAAGATCCTTTTCTTCAAGGATAATGGCACCGCTCCTGAAAAATCATACAGGTATGCCGATATGCCCGATATTGTTACTCTTCCTGTCGGAAGATATACAGTGACTGCCACTAAGGGCGTTGATGTCGAAGCGGATTGGGAATCTCCCTACTATGTCGGAGAGTCAGATGCATTCTATATTATGCGCGATGAGGTGACCACTGAAGTGAATCCTATAGTCTGCCGTTTGCAGAATGTGAAAGTTACTGTGGAGTTCGATCCGATGCTTTCTGTCAATATGTCTCCTGATTCTTATGTGGAGGTAAAAGTTGGTGATAATGCCGGCCTTCGCTACACTAAGGATAAGGAGGGTGTGGCAGGTCATTTCAAACACACAGAAGGTGTGTCGATGGTGGCTTCTTTCAACGGAACAGTTGAGGGGGTGCCTACCGTTGAAAACAAATCGTTCGAAGTGGTCAAGAAGGGTCATCACTATAAGATTCGTTTCAAGCTTCATTCGCAGGGCGACGGCCATAGCGGACAAGCTGACGCAGAAGTTAATGTCGATGCGTCCGTCACTACGGTTGATCTTGAATATAATGTAGAAATCGGCGCTGACCAGCCTCTTGACGATTCTGAACGTCCAACAGAGGGTGGTGGTGAGACTCCTGATGTGCCCAATCCCCCGGCACAGAATGACGCTCCTCCCACAATTGAGGCTCTTCCCCAGTCGAACGCAGCCATTCCAAATATTGAGTTTGGCAAGGAGAATGTGATTGTAGATGAAATGGAGTGTGTGCTGATGATACGCAGTTCTGCGGAAAGTGGCTTTACCAAATTCGAATGTAAGATTGATTCTGAAACTTTGGATATTGAACAGGTCGGTCTCTCAAATCCTCTTGACCTCATTAACCCCGGAGCTAATGAAGATGCTCTTATAAGTCTGCAACTTTTGTCTGAAGGACAAAAAGTAGAGGGTTCAAAAGAAGTTAAATTTGACCTTACTAATTTCCTTCCTTTGATTACCGTGCTTGGTTCCGGCACCCATAATTTCATCCTTTCCATCGGTGATGATAACGGTGAAACAACGAAGACATTGATTTTGAAGTCTAATTAATAACAGCAGTAGTAGAAATGAAAAATATTAGAAAATATATCGGATTCGCTGCTGTGGGTTTAATGGCTGCAGTGAGTGTATCCTGTACAATGGAAACTCCTTTCGGGGATGTTGAAAAAGGGATGGGCGCTTTGCATCTATCCACCGATATCAAAGGTAAGACAGTGACGCGTGCTGAGATAGAGGTTGAGGAGATGAAGTCTCTTCGCGAACGTGCCATTGTGTATATTGAGCGTAAGAATGTCAATTCAGATCGCCACGACGTGATTCGCAAATATTTCGGCCTTGAAACCATCCCCGGTGACATTGCCTTGCAGAGAGGCCACACTTACCTTGCTGAAGGCTGGACAGGAGATTCTGTATCTGCCTCTTTCGATGCCAAATTCTATCGCGGAAAGACTGAGGAATTTCAGGTGGAGGATCAGACCACGGTTGTCCTCAAGCTTAACATAGCCAATGTTCTCGTATCATTTGCTCCCGAAACGTTTGAGCTTGGCCTTACCGACCTGACAATGACCGTTGGGCATTCTCGCGGGGAACTCACATTCAGCGACTCCGCAGAAGGCGGCTCGACCGTTCATAACACCGGATATTTCATGATGCCTTCTACCGACACTTCGCTTTCATATACTGTATCCGGCAAGACGGCGGATGGTGAGGTCATCACGCGTGAGGGCGTTATTGAAAACGTGCAGCGTGCTCACCAGTATCAGGTGCGTCTGAAAGGTAATGCCAATCCTGAATGGGGTTCGGGCCTTATCAAGATTGAGATTGAAGATATCCCTGTCATTGAGGAGGAGGTAGAGATTTTCGGCCGTCCTATAATTCAGGGTGTGGAGTTTGACATGGCGGATCAGGTGGTGGGAACCCCCGGCACATTTAACGAGAAGATTGTCTATGTCTGTGGCTACGATGCCTTGAGTTCTGTTGTGATCGGTGGTGATAAGGCTCCTCTTGCAATCCGTAATCTTGTTAATCACGATATAACAAATAATTCTCAAGATGAAACGGCCGCATTTAAAAATCTTGGAATTAACATTGATCATGTTCGCAAACAGGATGCTTCCTCTGGAGTGATGCTTGATGAATACACCCTCTTCTTCAGCAAAGGCTTCTTTGATGCTCTTCCTGCAAGTGATGAGGAATATGTGATTGATATTAATGCTGTGGACCGTAACGGCAAACGCACCGATGCTGCGCTGAGAATTGCAAATACCGAATCGGCAATAGAGGTGCTGGCGCCTGTTGAACCTGCACCGGCTCCCGACAAAGCCAGCCAGCCAATGGCGATTACCGGAACACAGGCCACCCTTACCGGTTATCTTTATGATGCTGAGGCAGGCGATTACGGTATCATGTATCGTGAAGCCGGAGCTTCAGAATGGAATAAGGTGTCGGCAAAAGATTCCGGATCCTCCTTGCGTAAGAAACTTCGCTCGATGACGCGCGCTCAGATTGCTACACGTGCTGAAAAAGTTCCTTTCACTGTTAAGCTCAGCGGTCTCAAACCGGGCGCCACATACGAATATAAGACATATACGGATAGCTACGATAAAGGCAATGTGATGACTTTCACCACTGAGTCTAAATTTGAGATCCCGGGTGCATCGTTTGAAGAATGGAGTTCCTACTCTGCAAAGACAATGTTAGGTACAAAAAACGTAACCCTCCCATGGGGTGTTGGAGATAAGGAAGCTTCATTCTGGGGTTCCGGCAATGAAGGTTCTGCAACTGCCAATCTGACATTGACCGATAAATCTTCCGACATGAAGCATAGCGGTTCTTATGCTGCACGCCTGGAGTCCAAGTCTGCTCTGGGAGTGATTGCGGCCGGTAATATATTCATAGGTTCTTATGTAAAGACAGATGGAACCAACGGTGTTCTATCTTTGGGTCGTCCTTACAATGGCTCTCATCCGAAAGCATTGAAAGTTTGGGCTAACTATCGTCCTGCTTCCGGTGTGAAAGCTGAAAGTAAGAACATAGATTTCCTTCCCGTCAATTTCGACGGTGGTACGGATCATGGTCAGATTTATGTGGCTTTGACAACTGAGCCGGTGGAGATTCGCACCAATCCTTCCAACCGAAAGCTCTTTGATGCGGAGGATGCCGTAGTGCTCGCTTATGGCGAAAAAACATGGACTGGAAACTTCGGACCAGACGGCGCTCTTGAAGCTGTGGAGATTCCTATCAATTATAATGAGCGTGCCAATAAGCAGGCGGCCAAATATTTGGTGGTCGTTGTATCTGCCTCTAAGTATGGGGATTTCTTCTCCGGAGCTGCCGGTTCCGTTTTCTATCTCGATGACTTTGAATTGGTTTATTAATATGAAATCAAAGTGAGAAATTCAGTTAAATTTCTGACCGCTTCTGTTTTGACTCTGTGTGCTTTTGGCATGCAGGGTCAAACTGCATTATCACCCACGGCCGACGCCTTGAATATTGAGGGCTCTGAACTGCACGGCGACACCCTGCATATCACCCCTGAGATGGTGCGTGAGCTTCAGTCGGAAAATGATATTGAGGAGTTCAAGAGAGATGTCGAGTCGGTTGTTTTCGTGCCTAAGGGACAATGGATAGCAGGTCTCTCGGTGTCTTATTCTCAATCAAACCAGAATAAATACCAGTTCTTCATCCTTGAAAATCTTTCAGGAGATACATATACCTTTAAGGTGAGTCCGAGCGTATGTTATATGTTCCGTGACGATATGGGAGGAGGAATAAAGTTTGCCTACCAGCGTTCGCTTGCAAAGCTTGAGAGTGCCAGTTTCGTTATGGGTGCTGATTCTGAATATGCCGCCGACTATGTCTATTCCTTGGCGCATAACTATTATGCCACGGCGTTCTTCCGCAACTACTTCTCAATAGGGAGGTCTAAGAGATTTGGATTCTTTAATGAGATTCAATGTCAGCTCGGAGGAGGACAGTCGAAGTTCACCAAGGGTGTTGGCGAGGATGTGACAGGTGCGTATGAAACCAATTTCTCTCTCGATGTCGGATTGGTGCCGGGCCTTTGCCTGTTCCTGACTAACTATTCGGCCATAGAGGTCAATGTCGGTGTATTGGGTTTCAGTTATACGGCAACCAAGACGCTGACCGATCGAATTTATGTAGCCCATAGGAAGTCAAAGTCGGCTAATTTTAGAATTAATCTGTTTTCAATCACCTTCGGCGTATCATTCTACTTATGAAAAGAATCTTGTTTCTGATATTTTCAGCGATAGCGGTCATATCAGCCTGCGGTGAAGACACAATTCCTGCCGTGAAAGTCTTGCCGGTGGAAAATATACCCGATGGGAAATATATATTTATACCCGACTCTTTGCAGAAGGATGTGCTTATGCTTCTTCGTGGAGGTAAAAAAGTCGTGGATGATGAGAGTGCCGTTTCATTTAACGATATGACGCTTGTGAATGGCGACACGGTTCCTATGCTGTTGAAGACAAGGAATTTTGCCCGTGAACGTTATAACCGAGGCCTCTTTAACCATCTTTTCATACCCAAGGGGAAATGGGCTTTCGGCCTCACTGCATCCTATGGAGAGTTTGGAACAGATGACCTTGAACTCCTCGGGCTTCTCACGGATATTGACCTCAACATACACACCTTCTCAATAAAGCCTTCTGTCTCATATTTCATTAGAAACAATCTCTCTGTCGGATTGCGATTCGGCTACACCTCTATGAAGGGGAGCATCGATTCCTTTAAGGTTGACATCAGCGAGGATATGAATTTCTCATTGAATGATGTGATGTACCGAAACGAGGGCTACACTGCCGCCTTGACTTTGAGTCAGTACATCGGTTTGTCGCGCCGTGGCCGGTTTGGAATCTTCAATGAGGTTGAGTTGGCTTTCTCCTCAGGCAATTCAGATTTCAGGAGGCCATTCGGAGGGGAGGCAAGGGAGACGCACACCACCTATATGGATGCTTCTTTGAATTTCTCTCCCGGTGTGTGTGTCTTTATTATGGATAATGTTAGCTTCAATGTCTCCTTCGGAGTGTTCGGCTATCATCTTCGTAATGAAAAGCAGAAAGAAAATGGAGAAGATATCGGAAACAGGTTCGCTTCCGGTGCTAATTTCCGTTTCAATATCTTTAATATCAATTTCGGGATAGGTATCCATATATGATGTGAATATGGCTAAGTTGAAATTCAGATATATTTGGGCATATCTGCCGGTTATGGTTATGATGTTCCTCTCGGGGTGCATAGAGAATGATATCCCTTACCCTAAGATTCCGCAGATTATAACAGGTCTTGTGGCTGAGGGGGAGATTAAACCGTCGGTAATTGATTCGCTTGCCTTCGATGTCACTGTTTATCTTGATGAGATTGTTGATATTGAGAATGTCAAGTTCACGGAGTTTGAGACAACTCCGGGTGCCCGTTGCGATTTTGATCTTCTTGAAGGCACTCACGACCTTACGCATCCTATGATTGTTGCGCTCTCCAAATATCAGACCTATTACTGGGTGATTTATGGTAAACAGGATATAGAACGCTATTTCACAGTTGATGGGCAGGTAGGGGAGACCGTGATCGACCCGATAGGGCATAGGGTGATAGTCAGTATGCCTGAGGGAACGGACCTTTCCGATCTCAAGCTTGAAACTGTTAAGTTGGGCCCGCGTGAGATCACAACCATGACTCCCGATTTAAAGCCTGGCCCGCTCGATCTCTCTTACCCTTTGCGCGTGGAGGTGACAGCTCACGGGCGCACTGAGATATGGACTATCTATGTCGTCTTCACCGACCTTGTGGTTGCCACCTCTTCGGCCGATGCTTGGTCGGAGGTTGTCTGGGCATACGGCACCTGCCCATCCGATATGACCGGTGGTTTTGAATATCGTGAAGCAGGGGAGTCGGAATGGACAGCTGTTCCGCAGGAGCGTGTGATTCAGTCGCAAGGCACTTTCTCAGCCTCGATTCCTCATTTGAAGCCTCTCACGGAATATGAAATTCGTGCGGTTGCAGGAACCGATAAGGGGAATGTAGTCAAGGTGACCACTCAGGGCACAGCCGATATACCCAATGGTGATTTCGAGGACTGGTGGTTTGATGCAAGCCGGAATATATGGTTCCCCTATGCTGAAGGAGGACTTGAATATTGGGATACCGGCAACACTGGAACTGCAACAATGAAGCAGAATAACGTAAGCCCTACCGACCATACGCCGACAGGTCAAGGACGCGCAGCTATGCTCGACACAAGGTTTGTTGGCCTTTTCGGTATCGGCAAGCTTGCCGCCGGATCTGTATTCACAGGCAAGTTCGCCAAGGTTGACGGGACAAACGGCATCCTTGATTTTGGACAGCCATTCAATCTGCGGCCAACTTCGCTTAAGGGGTATTACCAATACAAGACTGCCCCGATTGATTATGCGGCGGCCGAATTTGAGGCTTTAAAAGGTAAGCCCGATACGTGTCATATATATGTGGCCTTAGCTGATTGGACTGCTCCTTTTGAGATTCGAACAAATCCCAAAAACCGCCAGCTTTTCGATAAGGATTCACCATCTATAATTGCATACGGCGAACTCCTTTATAGTGGAACTATGGATAATTATGCCGAATTCGAGATTAAGCTCGACTATAGAGACACCTCGAGAGTTCCGACATATCTGCAGATCACTTGCGCCACATCAAAGTATGGTGATTATTTCACAGGAGGAACTGGAGCCACGCTCTATATCGACCAGCTCAGCTTCGGGTGGGATTTGCCATAGGGTTTGATATTGTCATTTCACAAATTTTTACATAACTTTACGCCGGGAATTTTCCCGGCGTAATTTTTAATCAAGCTTTAACAAGTATTATCAAGCTCCAATAAGCTTTATCATGTTTCATCAGGCTTCATCCAAAATATTATGAGATCTTTTAGTGCTTTTATTTTTCTCCTCATTGTTTTCTTCATTAACGCATCGGCTCAGGAATTCATCCCTTCCCGAAATCAGAAAATAGTGGCTAAGACCACCGACGCCGTCGTGATTGCCCTCCCGGTAGCTGCACTGACCGGTGTCTTAGTTCAGAAAGACTGGAAAGGTCTGATACAAGGGGTTGAGACAGCGGCCGCGACAACTGCCACAACCTTGATTCTCAAATATAGCATCAAGGAGATGCGCCCGGACTATTCCAACACTCATAGTTTTCCATCGGGACACTCCTCCATCAGTTTTGCCACGGCGGCTTTTCTGCAGCGTCGCTATGGATGGGGTGTAGGAGCGCCGGCCTACGCGCTCTCTTGCTATGTAGCGTGGGGCAGGGTGTTTGCCAAGAAACATCACGTTTGGGATGTATGTGCCGGAGCAGTCATTGGGGCGGCCTGTGCATATATCTTTACCACCCCATTTGCGCGCAAGCATAACCTGCAAGTTTCCCCCCTCGCGGATAATACACATATAGGAGCCTATCTCTCCTTCGACTTCTAACCGCGGAGCGGTTACACCTTCTATTTGCCTCGGGTTCGGGTTCCCCGTACCCGAGGCAAAGAAATCCACCAATCCTCAACCCCAGAGGGGTTGCACTTTTGTATCGAGTATCTTATGAAATTGAAATCATATTTAAAAAAACGTCAGAAAGCCTTTGGCTACGCCTGGACAGGAATCAGGACATTATTTGGAAAAGAGGCTCACGCCAAGATACATTTATTAGCCATGATTCTGGTGATAATAGCCGGATTTGTTTTCCGGATAGATAAAACCGAATGGTGCCTTATTTTAATATGCATAGGAATCGTCCTGATGGCAGAAGGGTTCAATACAGCCATCGAAAGGGTCTGCGATAAGGTCTCCCCGGAAAAAGATCCGTTGATTAAAGATGCCAAGGATATAGGGGCCGGCTCAGTTCTGCTTGCAGTCATGGCAGTCATCGCCGTCGGATTAATAATCTTTATTCCCAAAATTATTCACCTGTTCCATTAACCCTCGCCCCCTAAAAATTTCCCGTTAACAAAACTAAACATAATTTAACATCTGTTGATTCAATTAATAATCA
>CAMWXH010000029.1 GCA_947178165.1 uncultured Porphyromonadaceae bacterium | reverse complement strand
AAGAGATGGCTTCCTACTCCACATCTCTCAGCTCCATCACAGGCGGACGAAGCGGTTTCACTATGGAATTTGCTTCCTACGAGCTTGTTCCGGGCGATGTTCAGGAAAAACTTCTTAAAGAATATGCAGAAACTCAGAGCGAGGATTAATCCGAAGCTGACTCAGATAAACTATTGTATATATCCCAACCTCTAATTTTCAATTTTATATTGGGTGAGCCCCGGCAAATAGATGCCGGGCTCACTTTTTTTTGCTCCTGAACGAAGAATTATCTAATTTTGCATTGCGATTTTCATTTTCGAAGGAAAACACTACACTTGTTTATGCAACAAAAGATTTCCAATCATAACGAATGCTCCTCAGCAGAGGGAGGGAAAGTAACTGAAAAATTATGGAATAAGAATTATATCAAGGTGATGATCAGCAATTTCATGCTTTTCTTCGCCTTTTACCTTCTTGCTCCCCTCTTGCCGATATATCTCGACGAACAATTCAAGGCCGATAAAGACACTATCGGCCTTGTGTTGTCAGGTTATGTTGTGGCCACTTTTCTTGTTCGCCCTTTCAGCGGATTCATTGTTGACACTTTTGACCGCAAGAAGGTTCTGATGCTCTGCTTCTTCTTTTTCTTTCTTTGTTTCAGCGGATATATCGGAGCCGGAACCTTGCTTATGTTTGCCATTATCCGCACTCTTCACGGATTGCCGTTCGGTGCCGCCACTGTGGCCAATTCCACGGTGGCTATAGATGTGCTCCCATCTTCGCGCCGCAATGAGGGTATCGGCTTTTACGGGCTTAGCAATAACCTGGCAATGGCAATCGCTCCATCTGCCGGAATTTATATCTATTCGGCCACAGGAAATTTCCCTTTATTATTCTGGCTCTCTTTAGGCATAGCCTTGATCGGTTTCATTTCCTCGACTTCGGTCAAGATTCGCAAACGCGAGCCTGTGAAAAACAAGCCTAAGCTTGACCTCGACCACTTCTTTCTGACTAAAGCCTGGTTGATGGCGCTGAACATCTCGCTTTTCGGGCTATGCTGGGGCGTGATGAGCAATTACGTAGCTATTTACGGCCAGAAGGAACTCGGAATCACTGACGGCACCGGCATCTTCTTTGCCATCCTCTCAGGTGGCCTCGTCTTATCGCGCCTTACCGGCCGGAAAGCTCTCCGCAAAGATAAGCTTACACAAAATTGCGCACAGGGTGTGATTTTATCCACCGTCGGATTCACCCTTTTTGCACTTGCTATAAATGAATGGACCTATTATCTCTCCGCCTTGCTTATCGGTTTGGGAAACGGACGCATGTATCCGGCTTTCCTGAATATGTTCATCAAGGTGGCACGCAACGACCAGAGAGGGACAGCCAACTCTTCAATACTGATTTCCTGGGATTTAGGCATGGGCATAGGAATCCTCATAGGGGGATTCATTGCTGAGTATATATCTTTCTCGGCCGCATTCTGGGTCACGGCAGGGATGCAGGCAATAGGCACTCTCATATTCTTGCTTTTCACCCGCAAATTTTATCTTAGTCGCAAATTGGCGTAAGCATTATCCTGTAAGTGATTCGAATTATATGTAATATTTCTTATGCTAAGCAAGATAAGGATTTGATGCCCTCTCCTGCCCTATTGTGGTTGCCGGACCATGCCCGGGATAAACGATTGTAGAGGACGGCAGTGTGAGCAATCCATTTTTGACTGATTTAAGCAAGGTTGTCATATCCCCGCCGGGAAGGTCCGTGCGTCCGATGGAGCCGGCAAAAAGGGCATCTCCGGTGATTACGAACCCATCTTTCTCATCGTATAGCGCGACACTACCCGGGGAATGTCCGGGCACATGGATCACTTTGAGTTCTCCTTCTCCGATCTTTATCACCTCACCAGGTGTCAGGTAAGAATCGATCGAAACATCCTCAACTTTATTGGATATTCCAAACATCTGGGCCTGCTGACGGATGCGCTCACCAAGAAATTCATCATCTTTATGCGCAAAAAGAGGAGCCTTATATTTTTGTTTCAAAAATCCTATCCCCACAGCGTGATCCACGTGCAGATGCGTGTCGATAATATGCGTCACCTCAAGCGAATTTCTCTCTATGAAGCGTTCCATGGCTTCCTCCTCCTCCCTGTCGAACATGCCGGGATCAATGACGGCACACTTCTTTGTGGCCGGATCATATACAAGATATGTGTTTATCCCGAACAATGAAAAGGCAAATTTTACTATCTTCATCTTAATTATCTTTTATCTCTATATTTTATATACTTTAAACAAGGAAAATCATAAAAATATGCAGAGTTTATTGTAATTTTGCAAAAATAAATTCGATATGAAACTTATAGAGAAATATTTTCCCAATTTGAGCGAACGCCAACGCGAACAGTTTCAAATAATGATGAACGCTTATCCGGAATGGAATGAAAAGATAAATGTCATTTCCCGGAAGGATATCGATAATCTTGAATGCAATCATATCCTTCATTCTTTGGCCATTGCCCGTTTCATCAAGTTCACCCCCGGAAGCAAAGTTATGGATCTCGGTTGCGGGGGAGGTTTGCCGGGATTGCCGTTGGCAGTCATGTTCCCCGACGTAAAATTCCATCTCATAGATCGAACAGGAAAGAAAATACTTGTAGCTAAGGAGATTGCAAAAGCTTGCGGTCTTGAGAATGTCACTTTCCAGCACGGAGATGTGGCGGAATGCAAAGAGAAATTTGACTTTGTGGTCAGCAGAGCTGTAATGCCCCAGCAAGATCTGATTAAACTCTCTAAAAAGAATATTGCTAACGAACAGAAAAATGGACTCCCCAACGGATTGATCACTCTTAAGGGAGGCGATATCTCCGCTGAGATGAGAGGCACAGCAAAAGGGAGCGAGACAGTTGATATATCGCAATATTTTGATGAACCTTTCTTTAAAACCAAGAAGATAGCATATTCCCCAATATATAAATAAAAGGGTCTTCACTCTCTTTACACTAAGAAATAAGATTAATTTTTAATACTCACTTAATTGCGAGTACATTTTATTTTTAGTAAATTTGCAGACATAAAGAAAAAAATAATTAATATGGAAATTGAAGGCAAAGTAATCCTTGACCTTGGCATGACTTCCGGCACATCTAAAGCCGGCAATGCTTGGAAAAAGAAGGAAATAGTTATAGAGACTTTCGGAACATACCCCAGAAAGGTGAAAATGACTCTCTTCGGTGATCGCTCTGAAACTGTTGGAGCTGATGTAGGCCAGTCATATTCATTCTCTGTCGATGTTGAAAGCCGTGAGTATATGGGAAGATGGTACACCGATGTATCTGCCTATTCATCAAGGCTTTTGAATCCTCCCACTCCGGGCGAGGTATACGCTCAGCCTGCAGCCCCCGCTCAGGCATTCCAACAGACCACAGTGACAACTTCAACAACCACAACTGCCCCTGCCGATCCTTTCGGTTCAAGCGATTCAGACGATCTCCCCTTCTAATTGTCTGAATATAAATATAAATAGCGTCCCTTGAAAAATGTCAAGGGACGCTATTTATATTTATATAACCTACTTTTTATTATTTATACAGCATCCATTTTTAATATTGATTTCATAGATTATCACTTTAATTGCCCAAACAACTCCTCTTTGCACTTCTAAAAGAGATTATAATCATCCTTTTATAGACTTAAATTAGGCGTTTTACTGCATAATTTGATTTTTTTATTAATTTTTTCTTGCACAATGTGATTTTTTTTATTAGTTTTGCTCCCGAAATAAAATAAGAGATAAAGCATTCGTGCTTTAAGATTCACTTAGTATTGAAGATCAGAACTTTAGATCTTCGAAGGTAAAAACAGTAAAAAAGAAAATAAAATTTTGGTTTAACTGATAAATTCGGGAGACATAAATCTGATACGATAAATGTTTTAGGGAACTCCCATCAAACCGAAATACATTTCTTACAACAATTATATGGCTACCAATAAGAGCGAACAAAAGACTAATGAGAAAGTGGCGGAAGCCGACTTGCTCTCTGAAGTCGATTTGCTTTTTGAGACAAGCTGGGAAGTGTGTAACAAGATAGGCGGAATATATGCCGTCCTTTCTACAAAAGCCCGTGTTCTCAAAGAACAATTTGACGACCGTCTGGTCTTTATCGGTCCGGATGTATGGAACGCAGAAAACCCTTCTCCTTATTTTAAAGAGAAGAAAACAATCCTCAAATCTGCCTTGACCAAAATCTCTCTCCCATGGGGAATTACTATCCGAACTGGACGCTGGGATATTCCTGGTTCTCCACAGGTGATCCTTGTCAATCCGGGAGAGACTGCAAGTCATCTTCCTGAAGTGTATGGAAAAATGTGGGAGCGTTTCGGAGTTGACTCCCTTCACAGCTATGGCGACTATGAGGAATCGTGTGCTTTCTCTGTAGCTTCCGCCATCGTGATAAAAGCAATAGCCGCTCACATGAAGGTGAGGGAAGCTAAGGTGATGGCACACTTTGATGAATGGACCACAGGAATGGGACTCCTTTATACGCGTCTCACCATGCCTAATGCAGCTACTGTATTCACAACACATGCCACAAGCATCGGTCGCAGCATCTGTGGAAACGGCAAACCCCTCTATGATTTCTTCGACGGTTACAAAGGCGACCAGATGGCCGAACAGCTAAACATGCAGAGCAAGCACTCCCTTGAAAAAGCCGCGGCCCATGCCGCCGACTGTTTCACTACTGTGAGCGAAGTCACTGCTCGTGAATGCAAACAGCTTCTTGAGATTAGGCCGCAGGTTGTAACCCCAAACGGTTTCGAGCCCAATTTCGTGCCAAAAACCGTGAAGTATAACAAGCTTCGGAAAGAGGGTCGCGCACGTCTGGTGAAAATTGCCAACGCAATGGCCGGCAAAAATTTATACGACGACAATACTTTCTTTATTGCCACTTCCGGCCGTCACGAATATCGCAACAAGGGTCTTGACCTCTTCCTTGACAGCGTGGCTCGCATTGGCGCCAACCTGCCAAAAGGGGCTAAGGCTATGGCTTTCATCTTCGTGCCTGCTTGGGTGAAGGAGCCCTCAGGTTCATTGAAGACCAAGCTTGGCTTGGGAGGGCAGGCAGATAATGCCCCCGATTTCCTCACCCATCGCCTCAACAATGAAGATAGCGACGAAGTGTGCGTGCGTATCCGCGAGCTGAAACAGCAGGGCGCGCTTGATAAGGTCAAAGTGATTTATGCTCCCTGCTATCTTGACGGAAACGATGGCATCTTCAATATTGCATATTACGATATCCTTCCCGCTCTCGACCTCACCATCTTCCCCTCATATTATGAACCCTGGGGATATACGCCGATGGAGAGTGTTGCATTCGGAGTGCCTACCATCACCGATGACAAGGCAGGTTTCGGTCAATGGGTGGCAGATAACTTCACACCGACGCTCAGACGTTGCGGTGTAGTGGTGATTCCTCGCACAGACTCCAATTATCAGGATGCATGCGAAAAGATTTCAGCAAAAGCGGTCAATTATATAAAGGAGAGCCCGGCAGGCCGCAGCGAAGCGCGCCACGCATCTTTCCTTACAGCCGCCAAAGCTGACTGGCAATTCTTCATGAAGCATTACGACCACGCTTTTGAAGTGGCGATTGCCAGAAGGAACTATCGTAGAAAATAAAGATTAAACAGGTAAAGAAAATAACAAATAAATAGGGAAACAAGCCACTCTCCTCTTCAAGGCTATGCTCCCGAAAATAAATAAAACACAAAAATGAAACTTCAAGTAAGCAACACCAACGCTCCCGCATGGCGCAACCTTATCGTAAGCGCAGAGATTCCAACGGAACTCAAACCGCTTGAGGAAATGTCGAAAAACCTCTGGTGGGTATGGAACAGCAAAGGTAAACGCCTCTTCCACGACATTGACCCTGTGCTTTGGCGCAAAGTCGGAGAAAACCCTGTTATGCTTCTCCAGCAGCTTTCATACGAAAGAATCCAGGAGATCCTCGCAGACAAGGGCATGATGCTCCGTATCAAGGAGGTGTATGATATGTTCAAAGACTATATGAAACAGCCGATGGATAATAAGATCCCTTCTGTTGCATATTTCTCTATGGAGTATGGTCTTTGCAACTGTCTCAAAATCTATTCCGGTGGTCTTGGTGTCCTTGCCGGCGACTATATCAAGCAGGCATCCGACAGCCGTATCAATATGACTGCCGTTGGTTTCCTTTACAAATACGGTTATTTCTCTCAGAGCCTTTCAATTGACGGTCAGCAGATTGCCAACTATGAGGCTCAGAACTTCGATCAGCTTCCCATCGAGGCTGTCCTTGATGAAGAAGGGAAGCCTATGGTTCTCGAAGTTCCTTATCCCGGCCGTGTGGTTTATGCACACATCTGGCGCGTGAACGTGGGCCGCATGAAACTTTACCTCCTCGACACTGATCTCGAGCAGAACTCTCAGTGGGACCGTGAAATAACCCACGCCCTCTATGGCGGCGACTGGGAAAACCGTATCAAGCAGGAGTATCTCCTTGGCATCGGCGGTATCATCATGCTCAACAAGCTCGGCATCAAGACCGATATCTACCACGCTAATGAAGGTCATGCCGCTCTTCTCAACCTCCAGCGTCTGGTTGACTATGTGCAGAATGACCACCTCCCCTTCAATGTGGCTCTCGAGGTTGTTCGCGCCACTTCTCTTTACACCGTTCACACTCCTGTTCCTGCAGGTCACGACTATTTCGAAGAGAGCCTCTTCGGCAAGTATCTTGGTGAATATCCTGCCAAGCTTGGCATCTCCTGGTCAGACCTTATGAATATGGGCCGCGAGAATCCTGATACAAACGAGCGCTTCTCTATGAGCACCTTCGCTCTTAACACTTGCCAGGAAGCCAACGGCGTGAGCTGGCTCCACGGTGAGGTTTCTAAGAAGATGTTCGCCGGAGTTTGGAAAGGCTATGCCCCTGAAGAGAGCCATGTAGGCTATGTAACCAACGGTGTTCACATGCCGACCTGGGCTTCAACTGAATGGAAAGACTTCTATGGCGAATACCTCAACCCCGCCCTCTTTGATGATCAGAGCAACCCCGAGATGTGGAAAGGCATCTTCAAGGTTGAAGATGAGAAGATCTGGAACATGCGCCAGACGATGAAGAACAAGTTCATCGACTTCGTTAAGAAAGACTTCAAGGAGAAATGGCTTAAGAATCAGGGTGATCCTACTCAGGTTCTCAAGATTGTTGACAAAATCAATCCTAACGCACTCATCATCGGTTTCGCACGCCGTTTTGCAACCTACAAACGTGCTCACCTCCTCTTCACCGACCTTGAGCGTCTCTCAAAGATCGTCAACAATGAGCAGTTCCCCGTGCAGTTCGTATTCTCTGGCAAGGCTCACCCTGCCGACGGTGCCGGCCAGGGCCTTATCAAGCGAATCACTGAGATTTCAAAGATGCCCGAGTTCTCCGGAAAGATCATCTTCCTCGAAGACTACAACATGATTGTTGCAAAACGTCTTGTAACAGGTGTTGATATCTGGCTCAATACTCCTACACGTCCTCTCGAGGCATCCGGAACATCCGGTGAGAAAGCTGAGATGAACGGTGTCCTCAACTTCTCAGTGCTCGACGGCTGGTGGTATGAAGGCTACCGCAAAGATGAGCAGGGCGGTTGGGCGCTTACCGACAAGCGCACCTACAGCGACCAGGCACAGCAGGATAAGCTTGACGCAGCAACCATCTACTCTATGCTGGAAAACGAGATCATTCCTCTCTACTTTGCTAAGAACAGCAAGGGTTACAGCCCTGAGTGGGTACAGCGCATCAAAAACTCCATCGGTCATATCGCACCTCACTACACAATGAAGCGTCAGCTTGACGACTACATCAGCAAGTTCTACATCCCTGAGCACAAGCGTGCAGAGAAGCTCATCAAGAATGACTTTGCCAAAGCTCGTGAGATTGTAGCTTGGAAAGAGGATGTAGCAAGCAAATGGAACAGCATCGAGATTCTCTCTTCCAACATCGATGAGATCACCAATAGCGGTGCATCACGCACAGGCCAGGCGCTCGATGTTAAATGCAAGATCGACACCAAGGGTCTCGGTGACTCACTCGGCGTAGAACTTGTAGTTTACAAAGAAGAGGATGGCGAAACTAAATATGCAGGCCGTGAAGACCTCAAGGTAGTGAACCGCGAAGGCAGCGTATATACCTACGAGCTCAACTACAAGCTCAAGAGCCCCGGCATCTTCAAGTCCGCTCTCCGACTCTATCCCAAGAACGCAGAGCTTCCCCACCGCATGGACTTCGCCTACACCCGCTGGTTCTAATCAGAACAAACAGATAATTTTTCATCATAAGAATACGGTGTGTCAGAGTTTTGACACACCGTATTACTTTTATCCGTATGCGAGGATGCTGTCACAACGACCCAGACGGGACGTTATGACACACCATCTTATGTTAGCAACCGAGTGGTGCGAAGTTACTGAGAGGATTGCCCGGCTTCGCTGAGGCCATGAGTTCCTCGGAGAAGCTGAACGAGGCTGCATCTTTATCCGTCATCACTGAAAGCAATGCCGGCCCTTCAGTGGCAAGCCAACGCTTCATGGCATCCTTTAACTGTGCTGGATCATCCACTGTCTCTGCATAGAAACCGATCGCTTCCCCCATCTTCCCAAAATCTGGATTCATCAGATTCGTCTCATTGGGCTCAAGACCCGCCATCTCCATCTCCCATTTCACAAATGCAAGACTGCGATTATCAGCAACCAGCAGTTTGACAGGCAAATGATACTGAATGATGGTGAGCAACTCTCCCATCAGCATTGCAAAGCCACCATCGCCACAGATAGCTATCACCTGGCGGTCGGGACACGCGAATTTCGCCCCAATTGCCATTGGCATCGCATTTGCCATAGAGCCATGCGTGAAAGAACCGATCATCCGCCGATCTCCCTTAGCTGTGAGATAATGGGAAGTCCACACATTATTCATTCCTGTATCAACAGTAAACACCGCATTGTCGTCTGCCAATTCATCAAGAAGGCTGAGCATATATTCCGGTCGGATAGCACCTTTCTGCCCAGGATTCTTTACAGGCTCGGAAAATTTCTCTTTTATCGCTGCATAATCAGAGAGTGCCTTGTCAAGGAATGAAGAGTCATTCTTTTCATCCAGCTTTGGCAGCAATGCAGAAAGGAACAGTCCTGCATCTGACCTTATGCCCACATCCACCTTTGTTTTGCGGCCAAGACGTTCAGCGCGTACATCAACCTGAATCACCTTCTTGTCGGTTGGAAAGAAACCGGGATATGGAAAGTTCATGCCAATAAGTATCAGCACATCGGCCGATGCTATAGCTTTTTCCGCTGCCCACATACCCAAATATCCCATGTGGCCAACATAATTCTCACACTTCCCCATGAGCTCAAGTTGACTTTTGTAGGTAGTACCCACGGGAGCCTTCACTTTTTTGGAAAGTTCGTTAAGCAGATCTGCAGCATTTTTAGCACCTGAGCCTGCAAAGATTGCCA
The DNA here is from genome assembly GCA_947178165.1 of uncultured Porphyromonadaceae bacterium. Taxonomy (GTDB): domain Bacteria; phylum Bacteroidota; class Bacteroidia; order Bacteroidales; family Muribaculaceae; genus Lepagella. Next base: position 19,746 of record CAMWXH010000029.1, on the reverse strand, counting down.
CGCTCTCAGCCTGGTTAATAAGTTCAGCGGCATCCTCAACTTCAGTCTTAGAAGGTTCCGGAAGCCTCTCTGTGTAGATTGCTTTTGTGGAAGAATATGATTCTACCGCAGGTTGCCCTATCACATCTGCAGGCAATCCTACGATTCCGACACCCCCTTTACCTATCGCTTCCTGCATTGCTGCCTGAAGCATATGTGGTACCTGTGTGGGTGTCGTAGCCATTTCATTATAAACATTACAGTTGGAGAAAAGCAACGTCGGATTCGTCTCTTGGAAATATTCCGTTCCAAACACAGCTGATGCACAAGTGGAGGCTATCGCCAGCACAGGTGCATTGCTTCGTTGCGCATCGTAGAGACCATTGATAAGATGTACATGCCCCGGACCGCTACTTCCGGCGCATGCCGCCAGTTTCCCTGTTAGCTGAGCCTCGGCACTTGCAGCGAAAGCACCAGATTCCTCGTGCCGCATGTGTACAAATTTAACACGTCCATCATTTGTAATGGCTTCTGTAAGATCATTAAGGCTATCTCCGGTGATGGCATACAGATGTTTCACGCCGGCATCGGCAATCATCTCGGCCACCTGCTCGGCCACCTTCTTCTCTTTTTGATTATTTCCCTTCTGATTATGAGTATTCCCTTTCTGATTCTGAGCATTACCCATCTGACTTTGAGCATTCTCTTTCTGATTCTGAGTGTTTTCCATAAAAATTTGTGTATCTTTTAGCCCGAAAAATTACTTCGGTTCTCAGAATTTCCAACAAATTAGCCTTATTTTTAGTTTATTACTGATCCTGTTTATTAATGGTTTGATAAAGTACAATCATTCTTCCGAAATTAAATTTCTATCATATATTAATATGGATGGAATTAATCACAAAAAAATTATTTCCACAGATGGTATATTAAGTATCTTTTTAAAAAATTATTCTTCTGAATAACGAACATTATCCCAAAGAACCTTAAAACCGAATCAAAGTTTAAATCTGTTGAAAACACTTTTAATTATCGCTTTACCGATCTTCCGTTCGAGCCCACTCTTAGACATAGGTATTCCTGGTATTTTCATGACTGCTTAGATTCGTTATTTGTGGTTATCTTTACGCTTGTATTTACAGCATCGTTTATATCAGAAATAGCTTTTTCAGCAAATTTGAGAGCTAAAGAAAGAATTATCACATTTCTTTAGTTCATATTTTATTTGCTGTTAAGTTCATTCCATGCAAGTTGCAGAGGATATTTAACGCTCTCATCAGATTTAAGAAGCTCAACATAGCGTTCTATGAACTCGGCGGGATCTTTGAGTAAACGGAGATAGTATTTAAGGGTAGAATATACGCCGTTTACTATTACTTGACATCCGTGTCGTCTATCTATCAAATCTATTTCTTTATTGATTTCATTCCAATTTGCTGAGTCCATATTTGCAGTAGTCAATATGTAGTATCTATCCGTTCGATGGAGCATCAGTTTTGTGAAAGCATGTCTTACGAGTTCTGGGGTAATTATAATTTTATGCTTTATCTCAACACCTTCAAAGGGAGAGTTTTCATGATTATTTACTTGTATATCTCCAATTTGTCCTGATTGTGCGTCAGAAGAAGTATGTGATTCCAAATCACATAGAATCTTATCTTCATATCTTGCAACCTGTCCCATCATGCACTGATAAGCTGCATAAACTGCAAGGGTTGGAAGACGAGATGCACCATGGCCAGAATACTTATAATTAAAATGCTGTTCAAGCAAAGATATTATCTGAGCAATTGTTAAGCTATGAGGCTTAGCGAGTTCTATATTTCTGTCATCACGTTGTTTAATGAGCAATTTAAACATATAGATTAAAACCTCCGTGGGTGACGTTCCGTTGCATTGAACATTATCTATGAGATGAAGAAAAATGCTGCCTAAAGATTTTTTCTTTATAGAGATTTTGTAGTTTAATGTATAAGGTTCAGGATGTTCAAAGGCTCTTGTAAGCCATCCCGATTCAGCCATCGCAGGAAAATTCTTTGATCTCAAAAAAGGAGTTATATATTTTGAATCTATTGTTCGAGCGCCAAAACCATTAGGAATACTCGCTTGGTGATTACGAATATCCTGATTAGGATCGAAAATTTTATGGCAGAACAGAGTTATAAGAACGGCGAGCATTCCCTTAAATTGCTCAGACTCTTTAACTACTTCTAAAACGTATTTCTTATCAGAGTCGGAGAGACTTGTGGAGAAATCACCTTCTTCAACAGCTTTTTCCGCATAATCATAAAGTGCGGATATTATTTCGCCTTGATTGGCATTTTGAAACTTAAAGGTAAACATTATAAGAGTTGGCGTTTAATTTCCTTGGCTATTTCTTCTATCATTTTTACACAAACCGAATTGCCTAATTGTCTATATTGTTGGCCAGTTGCACTAACCCTTACAAAATTATCAGGAAAACCCATAATTCGCCAACATTCATTTATCGTTAGCTTTCGAACCCGCTTATCGTCAAGCAAAATAAAGAACCTCCCGGAACTTTCCTGAGAAGGCAGGGTCGGATGGATACCTTGAATTGAGTAAATACGATTTGGCTGTTTGTGCACCCTTGAAAGGTGTTCAGTTCCAGGTCGTACACCGGCCTTTCTGATAGACTTATTACGATAACCTGCAAAAATTAATCCAGACTCAGATTGTCTTTTAGGGTTATCTATAAGCGTATATTCTTCCGGCATAAGGAATTCAAAGTCACCCTCCGTATCGAGAAATTCGGCAAGTGATCGTTTAGGTTGTTTTGGAAGTTGCTCAAAATCAAACAACTTGTCTTTGCAGCCAATGATAATAATACGCTCACGATTTTGAGGTATGCCAAAGTCTGCTCCGTTCAACACTTTCCATGCCACCTTATATCCTAATTCTTCTAACTTTGAAAGAATTGTTTTTAGCGTCTTGCCTCCGTCATGATGTACTAAGTGCTTGACATTTTCCAGGAAGACTACCTTAGGTTGTTTTTCGGATATTATTTCACAAATATCAAAAAATAGTGTGCCACGAGTGTCATCAAAACCCTTTTGCTTTCCAGAAATACTAAAAGGTTGGCACGGAAACCCTGCGCATAAGACATCAAACGCATCTGGAATGTAATTCTTTATTGAACGTTGGGTAATATCGCCAAAGGGGACTTCCCCATAATTTGCAAAATAAGTTTTCTGTGCTTGTGTGTCCCATTCAGAAGAGAACACGCATTTTCCTCCCACATCTTGAAGCGCTATTCGGAAACCTCCAATACCGGCGAATAGGTCTATAAACTTAAAGTCTGGATGTTTTTGGCAAGGGAACGGGGCTTTAAAAATATCTTGAAAGAGATATAGTTGAATAGCCTCAGGTTCAGCTATAATATTAGATTTAGGAAAATCTACTTTAAAGTCTGACGTCCACAAATTGATAAGTTTCTGAGCCTCTTCAGCGTAATGCTTTACAACCGAATTATCCTCTTTAAGAAGCGCATAGTGAGTAACCAATGCCAGCTGAGTATCGAAATTTAAGAATGAACCATCTCTTCTACTTATCGATGTTTCTGGTTCGAAATATTGGGTAATAGCGATAGATGATGTGTTTTTTTTTCTTACCCCAATATCCATTAGTGTCATTATGTCTGCTTGGCTATGAGTCATTATTACAAGGTATAAAAAGATTTTCCGAATAGGCAGGCAGACGACAATCTTTTTCTGATTACAAAGGAATCACTTAATACGTTGAATATTAGTATTACGTACATTCGTTGGCCTTTCGTCTGCGCGTATTAATACGTAAAATTACGAAAAAAATCCGAGACTTTGAACTCGGATGTAAAATTAGTATATAAAATTGCCATAATCAGGCATATAAAAGTTATTTCAAATTTCTTAATTCTGACTCAATCTCCTCAATAGAAGGTAATGTACTTTTGAAATTATCGGGCAGCAGCTTATCTAATTGATATTGTAAAACACCGATAGGAAGATTATATTCTTACCCGACGAATGCGAATCCTTCACCAAGTTCAAGCAAGAATTTAGTTATATTTTTCAACAACGCTTCTTTCAATTCCCGCTCTTTGTATGGTTCCGTGAGATTGGTGAAATCGAATATATATGGATCCTTTGTTATCTCCTGCGCCAAATCGCTTGTGTGACTCGGCAATAGGGACTTGAAGTTAGAGATAGCCTTACTTTGACGCAGGTGGAGCTTGGAGTCAAGCATCTAGTCTAAGACAGCTCGTGACCATCCATGACCTATCGTTTCCCGAACATAAAACAATGCGGTTTCAGGGTTATTGATTAATCTATCAATCAACAAAGTATGATGTCCCCATGGTATTTTACACAATTCGGCAACAAGTTGTTGCCCTTTCTTGGAGTTAAATTTGGCAACAAGTTGTTGCCAAATTGATGAATACCTCAAATAGAAATTTTTGATATATTTTAAGTTTCTCACAGAAAACCCTTTTGCTTCTGGAGTGGCAGCTTTCAGATCACGACTCTATGTTTCGAAGAATTTGCTGCCATATTTATTTTCAGACTGCATGGATACTATGTCCGTCCCAAATCCCAATAGAATCGAAGCATCTCGGAATTGACTGCAATCGCAGCTTTTATTTGAGCAGACCGATAACGATTAGACAACTTACCTATCCAATCTCTATATTCCTTGTCTAATATCACTTTGCCACTTATTGATTGAAAATATTAGGTTTATAATCATTATTCCTCAAGAAATTCTCACCCGAAAAGATATCTCTCAACTCTTCATCGATTACTTCTATTTCAGTGACGGAAATTTACAGACAAAGTCTTTCATTTGAGGAATTGATTAAGCGACTGGAAGAACTGACGGCAAGAATAAGGAATCTATGATACATGAGTAATCGACAGCGATAAATTTACTATCTTTGCATCATGGCTCGTTTCAACCCTTTTGAAGATGCTGTGGATTTCTCTTTTTGGAAGGAGATCTGCGAAAAGCAAGGCTCTCTGCGTCATTTCAAGCGCGGCGATTTTTTCGTGCATTCCGGAGATGTGTTAAAACAGGTTGGATGGATTGCCTCCGGCTCGTTCAAACATTCCCTGATTGACAATGCAGGGAATCATAAGGCGGTTGGATTTGTTTTTGAAGGAGCTGTTTTGGCAAATTACATGAGTGCTATGTTAGGTAAAAAGATGCCAACTGATATTATTGCGCTCGAAGATTCGGAAGTGTTCCTTGTGCCGGTTGAGCTAATGCGCAACCATTTGGCGTATGATCCTACCCTCAATATCCATTTCGTACAGGCGCTTTTTGATCAAGCCTATAACCATATCCTCAACGATTACCGCTACACCCCTGAAGAACGATATCATCAGCTCATAAAACGTTATCCTCGCATCCTTGAACTCGTCTCTGTCGGTGAAATCGCCTCATACCTGAATATCTCCCGCCGCCAATTGCACCGCATTAGGGAAGTCAAAACAAAATAATATCAAAAACTATTTACCTATCTCCCAATAAAGTTTCAAACTAATTTACTGCTAAAAATTTGCAAATATACTGCAATTTGCATTATATTTGCATTACAAAAAATATATATTATGTCGCAAGCTACTATCTCAATAAGAGTTGATCAATCATTAAAAAATAAATTCGACTTACTGTGCGAAGCTTTTGGATTAAGTGCCACCGCTGCATTCAATATTTTTATGAGGACGGTTGTAAGGGAGAAGCGTATTCCCTTTGAAATCCGCGCAGACAATACCGACGTGGTACGTCAAAAGGCTTTAAAGGCTTTCGAATCAATGCGTAAGACTGTGGAGGAGTCAAGCCATTCAGATATGACATTGGAAGAAATAAATAATGAAATTAAGAATGTCAGAAATGAACGAGGAGAGAAAGGTTTACGCAGTAATTGATACTAATGTCCTCGTATCATCTCTGTATTCTAAAAATGGTACGTCAAACCCCTACAAGGTAATAAACTCAGTTCTTAATGGGATTATTACCCCACTTTACAATGATGAAATAATTAATGAATACCGAGATGTCCTCTCAAGAAATAAGTTCAAATTTAATACAGACGACATTGAGAATCTAATCGGGGCTTTCATAGCCTTCGGAATGGATACAGACCGCACAAATGTAAATGAATACTTCCCGGATAAAGATGATACCGTGTTTTTTGAAGTGGCTATGAGCGTAGAGACCGCCTATTTAGTCACAGGAACCATCAAACATTTCCCTCGGAAGCCTTTTGTTGTTACCCCATCGCAAATGATAGAAATTTTACGTGCCAATAGATTGATTGAATAAGAATGTTTATAACGTCTGCCACTTTGTGACAAATGTCACAATCTCTTTTGAAATGATTTGATAATTTTAGGCCGTCAATCAAAAATATACAGTATGAATATCTTATTTGAAATCAGACGGCACTGGCTATTTTTACATTCTTAAATTTCAATCATACTTTAATTCCTAATTACTCGTTAATCATATATACATAATCCTGTTAAGATTATATTTACCCGAGATGACACTTCACACTAAACTATATCGATAATGAACATTATGCTTGAAAAGAGAGGAAGATGGTTACCGGTCCTGGCATTGTTATTTTGCTTCTTTATAGGCAATGCCAAAAAGACTTTAACTTACGATGAAAAACTCACGAACGCAATAAATGCGCTTGATTGGTTCACCCTTGACTCTCTATATAAGGCCGTTCCTAAGGATTCCATTGAGCCTTTCAATGATATTTATTCGCGTTGCCTGATCGGAAACCGGTTCAACCGTCCCGATGTCTCCCTTCCTGCATTTTCTGAACTGTTCAACACGGAGTTTAAGAAACACAGCCTTGAGAATCTGTTAACATTTGCCAAAATGTATTCCACAGATTTAAGCCAGGTCGGAGAAAATCAGAAAGCAGTTTCAATGCTTACGGCTTTCCTCGACTCCACTAAAAATGAATTGGGAGAAAGAGCCATTATGATTGAACAGCTTATAAACAGATACAAAGGGCTATCCTCCTTTTCCCCTTACGACATATCGTTTGAGGCGGAAAACGGCGTAATTCCCTTCCATATTGACACCATAGGGGAAAAGGAGAATGTGATGATCTATCTTGATGATAGCTACATCAATGGCCGGAAAGCTAATATAACTTTCGACACCGGCGCCCCGGTTAACCTAATTTCCTATTCCTTAGCTAAGGAATTTCAGCTCATACCGATTGACGGAGAGGTGACGCTCAACGGAATCGGTAAGCAGGAAGCTGTGTTTACCGTAGCTAAAGAATTGAAAATCGGTAACATCATCCTTCATGATGTCCCCTTTTGCGTTATGGATATAAAGACAAACAGTGAGGAGGCTGACCAGTTGGCCAAATTTTTTAACCTTATCGTTGGCAGCGAACTTATGCTTCATTTGAAAGATTTCACAATTGATTTCACTAAGAATGAAATGTTCGTTCCGGCAAAAGCTCCGCAAAAGAGCGATGTAAAGTCTAATTTCTGTTTTTCCCCTATGATGAATCTTCTTGCAAAAGGCTCAATCCATAATGATCAAATGGAGATGGTCATTGATACCGGCAATGGCGGAAATGGCATACTCGATGAAAACTTCTTTAAGGCAAACAAGAAATTTGTCAAATCAACCGGAAAATTAGAGACCGTGCGCAATGGCGGCATCGGAGGGGTACATATAGCGCAATGCTACCAAGTTCCGGATATGAAATTGGAATTAGGAGGCACCTCCGTTAATGTCCCTATGATGCAAGTCTTTATAAAGGATGCACCCTATGATCACGAATGCAACTTAGGATTAAGGGCTCTGATGCTTTTTAATAGGATACGCTTCAATATGGTTGACTTTGTAATTACCACTGAATAATTCTTATTTGTGCCATTTGTCACATCTAAAGTCGATTATTCTTTGTATATTTGCCAAACATAGGATCCGGCTTATGGAAAATCCACGCACAAAGGTAATTGGCATATCTCGTCACCGTCTCTCTACAGATGGTCACGGTGTTACAACCCTTGTGGCTTTCCATGGATGTCCGTTAAACTGCCTTTACTGCCTCAACCCGCAATCATTGGTGAAGTCAAACCGATTTAAGGAGTATTCACCGGAGGAACTTTATGAGGAGACCCGAATTGATGAACTTTATTTCCTTGCCACTAACGGAGGGGTAACATTCGGAGGTGGGGAACCATCTTTATATCCAAATTTCATAATAGAGTTTCGTAAAATTTGCGGGCCGGAATGGCAACTTAATCTGGAAACTTCCCTTAACGTCCCGGTGGAAAATGTAAAGCACCTGCTGCCAGTAATAAATTCCCTTATCATTGATGTCAAGGACATGAATCGGAAGATATATCAGCAATATACCGGAAAAAGCAATGAGCTTGTAATAGAAAACCTTAGATATATCGTCCAAGAGAAAAGAGAACAGGACTGCATAATACGCCTTCCTCTCATTCCCGACTTCAATACGGATGAAGACCGTATGTCGAGTAGGAGATTTCTTGAATCGATTGGTTTCAATAGATTTGATTTTTTCACCTATCAAAAACGAATACACTGAAAATGGCTCGAGGAAAACAGACTTGTAAAATATTGAAGGAGATCCGCTCGCAAATTGCAGAAGCGAACGGAATCGAATTAGTCACTTCAGAGTGTCGCTTCAAAGGCGACTGTTTTGGAACATGCCCTAAATGCGAGGCAGAGGTGCGCTACTTAGAAGAAATGTTACGTGCTCACAAACAAAAAGGGAACGCTATAAAACTTGCGGGAATTTCAGCCGGATTGCTTGCTATGATTATCCCTTCAACTTTAAGTGCACAAAAACCTTATATTAAAAAGGTGCATTCAGAACCCACCCCCTATGTTTGTGATACGATTACTGTTAAAGGAATCGTAGTTGACAATGTCGGAAATGAGAAAGGTGAAATATTGGTCGAACCTCTTATTGGAGCTACGGTTAACAATAAAGCCACCGGTATAATTACTGCCACCAACTTGGAAGGGAACTTCAATATAAAGGCGTGCATCGGAGATACCCTTGAGATCGGCTATGTTGGTTATAAAACAGAATCTATCATAGTGACTAATGATATGAAGGATATATCAATCACGCTCTCCCCTGCCGAAGCAATATTTGGAGAAATCGTTGAACAACAGGCGGAATTTCCCGGCGGTAACAAAGCATTGTTGGATTTTATCAAACAGAATCTCAAATATCCCGATTCAATCGGATGTGTCGAAGGTGTCGAAGGTCGTGTGATTGTGCGGTTTAAAGTTGATGAGGAAGGGAATGTATGCGACCCTAAAGTGTTTAAGGGACTTGAACCCTCATTCGATGAGGAGGCACTGCGAGTTGTTAAATTGTTTCCCAAATTCTCTCCGGGAACACGGAACGGTAAACCGATTACTACAATGATGCACGTGCCTATACGTTGGAAATTGGCTGATCATCAAAAAAATATTGAATAAAAATGGCTCGAGGAAAACAGACTTGCAAAATATTGAAAGAGATCCGCTCGCAAATCGCAGAAGCGAACGAAATCGAATTTGTAACTTCAGAGTGTCGCTTCCAGGGGGATTGTCTCGGAACATGCCCCAAATGTGAGGCAGAGGTGCGTTATCTTGAGGAGCAGCTTCGCCGTCGTTCAAGCGCAGGAAAAGCCATTGTTCTTGCCGGCATTTCAGCTGGCATGATATTTATGACGGGATGTAGCGGAACCACTTCAAAAGACACCGGGGAAGATGATTTTATGGGAGAAGTGGTAAGCGATTCCTCAATGCTTCAGGAAGAAGATTATGTTGACGAAGGGGAGATGCCGGAGCTTACTGATTCCTCGCGCATCATTCCAAATGAAGACAACGAAGTTAAACAAGGGGAAGCAGGATAAATCAAAATAAATTTAAAAATTCATTTAATTTAATGCAAAAGTTTTATTAATTTGTTTTATCTTTGTATATTAATCTAAGATAAATAATAATATGGCAAGACCAATAGCAGAAACTCCAGTATTAAAGGGCGAAGATGCAATTCGTTTTGATAGGTTAAGATTGGAAGTTGAAAACCTAAGTAATGAACAACGGGCTGAAAATACAAAAAAGCTTAACGAAGCAATTAAGAAAGCTAAGGAGTATATCACTATATGCATATAAAAATTTATGAAGCTTGTTAAATTAACCCCAGCTACTGAATTAATCGATTTTGATTGCCAAGATGAAGATTTAAACAGTTTCCTAATCGATGATGCCAAAGGTTTTCTTGAGAAAAGAATAGCTAATACATTTATTCTTGAGGATGAAGGTAATATTGTTGCTTATTTCTGTTTATTGAATGATAAAATAAGCCGACAGGATGTAACTAACAGCCAATGGAAAAGAATAAAGGGGAGTTTTCCGGACCGAAAACAATTTAGCAGTTATCCGGCAATTAAGATTGGGCGATTTGCCGTTTCATCAAAATATAAGGGACAGCATATTGGAACCGATCTGATGAACCTACTTAAGGGGATGCTGAACGAGAATCCCAATTATTCTGCTTTTCGGTATATAACAGTTGATGCATATATGTCTGCAATCGATTTTTACAAAAAAAATGATTTTAAGTTACTTTCAGAAAAGATAGAAAACGACCATACACGCTTAATGTTTTTTGATATGTTGGAATTAGGATAAGATATTGATAATTTATATTTTTCCTCTCTTTGCCAACTTATACCCTATCCCCCTCGCATTTATAAGTTCAAGAGAGGAAGATTGTGCAAGATATTTACGAAGCTTATAGATAAACCCGTGCAAGCGGTTGAGATTGTTATAATCGTCGTTGTTCCAGATTCGATACATAAGGGTCTTGGCTTCAACCACTTCGTTTGGATGCCGGAAAAGCTCATCAAGAATAACGGCCTCCGTATGCGATAATTCAATTCTTTCCTCCCCTACGGTTAACAGTTGGGAAGCAAAATCCAATGAGCAATCACCTATTTCTATTCTCGTCTCCTCAAGGGCTTCCGATTTCTTCCTTTTAAGCAATGCCTTTATTCTCACAACAAGCTCAAGGATCTGGAAGGGCTTCCTCAAATAATCATTCGCTCCAAGTTCAAAACCTTTCACCACATCATCAATAGATGTTCTCGCCGTGAGGAATAATACTGGCACGGATGGATTGATGCGTCTTATTATCTTCACCATCTCGAATCCATCACGCTTTGGCATCATTACATCGGCAATAACCAGGTCCGGATTCTCCTGATTAAACATTCCTATTCCCGTTTCGCCATTATAGGCACAAACAACATCAAAACCCTCCCTGACAAGAGCATCTTGAATTATAAATGATAACGTGGAATCATCTTCCACCAAAAGTATCTTATCTTTCTTCATCCTCATTCCTCATTCTTATTCTGAAATGCGTTCCTGTACCGGGTTTGGAAGTCACATCTATTTCCCAACCGAGCAATTCTATAATTTGCTTCACGTAAAATAATCCCAATCCGTATCCGCTTGTTTCATAGCGGTCACCCGAAGGAACACGATAAAATTTATCAAATATAAAAGGTAAATTTTCCCTCTTTATTCCTATCCCGTTATCGGCAACCGTTATAGAGTTACAATCAGCTTTTATGGAGATTTCAACCGAATCGCCCGAATACTTCACGGCGTTGTCAAGAAGGTTAGACAATACATTCCCAAAATGCAAGGAATCAGCCGTAATGGCTAAGCCATCCGGAATATCAACATCAATCTTCACAGGCTTGCCTGCCTTAAGCTTGATCATGTCAGCCACCTCTGTCACCACAGGTTTCAACTCAAACCTGACCAAGTCAAGCTTCATCGACTTGAATCTCTCCATGCTCATTGAAAGGATATTCTCAATCATGCCGGAAAGATAACTCAATCTCTGCATTATAATCTTCAGGAATTGCTTGTTTCTTGCTTCGTCACTCTGGTCATAATAACGCAACATAGAATCAGCCGCCGAATATGCCACTGCAACCGGAGTCTTGAGCTCATGCGTCATATTGTGTGTGAAGTCATCCTTCATCTGCTCAAGTGTCCGCAACTTTCTAATGATGCCGGTAAGATAAATTGAAAGAAAGCAGAATACCAAAATTAACACCGCAAAAGGTATCACAATCCCCCATAAGTGGGCAAGAACCTCCCGATACATCGGCGAAACATACGCCTCATATTCCCTATGTGAGGATGGGCTAATCTTGTAATACGTTTTCCATAAATCATTATCGGCCAAAAAGGCAGACCCGGATTTCCTTAGAAATGCCCTATCCGCATTTAGTCCGCTCCGATGAATTTCAGATAAAAATATGCTGTCAAGCGTTACTGTATCCGGGGCATTCCTTGCATCCTGAAATTCAAGGCCGAGAGATAATATACTGGCAAGAGAGATTTTCAATGTATCCGAATTGGCTGAGATCCCATCTTTCTGCTGAGCAGTTTCAATAAATGTATTTAACCTGATAAACGATTCATCCACTTCACTTCTTTGCATCCTGCCAATCATCTCAAGGATAATGGCATTTTCAGCACACTTCCTTACTGTTGCCAACATCTGCTCCTTCTCTTGGCAATAAAGGGCATAAAGATTGTAGGTTGCCACAGCAATCGCTATTGCAGTCACACTCAAAGCAAGGATCATTATCAGTTTTAGTCGTCTCATATTGCAAAAATAAGCAAAATTTAGGACTTTTCACCATCAACTAAGACTAACTAAGACTAAAGGAGATATCCCTAAGACTATCCTGCCCTTTTACTATATACTTTTGCATCGGAAACCAAAACATATATGTTATGAAACCTTTGAATATGACTAAGCCGATGCTTGCACTTTTAATCTCTCTTATGATTTTTGCAAGCTGTTCATCTCCCAAAGAACTTCTTTTCTCCAACCGAGACTGGCATATCAACCCTGGCTTTGGCCAGATGATTGACCGCGACACAACTTATCGGTTCACTTTCGGTAATATTATCCTCCCCTCCAGTCCTGCAATAATCTCGTGCAAGGATTCCTTGGATAAATATCCCGGAATGAAGAAATTTATGGCCGACATTCTCCATTCCTGCAAGCTCGACAGTGCGGAGATTCTATGCTTTGTGCCCGAACTGGAGAGAATATTTGTGAAAACCAACGGGATAATGTCAACCGGTAAGCCAAACTCCATTTCCACTCCTATGTGGGAGGAAAAACCATATACAATGTGGGTACACGACGATGATATAGAGAATTGGACAAGGAAAGATTCGGAGATGTACACCTACTACTATTTCAACAAAAGGAACCGGCAACTCCTGATAGCGGATTTCTTTAATTATGGCGACATTCCGCTGGCTCAGATAAGCGTGTATCAGTCCAAAACTAAAAAGACCCGAAAGATGGGGGTTGATTATTCCATATACTTATGTTTTAGCTCTAATGATATAAGTCACCCGCTTAAAAATATTGAATATTGGGCTAATATTGTGGAATATCGGAGAAGAATGGCATTCTCAAATTATAAAATTGGTCAGGAACAAAAACTTAAAGCAAAATGAAAAAGATAATATTAATGCTTGCGCCAATGCTTCTTTCTTTCATTGGTTCTAAGGCAACGGAGACCACACTAAACATGGTTGAAAACGATACGACAGCACAGGAAACGAAGATGCTGGAGGAGGTGATTGTTAAAGCGCCTATCATAAGGCGCGAAGCAGACCGCATAGTCCTTAATGTAAGCGCCAATCCTTTATCGGCAAACAAAAATGCAAAAGAATTGCTGCAGACAGCTCCCGGAGTCTGGGCAGATGATGATCATATATCTATCTATGGACAGGGAGGAACCGCCGTCTATATCGACGACAGGAAAGTGAACATGTCGGGCAAGCAGCTTATGACCTATCTGAAGACAATACAATCCTCTTCCATTGCAACGATCGAGGTTATCCCCAAAGGAGGCGCCGAATACAGTGCCGACTCTTCGGGAGGAATCATCAGGATTAACCTTAAACGAAACCGTATTGAAGGCATTTCCGGATCGGCAGGGATGAATATCACTTCAGGAAAGAATAAGCAATGGTTCAACCCTTTCCTCACTTTCGGTTTACACTCCGGAAAATGGACTGTCTCCTTAAACGGGAATCTTAACGGTTCCCCTTACGATAAATACACGTCATACGATGAATCCTCAAATAGCCTTCTTTCTCAAGAGATGAACGGTATTTCGCGACATAATAGTAAGGAAATACAAGGGAACGTTATGCTGGGACTCTTTTATGAGCCTTCCGATAAAGATAAGTTAGGCCTGCAGTTTGACTACAACCCTAACCGGATAAAGAGCGTTTCCGACTCTGAGACATCAATCTATGGAGAGAATCTTCTTGAAAAGACATTTGGTGACTATAAAAATAAAGAGCGCTTTCACAACTTCAATGCCTCGTTCAACTGGTCCCACTCATTAGATGATCAGGGATCCGTGTTCAAGTTAATCTCCAATTACAACTACCAGAACTCAAAGGTGAATGAGAATAACGAAATGAATTGGACCAACCTGCCGAATGATTCAGTGTATCGCACCGACAATTCCAACAGATACAACATTTTTGTAACCGACATTTCTATACATAAGGTTATCACTCCCAACTGGAATCTGAATATCGGTAGCAAATACACGTTCAACAATGTTTCAAACCGCTCCTATCACCATTTCCTTACGGAGGCAGGGTGGAAGGGAAATGAGGATTACGATTACGATACCTCTTACAATGAAAATATCGTGGCCCTATATGCCACTGCCAATGGAAAGGCAGGGAGATGGAGTTTTAAGGCCGGTGTGCGCGGTGAATACTACAAATCGAACGGAAGCCGGTCCAATTATCAGCGTTTCGATATTTTCCCAAATGCTAACGTTGCATATAACATAACTGAGAACGGTGACTACACCGTTGCGTTAGGATATTACCGCAATATACGGCGCCCCTCATTCTGGGCCCTCAATCCCACCGTGATGCAAGTTTCCGACTATTACTATACGGTCGGCAATCCCATGCTCACCCAGAGCCTCACCGATGGTGTCAGTCTGGATTTCGTGCTTGCGCGGAAATTCACAATAGCCACCGGCTACTCATCAACAGATAAGCCAATCAGGCAGGTATTCACTCATAATCCCGAGTATCCGGAAAGGATGTATCTCACTTGGGAGAATGAAGGGAAAGAACGGAATTTTTTCATTCACGCCGACGGATTTTTCAATATAACCGACTGGTGGAATCTTTATTCGAGTGTTACATATATGGTGAAGTCGCAAAAAATGCATTCATCTGAACCCTTCGACACGTTTGGATATATCCAGCTTGTGGCAAGCACATCCTTCACCCTTCCTCATGGATTCAATCTGAATGTAAACTGCTTCTACAACTCAAAAATGAAAATCGGCAATATCACAGTTTATCCGATCCTTAATATTAATCCGACCGTGCAGAAACGTTTTGGGAAACAATGGTCTGTATCATTAGGGCTGGAGAACATGTTGCAACGAACCAACAGGCTCCGCAACAGTTCCTCAATTTACGACAGATTCCTTCATTCCAAAAATTATATGGCCGTTATAGCAGGTGTAACCTACAATTTCAGTTCAGGTAAAAAATTCAGGGCTCCACGGGTTGAAAAGAGCATTGACAATTCACGCCTTAGCAAGGAATAACCATTAAAACTTTCCAAAGCACATACCGTAGGGACGTACCCCGGTGCGTCCGCATTCTATTCCCGGTGCGTCCGAAACATCACAACCATCTTTTTTAACGAGATTTTAGACCTTCCCGTCCGAAATCTCGTTAATTTTGTAAAGAAATTTAAAAATTTTTTTGAATAGCCGGTTATGTTTTCCTCTTTCAAACGTATCTATAGTGTAAACGATATGAAACAAGACAAACTGACATATTCATTCCTTAGCCTGCGCGACAAACTGCATCGTAGCGCTTTGCGTTTCCTTAAGAATGACGAGGATGCCAAAGATGCCTTACAGGATACCTTTTTCAAATTGTGGAAAAATGAGCCTGTCCGATCAGATGCAGAAGCGCGAAACAAACTATTCACCGTGTTGAAAAATGTTTGCATCGACAGGCTCCGTCGGCCTCCCGCAATAGATGTTGATAAGTCGGGCATCGAAGAGATGACAGTTCAGCCCGATTTCTCAGAGGATATGGAACAGCTGGAAACATTACTTTCCACAGGATTGTCGCCCATTCAGAGAAAAATTTATATCTTTGTAGTTCACGACGGACTCGAATATGAAGACATCGCTTTAAAGCTCGATATGTCGGTTGAAGCTGTCAGGATGAATATGAGCCGGGCAAGAAAGAGAATCAAAGAAAACTATCAAAAACTGAACAGATGAAAGATAACGACCACATACTGAATTTGCAGGAGACTGAACAGCTCTGCCGGTTATATATGGAGTGTCAGCTTTCTGTTCTGGAAGAAAGAGAGCTACAATATATCCTCGGCAAGATGGATTACAGCTCCCCCATCATCGATGAGGCAAGGCAGTCAATGATGGCGGAAGGCCTTCTAACCCCGACAAACCTTCTCGCTACGTCAAAAAAAGAAAGAAAAAAGCCGAAGTTCAAATGGTTGCGCCTTACTGCCGGAGCCGCGGCATCCTTAGCAATAGTAATCTCCCTCTCTATTTTCATTTTGAAGCCGGATGGTGACAACGCTGTTAAAATGGCCGATAACCATAAGGTCAAGGAGTCAACTTCTTCAAGCGAGATTGTAATTGCATACGAAGGGGGCAAGAAACTCAATCAGGAAGATTCTGAAAAAGCGGTGACCGAATCCATAAAAAAGGCTGAGGCCCTTATGGCAATGGCGCAGGCGCAGATAAAGGAAGAGGAATCAAAACAGGAATATTTCATACATTTAATTTCAGATAAAAAATGAAACGCTACATAATCATAATAGTTTGTTTGTGCATCAGCATCTTGGCCATGGCCAAACCTCCACAATTAAATGTGGAGAAACTTTTCGATGGCTCATATAATTCAGATAAGAGTGTGCAGATTCACATCTCAAAGAATAAAGATAAATATTACCGCGGATTCACTGTCAACAATAATGCCGCATTGGTTAAGAAAGTGACCCAACTCTTCAAAAAGGATACTGACAGAGCTGAAACTTCACAGGATATAATCAAAGACGGTGGCCCTTCATATTCCTACATGGTGATAAAGAATAACAATCACGACATTAACATCGGCATTCAGTATTATTCCAATTCCTCCTGCTATCTCTTTATAAACGGCTCTTCAGAAGCTTTTAAATAAGTTATAAGCTGTAAGTAAGTTGTAAGTTAGAAGGTTGAGGTTATAAAGCATAACAAACAACGGCGCTTTCAATGAAGTTTTGACAACTTCAATTAGTCTGAAAATTTAAATCCAACACATATATGAAAAAGTCTTTAATACTGCTCTTAGGAGCGGTAGCACTCCCTCCATCCCTTTTTTCACAGGAAAAGAACGATTCCACATCTTCAGCCGTGGAGATGGAACGCGACCTGAATGAAGTCGTCGTTACGGCCAGACGATCTGCCGTGAAACAGCAACCCGACCGCATTGTCTATACCATCAAGAATGATCCCTATGCCATTGGCCTTAACGGCATAGAGCTTCTCGACAAGATTCCTCGTGTGTCTGTAATCAATGATCAGGTGAGCGTTGCCGGTAAAACCTCTGTAAAATATATAGTTGACGGCCATCTGCTGGAAATGACCGATGATGCAATATCAATGAAACTGAAAAATCTCCAGGCAAACGGCATTGAGAAAATAGAACTCCTCACTACTCCTCCTGCCAAATATGCAGCCGGGAATAACGTGGCTTTCATAAGCATAACTACAAAGAATGAGTCTCTCGGAACGCGAGGAAACGTCTGGGGAAGAGGAAGCCATTCCGATAATTTTAATTATATGCTTGGAGGGAATGTGTCGCATACCACCCGAAAGGTTGAATTGTCGGGCGATATAAGCTGGAACGATTTCAAAGGAAAAAATGATGTTTACAAGGAATATCTTTTCAGTGATTTCAGCCGCATATCCGACCGGAAGAATGCCTTCATCTGGCGCACCCTCGGTGTGAACGGACTTTTCAAATATAAGTTCAGCAGTCGTTTCAGCGCAGGAGCCATTGTGAATTACAGCAATAATCGCTTCAAGACAGATGTAGCCGACAAAACCATCGAACGTGGTTCGACACTTCTATCAACTTCCACAGGGCCATCATATCCCGAAAATGCCCTCACCCTTACCGGTTTTGCAGACTGGATGTTAGATTCAAAAGGGAAAATGCTCAGCCTAACCTACAACTGGTTTGACAAGCGCAGCTCCTCTTTAACGGATATCACAACTAAATGGGAAATTTCAGAGATTTCAAGACTCACAAAAGATGCAGGCAACCGTTACGACATTCATTCAGTGAAACTGGACGCAACCCTCCCCTTCTCATTATTCAAGATGGATGCAGGAACTGCCTACACGAGCATAGCTAACAATACCAATCTATCAGTATGCAATGAGCTGAATGGCGAGCTTCTCAATGATCCCACTCAAAGCAACCATTTCAAATATGATGAGAAAACGTTCGCTCTTTATCTTAGCGCTGAAAAGAATTTCACAAATTCACTGTTCGGCAAAATAGGACTAAGATATGAGCATACAGATGTGACCGGCATTCAGGAAGCAAACAATATGCGCAACAAAAGAGGATATGACTACCTTTTCCCTTCCGCTCTAATAAGCTGGAACATTCCGAGTGGAGGTCGTATCTCGGCTGACTATTCTATGGGTATAAGCCGTCCAAGCTTCGGTGATATGAATCCATTTCGCTATTACACCACCGTGAATGATTATTTCACAGGAAATCCCGACCTTGAAGCTGTCATCACTCACAATGCAGGCATCAATTATAGCTTTAAAGGGGTATATGCTGTGCTATACGGCTCTTGGAACAGAAATGCAATCGGATATATCACTCATTTCAACAGTGATGGAATGCAATGGACAATACCTGAAAACTGTCTTAACACAACCAAAGTCGGTCTCTACGCATCTTATAACCGTTCTTTATTTGACTGGTGGAATATCAATTTCGGTGGGGAAGTGTTTTATTCCAACACGCGTTCCACTACCCCATATTATAAAGAGAATGACGAATCAAGCTGGAGCGGCAAACTCGAATTAAACACTTCATGGATGCTGACCCGAAAGAAAAACCTTATCTTCAACATTCGTTGCACCCATTATTTCCCGTATGAAGACAAGATGATCAAATATGAGAATCGCACATTCCTTACAGGCGAACTCAGATATATGTTACTTGATAACCGTTTGACAATAGCGGCATCAGTCACCGATCCCTTTGGATGGAGCGTTACTAAATCAAATGCCAAGTTCAAGGACTACACTCTCTACTCCCGAACCGACATACATCAGCACGCAGTGGCTCTTCGCATAGCTTATTCCTTTGGCGGCCGCAAAGTTAACAGCGTGTATCGCGATACAAAGGAAAGGGAGTCACATCGATCGGTTAATTAATTGCCTAAGATGTGCATATTATTCTCGTTAACGTACTAATAATTCTCTTAATATGCAAGAATGAGGGTTTGCTCGCCGACGATGGCAAGCAACCCTTTTATGCAGGAGGCTGTCTAACAAGCAAAGTTAGGCAGTCTCTGTTTTTGTGTAAAAATTCGAA
>CAMWXH010000028.1 GCA_947178165.1 uncultured Porphyromonadaceae bacterium | reverse complement strand
GAGCTCAACGGCAAGCTTACCGGTATCTCAATGCGTGTTCCTACTCTCGACGTTTCTGTAGTTGACCTTACTGTCAACCTCGCAAATCCCGCAACCAAAGAGGAGATCTGCGCTGCAATGAAAGAGGCTTCTGAGGGTGAACTCAAGGGCGTGCTCGGTTACACTGAGGATGCAGTGGTTTCTTCTGACTTCCTTGGCTGCCCGCTCACTTCTATCTTCGACGCAACTGCCGGCGTTTATTTGACTGACAAGTTCGTGAAGGTGATCAGCTGGTATGACAACGAGATCGGTTATTCTAACAAGGTTCTCGACCTTATCGCTCACATGAAGAAAGTTAACGGCTAATAACCGGCTTTCATACGAAAATGCTAAAAGCGGCCCGGAGGAACATTCTCCGGGCCGTTTTCATATTTTATATTCAGCAATTTTTTTATCTGATGAGAGCAGTTTTTTTACCATTTCATAGTGCGGGAGTGAAATATTTTGTTAATTTTGTAATAGAAACAAAAAAATGAAAAATATGAATTCTCAGAAACCTATATTGGTTATTTCAAGCGGCGCAGGAATAAGCGCCGAGAGCGGGATAAAGACCTTCCGTGATGCCGACGGGCTATGGGAGAATTATCCCGTGATGGATGTGGCTTCGGCCGACGGCTTCAGGAGGGATCCTGAGCTTGTACACCATTTCTACAACGAACGCCGCAAGCAATTGCTGGAGGCTCAGCCCAATGAGGCGCATAAGATACTTGTTGAGCTTGAGAAAGACTACGATGTGTATGTGATCACGCAGAATGTTGACGACCTTCATGAGCGTGCCGGCTCAAGCAAGGTGCTTCATTTGCATGGGGAGCTTATGAAGATCCGTTCGGTCAGCGACCCTGATTATATCGAGAGCCTGGATATAGATCATCTGGAAACCACTCCCGCCACCCGCGGGAAGCGTGGCGACCTGATGCGTCCGCACATAGTGTTCTTTCAGGAGCCGGTGCCGAATATAGAAGAGGCCGCCAGGATCGTGTCAACGGCCGACATATTCGTGGTTATCGGCACCTCACTTGTGGTTTATCCCGCGGCGGGTCTGCTGCAATGCGTCCGACCTGGCACTCCTATATATTATATCGATCCGAATCCCGCCTCGACAGCCGGGATAGCCAACGTGACGGTGATTAAGAAAACCGCCTCTGCAGGGCTTCGCGAGCTGAAGGAGATGCTTGAAAAGCGTCGCTGAGAAGTTAAAAAGGCAGAAATGGAGGCCAAAAGTGCGATATGTAGGATTAATATGTTTTTAAACATTTAAAAAAATAAAAAATAGCGTAAAAAAACTATTATATTTGCGGTATAACTTCTACCGGAGATATGAAGATCGGGAAACGAAGAATCTATACCTTAACAAAACACGGCGAGCTTCATAAGAAAGTAGAGGATGTACGAACTGAAAATCTAATAAACGATGGCAAAAGTAAGAGGAGCGATTACTGTCAATGTAGAGCGTTGCAAGGGGTGCGACCTGTGTGTAGTTGCATGCCCGACCAACACATTGTCGCTGCAGCCTAACGAGGTGAACGACCGAGGGTATCATTATGCCTATATGGCAAATCCGGAGAACTGCACCGGCTGCTGTTCGTGTGCGTGGGTATGTCCTGACGCATGTATAGAAGTCTATCGCGTAAAGGTAGATTAAGTGAGCTAATCATCTGACCTATCACCACCAAGAAAACACAAAGAAGAAAGATGAAAGAGGAAGTGAGATTAATGAAGGGGAACGAGGCGATAGCGCACGCCGCGGTCCGCTATGGCTGTGACGGCTATTTCGGATATCCGATTACGCCGCAGTCGGAAGTTCTGGAGACACTTGAAGAGCTTATGCCCTGGGAAACGACAGGGATGGTAGTGCTCCAGGCAGAATCGGAAGTTGCGGCAATCAATATGGTATATGGAGGCGCGGCCAGCGGAAAGGCTGTCATGACCTCCTCCTCCTCACCCGGAGTGAGCCTCAAACAGGAGGGAATCTCTTATATAGCAGCGGCGTCGCTTCCGGCGCTGATACTGAATGTGATGCGCGGAGGTCCCGGCTTGGGCACCATCCAGCCGTCGCAGGCCGACTATTTCCAGGCTGTCAAGGGCGGTGGCCACGGCGACTATCATCTGATAGTGCTGGCTCCATCCACAGTGCAGGAGATGGTTGATTTTGTAGGATTGGGTTTTGACCTTGCCTTCAAATACCGCAATCCGTCGATGATTCTTGCCGACGGTATCGTGGGCCAGATGATGGAGAAGGTGGTTCTTCCCGAGCAGCGTCCGCGCCGCACGGATGAAGAGGTGCGCAAACAGTGTCCTTGGGCGGCTGATGGCCGTAAAGATGGCCGCAAGCGCAACGTGATCACATCTCTCGAGCTTGAATCATCGCGTATGGAGGTGATCAATCACGAACTTCAGGCGCGTTATCGCGAGATAGAGAAAAACGAGACACGTTGGGAAGAGATCGGTGTTGAAGATGCCGACTATCTGCTCATAGCTTTCGGCTCGATAGCCCGTATCTGTGCCAAGGCGCAGGAGATGGCCGCTGAAAAGGGTATCAAGGTTGGTATCGTCCGTCCGATCACCCTCTGGCCTTTCCCAACAGATGCCATTCGCAAGGCGGCTGAAGGGAAGAAAGGTATTCTTGTGGTTGAGTTGAATGCCGGACAGATGATAGAGGATGTGCGCCTGGCCGTGCATGATTCTCTCCCTGTTGAGCATTTCGGCAGAATGGGCGGAATCATCCCGAGCCCGGATGAGGTTCTTGAAGCCCTCGAACAGAAAATCATAAACAAATAAAACCTCAAGAGATGGAAATCAACGAAATCATACGCGAAGAAAATAAGGTTTATTCGAAGCCGGAGCTTCTCGACGAGGTTCACATGCACTATTGCCCCGGCTGCAGCCACGGTGTTGTTCATAAACTTGTGTCGGAAGTAATAGCAGAAATGGGTATCACTGATAAGACAGTCGGTGTTTCACCGGTTGGATGCGCGGTGTTTGCCTATAACTATATCGATGTAGATTGGGTGGAGGCTGCCCATGGCCGCGCACCTGCCGTAGCCACAG
This sequence comes from uncultured Porphyromonadaceae bacterium, assembly GCA_947178165.1. Taxonomy (GTDB): domain Bacteria; phylum Bacteroidota; class Bacteroidia; order Bacteroidales; family Muribaculaceae; genus Lepagella. Next base: position 26,188 of record CAMWXH010000028.1, on the reverse strand, counting down.
CCCTTAACCGCCTATGGCCTGAGAATGTGGTGTTCACATATCAGGGTGACGGTGATATGTCGGCAATCGGAACCGCCGAGACAATCCATGCCGCCAACCGTGGCGAGAATATCGTAATGATATTTGTTAATAATGCAATATACGGTATGACCGGCGGTCAGATGGCTCCTACAACCCTTGTGGGTCAGAAGACAGCAACGACTCCTTACGGACGTCGCGTCGATCTTAACGGTCATCCGCTTGAAATTACTAATCTGATGGCTATTCTCGACGGAACGTGCTATGTTACACGTCAGTCGGTTCATACGCCAGCGGCTGTGAGAAAGACAAAGGCTTGTCTGAAGAAGGCATTTGAGAATGCAATCGCAAAGAAAGGCACATCTGTTGTGGAGATTGTGGCTACCTGTAACTCCGGCTGGAAACTCAGCCCTGCGAAAGCAAACAAATGGATGGAGGAGAATATGTTCCCCAAATATCCGCTTGGTGATCTTAAAAATGTCTAACCCGTCAAAAAGGAATAGAAATGAAAGAAGAAATAATCATAGCCGGCTTCGGCGGTCAGGGAGTGTTGTCGATGGGCAAGATACTTGCTTATTCCGGTCTGATGGATGACAAGGAGGTTACTTGGATGCCTTCCTATGGTCCCGAACAGCGTGGCGGAACAGCCAATGTGACAGTGATCCTCTCCGACGAGAAGATTTCAAGTCCGGTGCTCGACCGTTATGATGTGGTGATTGCACTTAATCAGCAGAGTCTTGATAAGTTTGCCCCGAAGGTGAAGGAGGGCGGCATGCTTATCTATGATACTAACGGAATCCACAAGCATCCCGAACGCAAGGATATAAAAGTTTATCCTATCGATGCAATGGAGGCCACTCTCGAACTTGGAAACTCCAAGGCCTACAATATGGTTGTAATGGGAGCGCTTCTTGAGGCAATGGAATATAAGTTGCCGATGGAGAATGTGATAAAAGGTTTGAAGAAATCTCTTCCCGAACGTCACCACAAGCTTATCCCGCTTAACCAGCAGGCAATTGAGAAAGGTCGCGCGCTTATCTGATTTTCCTTCGCGGAATGTCAATTGATAAGCAGATCTAAGAAATGTCAATTAGTAAATAATGCTTTCCCTTAAGTGGTTGGGAAAGCTATAATGGGTAATGTTTGGTATTTTGTTTATTTGAACGAAGTGTGCGATGCGATGTCGCGGATTCGTAAAAAACGGCCGGCGGATGTTTCCGTAGGCCGTTTTGTTTTTGGGGTGGGCCGGATAGGCATTTTAGGCGGGGTAGGCATTATGGGCGGTTTAGGGGGCTTTTAATGATAAAATTCTTATTAAAATGAACAGAGGGGGAGGAAAGTTGTTTATAACTATGAAGGGGGCTGAGAGGAGCTAATCTCAGGCCTTTGTCAAGGTCAAGGTCCGGGTATAAAATTCGTGATCTTGATTGCTAAGAATCGAAGTTAAGTTAGAAATTTAGTTTAGAAAGCGTAGAGGAGAGAAAAGGGGGGAGATATCCGGGTGAAAGCGGATATAGATTGAAGACAATCACCTTTTCGTAACCTTGATGTTGCGGGGGCCGGTCGTTGCTGATCGAGTCCCCGTTTACATTCAGACAGTTCATGGCTTTAGATTCTCCATCACCATAATTTTAAGATTCTCCGTCATCATAATTTTAGATTCTGAGTTGAAATCGTTAACTTTGCAATCCAAACAAGGATAGAATTGCAGATGGATGAAGATTTCGATATAAGGGAAGGTCAGGAAAGGCCACGCGGATTTGAAAAGGATGTGGAGAAGGCTTTGCGTCCTTTAGCATTCGATGATTTCAACGGGCAGGAGAAAATCATCGAAAATCTCCGTGTGTTTGTTGAAGCGGCCAGGCTTCGTGGAGAGGCTCTTGACCATACGCTTCTGCACGGGCCGCCGGGGCTTGGCAAAACCACGCTTTCCAATATTGTTGCCAATGAGCTTGGCGTAGGATTCAAGGTCACTTCCGGCCCTGTCCTTGATAAGCCGGGCGATCTGGCCGGAATCCTCATGAGTCTTGAAGATCATGATGTTCTCTTCATAGATGAGATTCATCGGCTTCATCCTGTGGTGGAGGAATATCTTTATTCGGCCATGGAGGACTTCAGGATCGATATCCTCCTTGACAAGGGTCCGGGAGCTAAGAGTGTGCAGCTGACCTTGGCTCCTTTCACGCTTATAGGCGCCACAACGCGCAGCGGAGCATTGACAGCCCCACTCAGGGCACGTTTTGGAATAAACTGTCACCTGGAATATTATGACCATTCCACGCTTAAGGGGATTGTGAAGCGTTCGGCCGGCCTCCTTCGCATAGGAATTGATGAGGAGGCGGCCCAGGAGGTGGCTTTGCGCAGCCGTGGCACCCCGCGTGTGGCCAATGCGTTGTTGCGCAGAGTGAGGGATTTCGCTATGGTGAGAGGAAGCGGGAAGATTGATTTGAAGATAGCGCGTCATGCACTTGAGGCGCTTAACATAGACCGTTACGGATTGGACGAGATTGACAATCGCATCCTTCTAACCATAATTGACAAATTCAAGGGCGGCCCGGTAGGGCTTTCCACAATTGCAACAGCAATCGGTGAGGATGCAGGAACGATAGAGGAGGTGTATGAGCCGTTCCTTATCAAGGAGGGTTTCTTGAAACGTACGCCACGGGGAAGAGAGGTGACGGAACTTGCTTATCGTCACTTGGGCCGCATTCAAGGGCCTCAGCAAAAGACCCTTTTTGATGATTGAGGTCAAGGGGGTAAGGCTTAAAGAGGGGAGGAATGAGATATTGAGGAATGAAACGATAGAAATTGTTAGCAGATGGCAGGAATAAAATCTTTGGCTAAGGAGACGGCGGTGTATGGGCTCAGCAGTATTGTGGGGCGTTTCCTCAACTGGTGTCTTGTGCCGTTATACACATATCTGTTCGCCGCGGACGAATATGGAATAGTAAGCTTCCTATACAGTTTCACGGCTGTGATGCTTGTGATCTTGAATTATGGCATGGAGACTGGCTTTTTCCGTTATGCCAACAAAGAGAAAGACCCTGAAAAGGTATATACCACCTCCCTTTTATCGGTTGGTTCCACTTCGTTGCTCTTCATCATTCTGCTTAGTGTTTTCCTCTCGCCTATATCGGGGGCGTTGCAGATATCGCAGCATCCCTCATACGTGTGGATCCTTGGCACGACGGTGGCCATAGATGCCTTTACCAACCTTCCGTTTGCATATCTGCGGTATAAAAAGAAAGCTTTCCGTTTTGCAGGGATAAAACTTATGAACGTAGGGCTGAATATCGGGCTCAATCTCTTTTTCCTTCTCGGCTGTCCGGTTTTGATGAAACATTGTCCAGGGGTGATAAGCTGGTTTTATGAGCCCTTAGGAGGGGCATCCTTCGGCATAGGATGGATTTTCGTGGCCAATATTCTCTCCACTATGTGTGTGCTCCTTGCGCTCTTGCCTGAGCTGATAGGGCGCGACTATAAATTTGACGGGCAGTTGCTGAAGCAGATGCTCCGTTATAGCTGGCCGTTGCTAATTCTCGGCATAGCCGGTGTGCTGAGCCAGAACATAGGACAGATGGTCATGCCTTATATTTTCCCCGGAGAGAAAGAGGCCGCCGACACCATGGTGGGCATCTATGCCGCCAATATGAAGATTGCCATCGTGATGGTGATGTTCACGCAGGCTTTCCGCTATGCCTACGAACCCTTTATCTTCTCGCAAGCCAAAGGGGAGGGCGAGGGGAAGAAACAGGCATATAGCGATGCAATGAAATTCTTCGTCATATTCGGGTTCTTCATTTATTTGGGAGTGATGTACTATCTTCCCTTGCTTAAGCACTTCATCTCCCCCGGATATTGGGCAGGCTTGCAGGTGGTTCCGGTGCTGATGCTGGCTGAATTATGCTTCGGTGTCTTCTTCAATCTGTCGCTATGGTATAAGCTGACCGACCGCACGCAATGGGGGATGTATCTCTCTCTCCTATGCTTTGTGCTGATGTTAGTGTTCAATATCTGGCTCGTGAAAGCAATAGGTATTCCCGGAGGATACATGGGTTCCGCGTGGGCGGCCTTGATAAGCTACTTCACGGTGATGGTAGTTTCCTATTTCTTGGGACGCAAATATTATCCCATCAATTATCATCTGAAAAGGATGGGTGCATATTTCCTGTATGCCGCCGTGCTATATGGAGCCGGGCTGCTTGCCGACAGTTTCTTCACCACAGGAATCGCCTATGTTGTAAAGACACTTCTGTTAGCGCTTTATGGCGGTGCCGTGATAATGAACGAGAAACCGCATAGAAGGAGAATATCTAAATGATATATCAAGTTCAAAAAATAAAAATCAAGGCTATTAGCCTTGATTTTTATTTTATAAAAGCAGGAATTTTCTGATATTCATGTCATGCCACTTTACTCCTCTGCGAGGGCTTCGAAGTAGCAGTCGGCTATTGCGAGCCATTCTTCGTCGGTGGCATCGGTGGTGTAGCCTTTCTCTTTCCGCGGGTCGCCGAGATGACGCATGGCGGAATCCTCGGTCAGCGTGACAACAGTGGGGGGAACTTCAACGCCATCGGTATAAAATTCGGTCAGTTCGACAGGCGCCATACCCTCTTCAACGAGATAGAGAGTGTTGCCGAAAATATAAAGCCCCATCACCCGGATCACCTTCTTCTCGCCATTCTTTTCAGTAACGGTGGTTTCCGGGATGTAATGGAATCCGGCCGAAGCATTATCCCAAAGGATTGCCCCTATTTCGCGTGTCTGCATATCCTCCATCAATCGGTTGATGGCCTGGTTGAACAGCTTCCCGGTTGCTGATGTATTATTATTTTCCATAATATTATATTTAAGATTTTATAATGATTCTTAGATTCCGTTTTTGCGTTAAAGATTCTTGCATCCTATCGCAAAGAATAGAGATTTTAATATCCTAACAAGCAAAGCGGTATAAAAGTTAGAGAAGGCGCGCTTTAGGACGTGAAAAAGAGGATATCCGCTGCATCCAGTAGGCTTTGAGGTCCGACCATTTGATGATATCGGGCGCTCCCGGATAAGCTGGTACATTCCGTCCGTTGTGACGGACATAGACATACACCACGTCATCGGCATCACGCATAAAGATTAGGGCGAGATTGGCACCCAAGGGAGTTATATCCTGCAATTTCCATTTCGAGTCAAGAAGGTCATAATTTGTCACAGGATAATAGCACCCCGGAATATTCATCACCGCAAAGAGAGGGAGAAGCGTTTCAGCGTGACCGAAGTATCCGGAGAAAACAGTACTGTCAGAGGCAGCCCCTTTATCCGATAAAGACTTGTCGGCATCGGAGATGATGCGCTCTATCAGCATAGCCGTGGCCGACGCGCAATAGGGATCCATAGGATTTGGGGTGTTGCGCAGATAATGTTTGAGGTTTGAGGCATTGTAGCATTGACGATATTCCTCTACAGTGAACCAGCGCGTGGTGGGAGCCGGAAACCCGGCGGCACGGTTCCCTTGCAACACTCCATACATCTCCATCGTAAGGTCGCGCAGTTTCTTATCCTTGCCGTCAAATTCAGAGAAAAGGCGGCGCGCAGGTTCGGGCGAGACATGCTGCGCCACATAATCGTCATATACCTTCTTCCATTCCCCTGAATCGCGGAAGTCGCGGTAATTGCTGAATGTATCGAAACAGTAAAGCAGGGAATCATTCTGATGGCCCGAGGAGGTGAAGATTTCCAGATCCTGATGTTTCAGTTCAAGGGAGTGGTTAAACTCATACATCGTCATTATGACCCGTGGCACGAAAGTGGAAATTTCCGTAACCTTCCCTCTGTTCAGCAGTGAAGGGAACATACGGGCCATGTCGGTGCCGAGGCGTCTCTGTTCCTCAAGGCCGACAGTAGAGAGGAGGCCCCAGCGTCCGTCGGTGGAGTCAGCGATTGCGTTAAGATAAGACAGGAAGGCTTCGCCCTCCGCGGATAATCTCCCCTCGGCAGAAGCGTCATTGAGTGCCGAAGAGATTTTGGCAACCTTTTTCGGAGAAGATAGGTATCGTGCTCCATGACGTGCCACATAGCTAATGTGGGCGAGTTCTAATCCGTCGGGAACACCCGGAAAGGAATCCACCTTGGAGAAATCGTAAGGCATCATAGAGCCATCGAGTTCCGGGGGGAGAATATTGTGGTTGGCTCTGCTGACAGTTACAAAGGAGAGCAGAATGAGCACGGATGTCAATAGGCGAATGGGAGTCTTCATAGGCTTACATATTATCTTTGATTTCATTGAGGAGAGTAGAGCAAGCATCTTCAAGGATGTCGAGCACAAGATAGAATCCGTCAGCTCCCGACCAATAAGGATCGGGCACGGAATCCGCTTCCGGATGATTCACAGCCAAAGAGGCCATCGGAATAATTTTCTCTTCTGCTTCCAGTGTGGGGGCGGCGTCGTGAAGGTCGTCGAGATTTGATGCATCCATTCCGAAGATAAGATCGAAATTATCGAAATCGGAGGGGCGGATGGTACGGCTCCGATGGTCGAGATGATAACCGCGCTGCAGAGCGGCCTTGCGCATGCGGAGGTCGGGAAGGTCGCCCGCGTGCCCTCCATAGAATCCGCAGGAATCCACCATGAACTTCTCCTCAATCCCGGCCTCTTGAGCCATTTTTGTCATAATGCCGTCGGCTGCCGGCGAACGGCAGATATTCCCCAGGCAGACGAACAGCACGGCAAGGGGGCGCTGTTCCGCACGGGCATCATCAACTGCTTTTCTTATCTTATCCACGATCACGGGATTCAATTTCTTTTCTTTCATATTTCGATATTGACTTATGTTAAGACTGATTCATTTAAGGGATATGGAATAACCCGGGTCAAACTAATTTATAGCCATTCAGGTTGTGTTGAAAGCGAAACAAGGCTTCTGAGGCGTTTGTTCGCTGACTACATAGTGGAATATTGTTTTATGGCTGAAATGATGCGATAAAGGTTGTAAATGCTTTCCACGGGTATTTTGAATGGAGGATAGTTAGGGTTATAACTCCGGGCTTCGATATATTCTTCTTCGCCGGGTTCGGAATCGCAGGGATAGACAGCTTTCACCAGCACGCCGTTTTCCGTGTCGATAACCATAGGATTCCCCCATGGTATGAAAGCGCGTTCATTGATCCGCTTTATGAACAGCATTGACCCGTTCTGAAACTCCGGCTCCATGCTGTTGCCGGCAATGCGGATTGCGAAGTCAACCCCCTTTACCGGAGAAACAACTTTCTCGCAGTCGCGGAGTTCCACCCCTTCGGCCCACATCTGCAGGTTTCCTGCAAAAGCCTTTACCGGGATGAGAGGAACCACATAACCATCCGACAGGTCGGGACCCTCCTCCGGTTCCATAAGCATCTCCCCTTCGCCGAAGAGGATCCAGTCGCGGTTTAGGTCGGGGAAGAGTTCGAGAAGTTTTTTCAGGCGCAGCTCAGAGATTGAGCGACGCATGGCGCCGATATAAGTGGGCGATACACCCATGCGGCGTGCAAATTCTGTCTGGCTCATCCGTTTCTCTTTAAGGAGATGAATGAGTCGCGACTTGACGGTGTTAAGACCGTCGGATTGGATTGGGGCAAGATCAGACATAATAGTGATGATTATAGCATTGCTTAATAATTATTTTGCAAGTTAGCAATAAAAATTAATATCCGCAAAATTTTTTGCGGATATTAATTTTTATTATCGGCACAGCCGATGGCGAAAACAGCTTCGCGACAGCCCGGCTCTTTCTATTGTTGGTAGCCATGATGGCGCAAACAGCTTCGCCATTATTTTGATGCTGCTATTGCATTTGTGAGCTCAATGAATTGTTCCACCGACAGGCGCTCAGGGCGCAGAGACAGGATCTCCAATTTTGAAGCTTCCGAGTCGGGGCGAATCATTGATGCGAGGGAATTGCGGAGGGTCTTTCTCCGCATTCCGAAGGAGGTCTTGACTATCCTCTTGAACAGGACGGGATCGCAACCGAGGTCGGTGCGGGAGTTGCGGGTTAGGAGCAAGACACCGCTTTTCACTTTTGGCGGGGGAGCAAAAACGAAAGGTTCCACATCGAAGAGGTAGCGGCAATCATACCAGGCCTGAAGCAGGACTGAAAGGATGCCATAGACTTTCGAACCGGGACCGCTGCAGATTCGTTCGGCCACCTCCTTTTGCAACATGCCGGCAACCACGGGAATCTTCTCCTTGAAATCAAGCACCTTGAAGAAGATTTGGGAGGATATGTTATAAGGATAATTACCGATAAGAGCAAAATCTCCTTCATAAACCTCATTGAGATTCATCTTAAGGAAATCCCCTTCAATCACATCGAGCTTGGGGTAAACTTTCGAAAGGAAAGCTACCGATTCCGAGTCGAGCTCCACGGCTTTCAAGGTTCGGCCGGAGTCCATAAGATATTTGGTGAGCACCCCCATCCCCGGGCCGATTTCAAGAATGGGAATTTCGGCCCATTTGCGGGCGTTTTCAGGGAGTTCACCTGCTGATATGGTCTCTGCTATTTTTCGGGCTATCTCCTCATCCTTAAGGAAATGCTGGCCTAATTGTTTCTTCGCTTTTACTTGCATTATTTGAATTTCTTTGCGATATCCTTTGGCACGGCATCCTTATGAACACCGATATTTAGGGTCTTTTCGAGGAAGTAGGGCACAGACACATAGAAGAAACCGTCATAGATCTGGTTCGTGTCCCACGAGTTCTTCACTTTGTAATACTTGTTTCCCTCCTGGTCGGTTGCTGTTCCCACGATCACCATGCCATGGTCGTCGGTTGTCTCGTAATTGTCGAAAGTCTGCTGGCGTGATTCCTGAGTCACGGTCTTTTCCTTCACGGGACCCTTGATTTCAAACTTGGCATTTTCGCGATCCTTATCGGAAAGCTTCACCCAGCGGGAGAGTTCTGTGTCGGTCATATCCTTCTGCTCCTTATCGTCGGGCAACACGGCATATCCTTTTCTCCACTTGAAACCGCCTTCTGAAACGTCGGCCGCCCACATCACGGAATATCCGTTCTCAAGCGCATTGTCGCAAATTGCCTGCAATTCCTCCATAGGCACGTTATGGCAGGTGCTCCATAGCCAGTTGTCGGGAATTTCAAGCACGAAATCTTCATAGAATGGATGGTGAGTATAGCTTGTATAAACCTGGAAATCCTCGGGAACAATGCCCATTTCCTTGGCGAAAGATTTCGGGGTGTATGATTTGCCATTGTAGGTGAATGTTTCAGGCACCTTGCCAAGATATGCATCAAGGATGCCGATCAGTCCGGGAAGCCATGCGGAAGAGAGCTTGCTGTTCTTCTGTCCGCGTGCGAGCACTGCATTGAGGTAAGCTTCCATAGCTTCCGCCATTTCATAATGGGAATGTTTCTTCTCGCCATAGTTAAGGCCGGCGTAAGCCTCTTCCGGCATAGCGCCATAAAGGCGAGTCATCTCGAGAACATCTGCGAATGAACCACCCTGCGCGAAATTCAGTTTGCCATTCATGCGCATATATTTCTTTGCCTTGTCGATATAGGCGTTTCTCACCACAAACATCTCCGAGAGATCCACCTCCTTGCCTGTGTTTTTAAGCACATTGTCTTCGAGAGTGGAAAGGCCGGAGAAGGCCCAGCATGTTCCCGACTTGTTCTGATCCTTTACAGGAGTGGTAGGGATGGTAATAACCTCTGTGAACTTGAAGCCGGTGGAATCGGGATTCTCTATTTCCGGTTCGTCGAAAGCCGGGGCCTCGAAATATGTGGCTCCTGCGAAGGGTGCGCACGCCAAAAGTGTCGCCAAAGCGAATGAATATTTTTTCATGTCGGTTAGATTTATGATTCAACCACAAAGATAACAATAAATTTTGAATACAAAAAAGAGCCTGTCTAACAATCATCTTCAGAGATGCCAAAGATGTGTCAGACAGGTTCGCTATTATGAATAAGATAGATTGATTAATGATTCTTGCCGATCAAGACTTTCTTGCCGTTAATTATATAGATGCCGGGAGGGAGCGCGTCGGCAGGAGCTTGAATGCGGATCCCTTGAAGATTGAAAATGGCGGCTTGATTCATGTCAGCCGAATTGCGGCTGATGCTTTCAATCATGCTGACGGGATCATTCATCCCTTCCTCAACCCTCATTATCTCAGACCATAGGGAAACACGTTCGCCCGAGAGCCCTCGCACCCTGAAGCCATATTTATCACTATTTTCAAGGCCTGTTATGCGGAAAGTGCAAACGCCATCTTTTACAAAATCGTCAGAGTATGAAGGGCCAACTTTAAATGTAGCGATGTTGCTTAATTCATCTTCCATATAATATAGCGTCACGTCATCGATGGCGAGATAGCCTCCTGTTATCCCCTCTTCACGAGATATCGCTAACCTCACGCTATCAGCATCGCAAACATTCAGGGTCTTTGTCATTTCACGTTTACGGTCGGTTACGTATCTCCACACTTCGCTCCATTTGCCATCCACAGCCTTATCAACAGTGAGGATGATTCCGGCTTTATTGGGGGAGAACCAAAAGCTGATGCTGTCGATTTTCTCTCCCGGCACGGAAACGAGCAAACGTGCGTCGTTGTCGCGCAGGCGGATAGAAGGAAGCTCCTTGCCGAATTCCGTTTCAAGGCGTCCCTGCTTGGCTGTGATATCCCACCCCTCCGGCAGTCCTGGATTGGATGTGGAGAAATTATCGAAGCCATGCTCAAGAACACCGTGCGCAGTATGCGTGACACCATAGAGCTCCACCTCATAATCTGTTGCAACCGGCACCTCGGTCCAACGGGCCAGGAAGCTCGTGGGTTCAATTTCACGGGCCGGGTATGCCTCGGGAGCATATTCCTCTATCTGGCGAGATAAAGTGGAGAAGCGATATTCCCCGACTTCTGATTTGAGGGTGTTGAGACTTCCTGAGATCTTTACCTTATAGTCTGTCTCCGGTTCAAGATCAGACAGCTTTAATTCACCCGGTTCTGATGCTTTATGAGACAATATCTCCTTCTCCTCATTCAGAACTTGGATTTCGTAAATGTTTGCCGGGAGGTCGCTCTTCCATTCAATAGTGGCTGTTGTGCCCATTATATCCTTCATCAATAAGGAAGGTGTGGGGAGTTTGTAGCCTGTATCCGAGAGCAAGAACCAGCAATTCCCGTCGGCATCCTCTTCCACCCACTCAAAACCGAATACTGACCGGTCGCTCCAGTCGGTGAAGTTGAAAGAACGAACACCTTTTGTCCCTGGGAAAGCATCGCTGTCGAGCCCGCTGGAACTCAAGGTGGTGCCTGCCTCCACAATGTCAATCATCTGATGCGCCTGATCGGTGTTAGGGGTATTTTCATCCCATTTTTTCTGGTCTTCCTCGATATGCCACACCAGCACGCCATGTCCGGGCAGATATGTATCCCAATCTATCTGTTGCCGATTCTCAATAAGGAAATACTCCTTATCGTCAGGGAGTACATTCACTCTGTAGGCCTTTCCATCCTCCATATATGGGGAGATAGGAATCTGGCGGGCGTCTTTGGGGTCGATCACCTCAGGCTCATACCATCCGAGCGAATAGCGCTCAAATGCAGAGAAGGGTGCGGGACAGTTCTGGTCGTTATTATATGAGCCTTGCGACATCACATCCCACGTGCCAACATTGTTGGGAGGATTTCCGAGGGGGGAGGAATTGTTGTAATGATCGGCCAGCCCAAGCACATGGCCGAATTCATGCACGAATGTGCCAATGCCCACCGGAAGATGGGTGAGACCGTTTATTTGCTGAGAGACAGTGTAGCGACTGATCGTGACCCCGTCAATCTCAAACTCAGCATCCAAAGCCTTGAGATTATAGCTATGGGGCCAGATTGAATTGATCACGGTGGAGTCGGCCTGCCCGTAGCCGGCATAGAGACAATATACATTATCAACCAGGCCGTCTCCGTCGGTGTCAAAGATCGAGAAATCGATGTCATACATCTGATCGGCAAGGGGTATCACCTCTTGAATCATCGTATAGGTAAGGGCCGACCCTCCGTTCCCGGCATAATCGGCATATCCTCCTGAGACCTGTATTGGCCCAAGCACATGGAATTTGGGGCGATACTTCCCGAGCGAACCTTTATAGTAATATTCGTATGCAGAGCCATGGCAACCGTTTTCAGAGAAACCATCCTGATGGAAAAAACGGTCGTAATATGCAACGGGATCAGGCGTTGATTCACAATCGCTGAATTTGACATCTGCAAAATCCACAAGTATCACCAGCACATCGCGGTCGCCGGTTGTAGGCACGTTATAGTTGTTGCGTACAATCTTTGAAGCGCCGGCTTTTGCTTTTCGTGGAGCGGCGGCTTCTGATCTGGCGATGGCCCAGTCGCTGTTGAATTTTCTTTCCATAGCCTCGCGGTCGATCCCTTTAAGGAATTCAATGTCCTGCGTGTTACGCGCTTCTGCATCTGCCGCAGGAATACCGCTCAATACAAATTTTGAATCTGCCAGCAGCGCATATTCATAGTTTCGAGTCTCCTTATTGTAGAGCAGGGCATAGCCATCTTCGCTGGTGACCATATTATGATATTCATCACCTACGCGTCTGATGCTAAGCGTTGAACCGTCATCCTGCCTGAATGGAATCAGTCCGGGGTAAGCCGGAACCGAAAAGGCCGGGGCGGCGCTTAAGAGAAGAAACGAGGCTCCTAAAAGTTTGTTAGGCACTTTCATAGTTTGAATGGTTTATCAGTTTCTTACGAAGATTATTTGTTATGCTGCGAGTTTTTTAAAAGACAGGGGAGTGCCTTTGTGGAGGGCACCCCCCTGTCAGGATTAGCTTAATATGCTTGCATTATCAAGAGTGCAGGCTTACTTTAGCATGAGCTTCAAAGAACGGCTATTTCCATCCATTGCCACGCGGATCATATAGATGCCGTCGGGAATGTTGATGTCAATAATATTTTCGCCACTCTTTATATTAGCCGCAAGGATTGTAAGGCCTGCGGCATCAACCATGTTGATTTCTGCATCGGCAGGAACTTCAACAAGAAGCTTGTCGCGAGAGATTCGTTCGATGCGGATTCCATCTGAAACGATATCCTCAACTGAGCTTACCTTTCCTGTCTCATCAAGAGCTTCAAGGCTGAATTCAGGAGCGGAGTTGCCGGTTGCATAAACTGCTTTCACCGCCCAAAGGTAAGTGCCTTTGCCAACATTCTTCCAAGTGTTGTCGGAGAATTGAGTATCCTTGACCGGTTCTGCCGTAAGCTCTGTCCAGGCGCTCTCATTGTCGCGGTCGGAAGCATTCAGGCGATAAACGCGGAATCCCTTGTAAGGATAGTTCACGCCCGACGCAAGTTGCGGATGATCTGCTTTCTGAGCATCGCGAGCCTTAACCTTCGACATCTTCACATCTTTCTTTATATCCCTCAGGATAGGCTGAGCCGCCTTCTTGAGTTCCACTTTCCTCTGGTCGCGCTTACCCAAGTTTTCCACATAAACGTGAATCAGGTTGTTGAAATCGTAGTCGCTGACAGCGGAAGAGAGTGTGAGCCAGCCATCTCCGAAATTGGCCCAGTCGCCATGACCCTGCTGGCATGGGCCTTGGTCTATGCCAAGGGCATTCCCTTCGCCATAGAATTCATATCCTATAAGAAGAGCCTCGTCTCCGTTGATGTGATATGGAGTGTCGAAGAGGATTTCGTTCCACTGGTTAAATACCACATTCTCTGCATCTCCGGTAGCAACCTCTTCAACCACGCCTGCGGTCATATCTATCCGCCATATCTTGGCTACCCAAGAAGCGTTGCGGCTCGTTGGAGTGTCAGGATAATCGGTGGGGAAGAATGAGATCTTGGTTATGTCATATTCCTTCATGCGCATCGACTCGAGGTCCTCGGGGAGGAATGCCTGAGCCACGGCGCAGAATCCGGTAGAGGTTCCGAAACCGGCGTATGGCTTGCCGTCATCCCAGTGTACCCATCCCTCTGCGGGTGCGTACTGTCCCGGCTCTCTCCAAGTGAGGTCAACCTTAGAATTGTCGGCAGATGCCACAGCGTCGAGGTAGATCGGTGCTTCCTTGATTTCGGAGAGTTCATACTTCAGAGAAACTATATCCTGGCTGATGGCAGCCTTCTCAGAGATTTCCTCGTAACCCGGGAGAGCGATTGTAAGATTATAGTTCCCGTTCTTCTTCACTTCCGGAATCTCAACCTTGCCGTCGGCTTTTGCTTCAGCGCGATATATGTCGCCTCCCTGTGTGAGGGTAGCTTTTGCGCCTGCGGCAGATAATCCATTGTTAGCAGTGAGGTCGATGCCAACAAGCGCAACTTTCCCTTTCGGGAGTTCCTTGGAGAATGTTGCATCCGAAGTTGTATCCCCCTTATAGATAGCCTTTACAGCGTAACGATAGTCGGCCGCGGCCTCATCTTTCCAAGAAGAATCGTTGTATGAGTCGGCTTCGATAGGATCAGAGTTCACTTTCTTCCAGTTCTTCTCATTCTCCACATCAGCGCTTGCAAGGCGGTATAGATCATATTTCACAGCCTCCTTCTTAATGTTCTCCTTATCCGGAGTGTCGGTGATATGAGCCTTAACCATCCAGCAGGCATCAGCGTCGAGATTAATCCAACAATAGCGTTCTCTGCGCTGGTCAAAGCCGTAATACCAAGCCCCTTCAGAATCTTTGCCCGCATCGTCCAATATGAGGGGAGTATCAGTGTTGGTGTTGGTGGCGGCATAGCCCACATAGTAGGTATCCTTAGGATTTATCTTAACGGGTTCGTCAAGTTTGACCGTTACCCATGTGCCAACCTCGTTGGGGGATACATCATAACGTTGACGATAGATCTCATGCTCTTCTTCCCATTCATCTTGGCCCCAAGGACGCTCTGGTTCTATATTGTGACGCCAAACCACGGGATAATATGTTGTGGGAGCATTGGCATAGAAGCTGATTTCATCAAAATAGAAATCAGTATAGTCGAGACCGGCACGGGCTTCGGGTGTGACACGATAACCGGCGATTGTCTCTTCACCCATATGGTACCCGATAAGTTCCATGCCCGGACCTGATACTGTGGTATGAATATCCATGCCGACAGCGGGTGAGGGCTCGGTCCATGCGAGACGGGCTTCATTGATATAATCAGTAGCCTGCAAGTTGGGAACTACCGGAGCCGAGAATTCAAGCTTGACTTCATGAGCGGTGGCTTTGGTGTCAACACTTATGGGTGATGTGTAGAGGTGGAAGTAAGGCTTTATGGCTTTGATTTCATAATCGGTGAACCTTACATCGTCGAAAATGACAGCATTCTTCCCTTCCTCGACAGTCTTCATCACGCTCTTTCCATCGCCTACAATGTAAACTTTGGCACCGTCGGGCGAACCATTATCAGAGGTTACGTTTACTGTTACTGAGGAATAGCGACCTTTGTCAACGCCATCGGAGAATGTCGGGTCGGAGGTTACGCCGTCGCCCCATTCATAAGGATTGCCATAGTATGAAACCACTGCGTATCGATAAGGCTTATCCTCAATGGCACCCCAGCTCTCATCGGTGAAGCTGGTGCCGATTACGGGCTCACTGTTCACCTTTTCGCCTGCCCACATATACCATTCTTCATCGCCCGGCTCAAACCTGTAAATGTTATAGCCTTTTATCTCATGGCTTAATCCGGCACTCTTTGCGCTTGGGGCATGAAGAGGGGTGTCAAGAAGTTTTATATCGGCTTTTGATAGGTCAAGTGCCTCAGCTTTTTCTTCCGGCTTATTAACTTTGGCGTTGAGATAAGCATCTAAGTCGGTATTGACGTTGTGTCTGCGTGCAACTTTAGCAGGACTTTCCTCGCGTTTGGAAATCCAAGGCACTTCTCCTGAGTTGGGATTGTTGCCGAATACACCCTGGATAGCCCAGTTATAATCCATATCACCCTGCATTGCTTCATGAGCTGTGATCCACTCATTCATCACTCCATCCAAGATTACATCGCCCCCGTCGGCAAGAGGCCCGTGATCCAATCCGATTGGATATGACCCCGAGGTGCTGACTATCTTCATGCCTATAAGAAGGCTCTGGGAGGGATCAATCTTGCAAGGGTTAGAGAGAGTGAAGGTGTTCCATTCCTTAAAGGCGGAGGGGGTGACATCTTCCAAATAAACCGGAGTCTCGTGACCTTCAGTTCCTTGCCATACGGCCACAGAAAGCTGGGCGTAGCACATAGGCACGAAACGTATAGCTTTCAAAAGAAGGTTTTCGCCTATGCCGAGTGCCTTGAGATCTTCGGGAGAATAACGATGTGCCACGGAGAGGGTGCCGGCACCGCCAAACATTCCTGCAATATCGTCGTTAGCCTTGGTTATGGTTATATCCTCAACCGGTTCTTCCCATTTAATCTCCGCCTTGTCGCCGCGGTCGAATGCAGTCACAGAGAACGGGCTTGCGGTGATGGGGTTAAGGATTGCGTCTGATTCTGCAATTCCTGAGGCATCATCATCGTAGAACTGCTTGTTGGGCCAGCTTACGGGCTTGTAACCATCTGCTTCTATTGTAAAGACAGGATACTCCTTGAATGCATAGGCATCTTTGAGTTCAAACATGCCATCGGCATCTGTGGTGGCGTGAAGTTCATTGTCGCCGATTGCAGTTATCTTTGCACCGGCAATCGGGCTAACGTTGTCAATCGCGCTTGTAACCTTCCCTTTCACAGTGACCAATGAGCATTTTTTCATCTCATTGAAGTCGATGATTGAGGTTTCTCCACTTGCCAGATCACCATAAAGGTATCCTGTTTCATATCCTTTCTTGTTTACTTCGAGACTGGCCATGCCCCATCCTACAGGAAAATAGGGGATTTCATATTTACCTTCAGCATCGGTCTCGGCTTTCAGCGTCGGGCTGGAATAACTGTCGCAGACAGTCGCTCCGGCCACGGGATTTCCGTCGATATCTGTGATTGTTCCTTTTATCGAGGCCGTCACGGAATGGTCTATATAGAATGTAGCGTTGGGACGGAAGGGATAGTATCTGCCTACGGTCTGATCAGGATCCGCAGCATCCGGACGCACACTATTTAAATCCCAAAATCTGGTAGTTCCGAAAGCGGCTTCAGTGACGTAGTTATTCATCCCGTAGCCGTTATTGAGCATAAGGGTGGGATCATGCCGACCTTCCACAAGCACGCAAAGATTTCCTCCGTTGTAACTGAATGGTGTGTCGAACGGTATAACCACTTCGGTCATTCCGCGCATAAGGTCGAGTGTGCCGTCAAATACTTTGGTCATCTGATAGTCGGCCGGAATCCAGCCTTTGAAGAGGTCTTTCTCGGTGGTGTGGCAGAGATATACCCTGAAAGGAACGCCGGGGAAGTCATTTTCCATACCCAGCTGAACCTTGAATGCCATTGAGTAAATTTCGCCGGCAAGATTTCCGAATGCTTCAGCGGGATATATGGTCTCGGAGAAATTAAAGGCGTAGTAGTCAAACGGGGCTTTTCCAAAGTCTGAGCCTGTTCCGATGTTTACCGCGCGCTTCCCTTTTTCTACAATGTCTATGTAGTAGGGGGAGGTTGTGTTGTCAGCCTCGCACTTGTCGCCCTCCATCACAACACGGCCTCGCACTGCAAAACGTCCGGTTGCATCGGGAACGGTCCATTCAATATTGGCTGTTCCGGTGTTTCCTGCCGATAAAGCACGGCTAATGTTCTGTTCACCGAGCACGTTGTTGTCATTGTCGATCAACTGCACTTTGATTGAAGATGCACGTGAGGTGCCGCAATTGGAGTAGGTCACGCCGGTAGTAATCTTGTCGCCTGCAGTCGGAGCATTGTTGAGGTTACGGATGGAAGTGGCCTCAATGTTCTTGTCAAAGACTTCCTCGATGCGAATGTCGTCAAACCAAAGAAGATGATGCGAACAGTCGTGAACCCAGAGGGAGAAGTAGTATGTTCCGGTTTCCGACACACTAAATTCTTTGGACTCTTGAGCATACACACCGCCAGTGGATACATCTGAATAAGATAGGATGATATTGTTCTGTGCGGCACGTGTCTTGGACTTACCGTAGGTGAAGTCGTAGGAGAATGAACCGTAAATGTTGCTGATCATCCATAGTGATGCACGATACTTCTTCCCCTTCTCCAAGCGCACGGGGGCGGAGTATAGGCTTTCATCAACTGTAACTTCTGTCGTGAGATAGTCCCACCCTATGGCAGAGTTGCTGTTATGGCCAAATGCATGGCGCACACCAAGGGTATGTCCGTCTCCATTGTTATCTGCAATCTCCCATGTGGGGTAAGTGTTTTTGTCTTCCCATCCTTCTCTGATAGGGAGAGAGGCATGGGAGCCGGCAACGACACCGTTTGTTGTTGCGGTGCCTCCAAGTGATGCGTTGGTTCTTGTGGTCACCTCATATACGTAGTTGCCATACTCATCAAGGTTGTCATCTTCGAAATATGCTTCGGTGAGGTTGTTGGCAAGGAGTTTGTTTCCAGGCTGGCGCACCAACCGGTAGCTTATTCCGGTTTTGTCGAACCATCCCCCGCGACGACCGAATGTGGGTTCCTCCCAGTCGAGCGTGATTATGCCGGCATCAGCATCATAATCCATCACAAGGTTCTGAGGTGCTCCCGGATCATCTATTCCGATGAAAGTGCTCACCACTGCAGGGTCGCTCTCGCCTGTAGAGTTTAAGACCGCCACCTTATATGTATGCACACCCGTAGTGGGCTCAGGATCAGTCCAGGTCATCTTTACACCAGGGATGATATTGTCGCGAAGAGTTTCAACGAGCTCACCATCTTTGGAAATCTGGACTTCGGTAAGCCCATCAAGTTCTTCCCCTTTCTTGCTGAGTGTCGGGTTGAACCATTCAAGACTCATTGAGATCTCTCCGTCAGCCCCCGGAATCTGTGTGAGCGAACCCACGGGTTCCGGCACGGCGTTATTGCTCACGGCCATAAGGCTCAGGTTGTCGATATAAACCTGATAGCGGAGGGAAGTTTGGTTTGCCGTGTATGGAGATTTGTCATAAAATGCAAGATGATATATTCCTGTGGAGGGAACCTCGAAGATTACAGATTTATCTCCCCAGTCCTCTCCTTCATAATGAAACAGCAGGGTTCCGGGATTTGATATATCCGTTCCTGTGGTGAGTCTCACATCAAGATCGGATGGGTACCAGTTGTAAAGATAGAACTGCAATTTATAGGTTAAACCCTCCTGGAGCTCAAAGGCGGGGGTGAAGACCCAGTTATCGGAGGGAGTATCTTCTCCTTTGGGGTTCCGTTGCGACATACTTAAGCAAGGAGTGGATTCAAAGCCACTGTATTCGCTCCAAAACCAGGTGAAGTTGGGATTGGTGTTTACAAAGGTCCAGCCGTCAAGCGTTGACTCCCTTTCATTGAAATCATTGTAATAAGGGAGAGCTGCCGACGCCACCTTTTGTGGAGAACCGCTTCTTGGCGCACCTGCGTTTCCGGGTGGAGTGGCCGCTCGGCTACCCGTTAAGGTTCCTCCAAGGAGTGCAAGGCAAGCAATCAATGTTAGTCTTTTGCTCATTCGCGTAAAGTTTAGGTGAAAAAATAATTTAATGTTCGATGACAACAAAATTAAGTCTATCCATACCCCATTCCTAATTTTTGTGGGCGTATTTACTTCGTTTTCGCGGAAAATGGAATTAATAATGGGTGAATGAAGGGGATGCGGCATAGCAATGAAAGATTAAATGGCTTTAAAATTTGTAATTTTGTAAGGAATAATTCCAAATAACCTAAAATATGTCAGCTGTCACATCGTATCCATATTTAAGGAAATTCGTGATTGTTATAACTGTTCTTCTTTGTTTTGCTCCTATGGCGGGTGCGAGTCCTCAGGAATCGCTGTCGCCCTTGTGGCAGAAGATAGAGGATGCACGCGCATATATGAGCTCCAATAAGCTTTCTGAGGCTCGTGCCATGTTTGAGCAGGCACTTGAACTTGCCGTAAAGGATAAGGATCAAGTGGCAGAAGCTATTTGCATCGGCAATCTTGGCACTTTGTGTGACCAGACCGGGAGTTGGGATGATGCATTTGAGTATTATAAGAGGGGGTATGCTTTGGCCAAGGAGCAAAACAACAAGATATTGTTATCCAAATTTGCGGGATGCCTGGGTGAAAAATATGTGCAAAAAGGGGATGCCAAGGAGGCACGCAAATGGCTGGAAATTCAGGAGTCGCACATCTCTGACGATGACCCCTTTTCAAAGTTCTATGCAATGTATAATCGGGCTAATGTCTTTTATCTGGAGAATGATGCAGTGTCGGCTTTGCATTATCTGTATAAGGCACGTGCTTATGGAGAGGAGAATAATTTAGATCCTGATTTGGTGGGGGGTGTCATTCTTGCTATAGGCGACATCCTTTACAAGACCAAGAGGTACAAAGAGGCTCTTGAAACTTACCATCAGGGACTGAAAAAAATAAAAGAGGGTGGCGACCGTGTGCAGGAGATGGCTGCATTGGGGGTGCTATACATGGCTTATAAACAGACCGGTGACAGCGTTAATGCGAAAAAGTATAAGGATCGATATAAAAGCTTGAGCGATTCAATGTATGAAGGGCTGGAGGTCGAACCTGCCGACCGAAGGCTGAACGAATATGAATTGCATCAGAATTCAAGATTTCAAGATAATCGGTTTAATGAGTCTTATTTACTTATATGCATCGTTATTGTGTTGTTGGGGATAGTGACATTCGGTGCAATTGCCCTTCATAAGCTTGCGCGCCGTCAGAAGCATCTGCTCGATTCAAGGGAAATAATAATGGCGGCTGCGTCTGATGATTCGGCGGCTGGGCTGAAAACGATGGGTCAAGATAAGCAAAAGCCTGAAGAAAGGGTGGCTGCTTCAACGAATAAAGAGAGCGAGGATAACAGCAATGCCAGTGAAAAGGAAGATAAGGAAAAAGAAGTGCCGGCGGCTCCGATGTTGACTCTTGAGCAACAGAAGACACTTCTTGAAAAGATTAATCTTGTGATGGAGAACGTAGCCCTTATAAGCCGAGAGGACTTCAATCTGGCTATGCTTGCAAAGGCCGTCAATTCGAATACGAAGTATGTTTCAAAGGTCATAAACGATATGTGCGGCAAGACTTTCAAAACTTACCTGAATGAATACAGGATACGCGAGGCATGCCTAAGGCTTGTTGATAAGGAGAATTTCGGGCATCTCACAATCAAGGCTATTCATCAGGAGCTGGGATTCAGAACCACCACAAGCTTTGTGGCGGCTTTCAGGAAAGTAATGGGGATGACTCCATCAGAATATAAAATGCGTAATGGTTAAGGCTGCATCTGATATAATCAGAGAAGCACTTTGAAGGTCTTGGCCTTTTCGTTAAGGATAATATTCACTAACACGGCACCTTTATAGCCATCGGCACTCATTTCTACTGAATTTGCGATCCCACGCCGCGAGGCGATAAGCCGCCCGTCGATTGAGAAAACGGTTACAGAATATTTCTGTGGCGTGTTCCAGTTGACCGTGATAATCCCGGCTGAGGCTGTCAGAGAGATATGGCTGTCAATTTCCGATGAACCAGTATTCATATAATCCGAGACTCCGGAAGAATTTGACAGTGAGCGTTTGTCGGCATTAAGTACCTCGAAAGTTTTTGATGTTCCGTCAACGGCGGTCGCCACTATTTCACAATTCCGGGGATCATATATGTTGGCAGGGCGAGTTATGGAATGAGAAATCTCATATTCTTTCCCAGCTTCTATTATGGATGGGAAAAGGTCTGGTTCGCCGCATGAACCGGTAGCGCTCCCACGGACCACGCCGTCGTTAATCATGAAATGCTTGTCGATGGGAGAACTCATGAAATGGTAGGCCCCGAAATAGAGTCCGTTGTTGGCAGTGCTTCCCTGTTGACCCCCTTTGGTGAATGGCACGTGGTTTTCGATTAGGGTGAATCCGGGGCGGATAAGGCCGGAAGAATTGTCAATGTCTTCGGCAAAAGTGTAGGATGCGCGAACTGTGATGCACTCATCGTCCATTTGAGCCTCTGTTATCTTGACATTCGCTTTGCATGGAGTCAGAACAGATTTATTATATGCATCAAGGTTGGCAGGAGTGTAGTTTGGATGTTCCTTGAAGCGGTTGAACCATAATGCCGGAAAATCCGCGCACACGGCATTGGGCATATTGTCGCAATAACCATCAGCCCCGAGAATATCTCCGAGCGAAACGCCATAATGCGGCTCGACATAAATCAACTCATTTCCGAGCAAGGAGATTGCTCGTTCAGCTTGGAAACAGACTTTGGGGCAAGCATTGCACCACGTGCCTGTATATTTCTCGACCAGCATCTTGCGTTTGAAATATGAACGGTTCACGAAATCCTTAAATAAGGTTATTTCGGCTCCGTTGACCCTCCCTTTTAGTTCATAGAAATAAGCATCGCCCACTTCAAGGCCTGAAAGTGAGATTGTGGCGGTGGCTTCTCCCAGTTTGCCAACTTTGACATCTTCCCCTTTATATTCCCCCTCCGGAGTGATGAGAGTGATCTCTTTTATCTCCGCGTCTGCTCCATGGTTGTTAAGGGTGAAGGTAAGTTCGGGATTTATGTCATCAGCTCCAAAATAATGACAGTCCACGCCGGAACACCACACATCTCCCTTGGCGGGATCCTCTATGGCAATACGGCTGATGGCAAGCATAAAGCCTTGATGAGTGCGATGGGCGATAGCCACTCTCACCTCTTTGCCCAAGAGCTCAGGCATAGTCCCTAAGGCAATGGCATGGCGAGTGAAGACGCTTTTTTCATCTTTAACCGATTCTATCAGCCGGAATGCGGATGGGTCGGCATCTCCTGTGTCCGAGATCAAAATATCATAACTCTCGGGCAGCCCGTGATGAATGGATTTTGCAGTCCAGGTGAGCAGAGTGCCTTCATTGACTTTTTCCGCAGGGGTTATGATCCAGTTATCGGTAGGCTCGTCATCTTGGCGATAGCTTATGCTGAGCAAGGCCGGAATGCCATTCCTGCTGAGCGTGATTTCATCGGGAGCGGCTTCAAGATACCATCCATTTCCCGCTTTAGTGTATTTGCTGAAAGCCGAGCTTACGATATCGGTTTTGGAGTGGTCGGCCATGACCATCCCATCCGGAAGTCCCGATGTGAAGTCGGTGCTGAATGCGTAGGCAGAGAGAGGGAGAAATGCCAATGTGGACGCAATGATGCTGATTATATGTTTCATAAGTTAGTTGTTATTTGAAGGAAGGATATATAAATCCCTCATGCATGTTATTTTGAGACCGCTATATTATTTTTTACGGCCATTAATTAGTTACTTAACGGCAAAAATAGTGATATTATTTAAGAAAATCAAATTGATATGGATATATAGATAGATTAAAGTAAATTCAATTGGATAAGAGGTAAGTGAAAAGGAAATTGTAATAAAATATGGAATAATTGTCAATAATGTTTAAATTTGCAAAGTAATCCGGGAATTTTAGGGAGAAAAGGGGAGGATAATTGTTATAATTACAGAATGAAAAAAGGAGATAAATATAGAAATTACTAAAAATATAAAGACAATGGATAAATTAAGTTATGCCTGGGGTCTTGCCATGGGCAAGCAGTTGCAGGCAATGGGTGTTAAAGAACTCAATTCAGAAAGTTTCAAGGATGGCGTGAAAGTTGCTTTTGACGGAGGCACTCCTGAAATGCCTATCGAGGAGGCACAGAAGCTTATCAATGAATATCTGGAAGACCTTGCAAAGAAGGCAGAAGCAGCCGCACGCGAGGCCGGAGTCAAGTTCCTTGAAGAGAACAAGAAGAACGCTGACGTTAAGGAAACTGCCAGCGGTTTGCAATATGTAGTTGAAAAAGAGGGCGAGGGCGCGCAGCCTACAGCCGAGGATGAAGTGACCGTTCATTACACCGGTAAACTTCTTGACGGCACCGTATTCGATAGCTCTGTTAACCGTGGCGAGCCCGCAACATTCCCCTTGAATCGCGTGATCCCGGGTTGGACCGAGGGTGTTCAGCTCATGAAGGAGGGTGCGAAATACACATTCTTCATCCCGAGTGACCTGGCATACGGCGCTCAGGGTGTTCCTCAGGTTATTCCCCCTCATTCAACATTGATTTTCGAAGTTGAACTTATCAAGGTTAACAAGAAATAAACGATATGAAAGCAAAGTATCTGGCACTTGGTGCCATTCTTTTGGGAGCGCTTGGCCTGTCCAGCTGTAAGTCAGAGGGCAATAAGGAGAAGGCCGACACTGCGGCAGTTGTTGATGCCGATGCTGAATATGCAGAGGCTCCTGTCCTGACCGAGCGTCAGCTTGCCACTTCAGATTCAGTGTTCAAGGCGCTCAAAGGGAAAGAGAAGCTTTTAGCCGATACAACGGTCTATACCACTCCTTCAGGCCTCCGCTATATGGTGCTGAAGAAAGGGGAAGGGAAGAAGCCTCTCAAGACGGATGCCGTGAAGGTGCATTACACCGGTACGCTTCCTAATGGAACCGTGTTCGACAGTTCGGTAGAGCGCGGCGAGCCTATCACTTTCCCCTTGAATGGAGTCATCCCCGGTTGGACAGAGGGACTTCAGTTGATGCAGGAGGGTGGAAAGACGGTGTTCTATATTCCGAGTGCATTGGCATACGGTCCTAACGGCGCAGGCCCTCAGATCGGACCTAATCAGGATCTTGTGTTTGAAGTAGAGCTTATTCAGGTTAATCCTGAAGATTAATTCTTTATTGGTTAATGAAAAAATATCAGAATAAGGCGACCGCCACGGCTTTTGTCGTAGCGGTCGCTATGCTTATAAGCCTGGGATCGTGCAAAGGCCGCACGATGGATAACATGGAACCAACGGGCGAGACAATCGAGGTTGTTGTGGGGCAGGAGGATGCCTATGATGCTCCGGCCGATAGCAGCACCGAGGGAAGCGGCTCAATTGTGGATACCCCTGCAGAATGAACTTAATTTTGGAGCTTGGTGAGAAATGAAGAAAGGGATATGCGGAATATTGCTGTCGGCCATCTTTCTGACGGGATGTGGAAAGGAGAAGCCTTCTCCATTAGGAAATTTAGGGCAGCCCTCGCTTTCAGATTCCTTGATATACTATTATGGCTTGATTGAAGGAGGCCAATACCTGAAGGCCGCGGAGAAGGACACGGTTCTTGGAACTTCGCGTGAGCGCGAACGCTATTTAAAGGGACTTAAAGATGGCTTGAACGCTGTGGCGGAGGTGAATGATACCTATAACCGGGGCCTTAAGGATGGTGTTGAGCTGGCGCTCGCCCTCTACAGTTATAACCGGATGTATGGGATTGACCTTAACCGCGACCTGCTCTATCAGAGCATTGCATACGCCTTGCAGAGCGATACGTTGCCTAATGAAATGATGGTGTTAAGGGAGTTCCAGACTGTGGTGGATAAGCTTGACTTAAAAAAGAGGGAGCAGATGGTAAGGGATATGCATCTTTCCCTCTCTCAGGAGGCGCAGCGGTTGAAAATGAAAAAGCTCAGTAATGATTTGTATGTGACAGATGCCAATCTTGGGAGCGGGCGACTCATACGCCGAGGCGATATTGTGTTTGCCACGCTAAATTATATTCTTGAAAGCGGACGCAACTTGGAGATGCCGGCTTCCCAACAGCTCACGGTCGGGGGCCCTACGATGTCGGAAGTGATGATACGGGTTTACACCCGTATGCGTAAGGGAGGCTCGGCACAATATGCCACCACGGCCGATGCCCTTTTTGGTTCGCGTGCCGAGCAATTAGGCCTTACGCCTAATGAGGTGATATTAATGTCGGTTGAAATTAACAACGTGGAAAATCCCGACACGGTGGGAAAACGCGAGTTTGTGGCGATTTAAGTTGTGAGATAGGTTGTAAAATAGAGCAGCGTTGCCACACGGCAACGCTGCTCTATTTTTATTCCCTTGGCAGGTCTCTTTACTTGTCTCTCATGAAGATGGAGATGGGGGTTCCGTGGAAATCCCATTTTTCGCGAATCTTGTTCTCAAGGAACCGGCGGTAGGGCTCCTTTACCCATTGCGGAAGATTGCAGAAGAATATGAAGGTCGGAATTATCGAATCCTTGAGCATCGTGATATACTTAATCTTCACAAACTTACCCTTGTTGCTTGGCGGTGGCGTAATGGCTATCTGCTCGAGCATGTAGGAGTTG
>CAMWXH010000027.1 GCA_947178165.1 uncultured Porphyromonadaceae bacterium | reverse complement strand
TATAAATAAATTGTAAAAAAGGTGTAAATAAATGGGTATCTATAAAACACAGGCTTCGATGGAAATCGAAGCCTGCTTTATAGAATCAGATTGCTCGTGCAATCATCATACGTTGACTTTTGCTTTCTTTACCTGCTCTACGCCGGAAGAGGTCTTGAGGAAAGCTACGACATAGAGATTGTCGGGATTCCATTTCTCTTCCTTGTTGTCGCGAATCTCTATGGTATAGGATGAATGGTGACTCTGGTCTTTTACAAGTTTCACCGTCTCTCCGTCTTGTCCGTTCACGGCTGCGCGAAATACATTATTATGAACATATTCCTTATTGGTAGTCTTATCGGGCATGAGCTGTTGAGCCACAATGCCGTTCTCAATTATCCAGACCATAAGCTGACCTTCCATATCCTTTTCCGGCATCAGCTCAACATCAATCTTGACTTCATTGGAGGCGATGTCTGCTACTGGATTGATGCCAATCTGAAGGGAGGAGGGGAGGGTGAGCTGTATTTTAGCGTTAGAGGTCCATGTATCAAACTGACCGGTGTAGCTGCCATTTATTATGCCGTATGGGAGCGCGGGAGATCCAATCTGTCCATAATAATATGCTCCTTCCGGTGTACCAAGGCCTACGCGTCCGCTTTCGAAATTAGTTACGCGACGATTGAGAGCCAATGAACCGCTGGCGTGGATGCTTACCGGCACCACATTTTCGCCATATTTCTCCTCAAGCGACTCCATCACCTCATGGGCGTTGGGGCAATTCAGGCAAAGTTGCCCGGTATAGTCCTCTATAAGAATAGTGCGGACCGGAGTTATATCCTCAACCTCGAAATAGCGGTCGTCGGAAGCTATATCGTCGCAGGAAACCATCGCCGAGGAGAGAAGGATTGCGGAGGCACCCAAAATTGAATTTCTAAAGAATGTGTTGTTTTTCATCAAAATAAGAATTAAAAGTAGTAGTTATAATCAATTTTCACGCCTTTGGTTGCCGGCACCATTCGGCATACACCGCCGGAGCAGTCGAAGCCTTCGCGAGTCTTGCCATAGCTGATCATCAAACGGTTGGACTTGTAATTTCCTGTCAGGCCAACCTGATAGAAATGACCTTCACCTCCGCCGCAGTTCCATTTATCGCTCACGCTTAAAGTGACCCAAGGCACGTATGTGAACTCTACAAGGCCGAATGCCCAGTCGCCATGATCCTGGCGGGTGGTGAGATACTGAAGCTCTGCGCGCAGGTTGAACTTCTTATTTATTTTATATTTGCCGTCTAAAGAGAAGATGTTGCTCTTTATATTCTCCTCTCCATATTCGGCAGTAGTGGCCTGTGCGCGAGGATTGTAAATCTGATTCATATACATGAAGGTCAGCTGGAAAGCGGACGTAATCTTCTTTTCTATCTGGAGATTGAAGTCAAAATAGTAGAGTTCTCCGAATTTGAAGAAAGATGTGGATGGTCCGTCAGTTCCCCAAAGGTTTCCAATAGGAGAGTCGGGATCGTTTCCATATTGTAGCCCTGATATGTAGCTGATATTGGCAAAAAGTTTAGTGCCGTACTTACCTCCTAACGGAGTTTTACGCTTAAAATTGTATGCAAATGATCCTTGCAGGGCCCATTCACCCTTATAATCGAGGGTTGCGTATGGGTAAAGGGTGGCGAGAGCGTAAGTGTGCTGGTAAGCGAAAGGAGGGAAATGGTTTATCATCGTTGACTCAGTGAGCATACGATCGGAATGGAATCCCATGTTCTCGCTTCGTTTCACCTGCAATGTGGCACTCAAGCCGGTCTTTGAGTATGAACCGGCCAGCATATAAACCGTTCCCGGCCTATATATATAAGAGTTTATTTTCTCAGGATCCTGACCTTTCCATGCAAATTCCCCCGTCACATTGAAAGCTCCTTTTGAGAACTGAGAGCGGACATCAAAGGCATTGACTGTTTTCGGCAGATTGAGAGCAAGGTCTGTTCCCGGAAGGGCAATCTCATCCTTCTGCTCATTCAGAAGCACGTATGATCCACCGATCATCCAGTTTGCCCCTCGGTCGGCAATCCCTTTGAAATAGTCTTGCATATAAACCTCGGCATTGGCGCCATACACTTGAGTGTGGCGGTTCCATTTCCAGTAGTTTCGCTGCACACCGCCAAGGAGAGTCAGTCGGAGACCGTTGATGCTGTTTACTTTCAAGCGACCTCCGCGCAGAGAGTTATCGATACCGAGCGCACGATCCTCGTAGGTTCGCAAAATAAATCCCGAACCGAACTGGTCATAAAAATCACCGGCAGTAAGCTCCAGCCCTTTCCATTTTCCCTTTACATATACGTTAGGAACACCCCAGCCGGCGTAGCCATCCATTTTCTGATATTGCGGGAGCGGCCATTTGGCAAACTCAAAACGCAAGCCGGCATCCACATATTTGCTTACCAAGCCAACGTCGGCATAAGTATTGAAAAGGAAGTGTTTCTTGTCGTTGAGCTGATACTCGGGATCATCGGGATCGTCAGGAATGTAAGCATTTGCCTGCACAGATCCGTGGACCTGCACCTTGTCGTCGGCTGAAGCAGTAAAGGCACCGGCAGCCAATGCTGTCAGTGCTATGGGGAGGAGGAAGCGTGGGGTTGCGCTCATGGTGTCAGATATTGGGGATGGATTATTTTGTTAGTTCGCGAATCTTTTCGATGATGTGCTCTTCGGAGCCTTCAGTATAGCCTGAACGGTTCTCTACAATCTTGCCATTGCCGTCGATAATAAAGAGGTGGGGCACCGACTGTATTCCCATAGCGGCTTTCAGTTCAGAGTTAGTGTCGAGAAGCACTTCATATTCCCATCCGAGAGCGTCGGCGAGAGGGCGAACTTTTCCTGCGTTCTGAGCCTCATCGATAGAGATGGCGATAAGTTTCATGCCGGTTTCATCCTGCCAGTCGGGATAAACCTCAGAAATAGCCTTCAATTCACGAAGACAAGGTTTGCACCATGTCGCGAAGAAGCTTACAACGAATGGCTTGCCATCGTTAGAGAGAGTGGCCGCATCAACGGGAGCCCCGTCAAGGGTCTTCAGCTGTACTGATGGGAACTGGGCGGAAGCAGGAATTGCAACTGCAACCAATGCGATAAGAGAGAGAATGAGAGATGCGATTCGTTTCATATTTCGAAAATTTTTAATTTATTTTGAAAATAAGATTTGATTCTCACGCCAAAGTTTAACTTTGATATGCAAAAATAATATTTGTGATATAAATTATGCAAAAAAGAAAATGTTAAAATAGGTTAATTAGAGTGTAATAAGTTGTAATATGATTGTGCGGCAGAAAGAAATATGCAATAAAATATTCAAAAAATATGGAAAAATAGTTTGCAGATAAGAAAATAATGCTAATTTTGTGGGTGAAAACAAGCTTAAATAACAAAAGAAAAATTCCTAACATAAAGCTTATGATGAAGAAACTACTCCCGGCGGCACTTGCCATAATCACTGCGGTGCCCGCGTTTTCATTTGGTGTGGAGGCGTTGAAGAAAAGCGATAGCCCTCGCAGCTTCAATGCCAGGACAAATGCTCTAAAATTAAAAGCAAGCAACAAGGTTTCATCGACTCGTTCAGATGTTCCGGAGTCGGTTGATTTTTCATATTCCGGTCCGTTGAGCTCGGCGTATAATCTTACAGGTGTTGCAAAAGCAGATACGGTTTATCTTGCATTTGAAATTCCTGCGGAGACAGCCAATCTCTATGCCGGTGATGAAGTTACGAGCCTGAATATCACCACGGGTGCCTACGTTCAGAATGGCCGCTATATCAACTTGGTGAAAAATGTGACGATTTTCACAGCTGAAACCAAAGATAAGCTCACTTACCTTCAGGATGCTACGCTTGGAGGGGATGCTTTCACGGAATATAGCGTTAAGCTCGATAATCCTATAAAGATAGAGGCAAACAAGCCGTTGATTCTCGGATATAAATTTGCCGTTCCTAATAGCCAGGCATATTATATACCTGTAGATGAGATGCCTACTTCTGTAGAGTATGGAGCTTTGGTTGGCAAGAAGAAGAATGGTTCGGAAAATTCGGCTGAATGGCTTGATGCATTTGCTTCGATTTATGGCACCATCTGTATGGGATGCACCATCGTAGGCGAGAATTATCCAAAGAATGGAGCTTCCATTTTTGATATGAGCGGCCCGATGTTTGCAGAACTGGGCAAGGAATTCACTTATCAATTCCTCATTCAGGGTAATGGAGTTTCAACAACGACTCTGGAAATTGTCAGCACAATAGGAGAGAGCGCGCCAAATACGCATCTTGTTGAGCTTCCCGCGCCTCTCACATATAACGAACCCACTATCGTAGCTCTCCCGCTTCAGTGCGATCAGGAAGCTGATGCAGTGAATATGAAGTTCGAGATCACAAAGGTTAATGGCGAGCCTAATGTCTCGTTGCGCAACACAATTGAGGGAGCAATTGAATGTTGGTCAAAAGATAAAGTATTCCCGCGTGTCAACCTGATAGAGGAAGGAACAGGCACATGGTGCGGATATTGTCCCCGCGGAATTGTGATGATGGATTATGCCGCTGAGGAATATCCTGAACTTTTTGCCGGAGCCGCGCTACATTCAGGTGATCAGATGTCAACGCCTACAGTAAATGCCGTGTTGAACAAACTCTTCAAGGGATATCCTTCTGCTGTGATTAACCGCGTTTACACTCTCGAATATATAGAAAACGCAGAGATTGATGCATACGCCATGTCATACGGCACATTGCCTGCCCATATAGGCTTTGATTCAGTTGAGGGTGTTGTAGATGAAGATGGCAACATAAAAGTGGATGTAGTTGTAAAATCCGGCTTCGACATTGAGAATACATTAGACCGTTATCGCCTCGCTTTCTATCTCACGCAAGATGGCATGGGCCCGTACGATCAGGCAAATAATTATGCCGGAGGAAGACTTGGCGAAATGGGAGGCTGGGAAAATAAAGCAAACCCGGCGAAAGATACTTACTATAATGAAGTGGCCCGTTACCTTGCAGGCGGATTCACCGGATTCACCAATAGCCTTCCGACTGCATTCAAGGCTGGAGAAACCTATAATTACTCTACTTCATTCCCCACAAAAACTGTCTCAGCCAAAGAATTCAATCTCATCGCCTTCATAGTTGACAACCAGACTAAGGAAATTGCCAATGCAAAGAAAGTTGCTGTGACTAATCCTTATTATAGCGGTGTGACAGAAGTTGCCGGCGATGCAGATGTTGTGGCAAGAAAATTCTATGACATCAGCGGTGTTGAGGTTAAAGAACCGGCCAATGGCATTTACATTGTCCGCACCACATATTCCGACGGAACTGTTAAGACTGCAAAAGCAGTTGTGAAATAAGAACCGACAAGAATAGAACCTTAAAGTTGTTAAGGATCAAGGATCCTTAACAACTTTTTTAATATTTACCCTCTTTAAATAAGTGGAAGTTGCTTCTAAGGAAGTGATTTTATGCTAACCTTATTACATTTCTTACAGTTAAAAACATACAGATGAAAAAACTTTTACTTTTAGGCGTTCTGGCAGGTGCTCCAACCATTGCATACGCTCAGAACTTCACTCCCGAAATATTGCCGGAGTTTTACTCCTGCAAGATTTCAGCAAACGGAGCTATAATCCTCAGCCAGACAGATGAAAACGTGGTGAAATGTGATGTCGCTACCGGAGAGATAGAGATACTGGATGTCTTTGACCTTGGAGCCGGTAAATGCATCACCGCTGACGGCTCGATTATTGTAGGCTCCACCCTGGATGATGAACCGGTCATTTGGAAAGATGGCAAAATGCTTGATCTGCAATATCTCTCTGCCCAATATCCGAAATGCGACTTCAACGCAATCACCGGCGATGGAAAGAGAATAGTTGGCTTCGTTACTAATTTTTCCAAAGAAAATAGCGAGACAATGTCGGTGCCTATGTATATGGACCTGAACAGCGATGGCACATTGAGCGACGTGAATCTCCTTCCTTATCCTAAGAAAGACTGGGCCGGACTCGATCCGCAGTATGTTTATCCGGTGTCGATCAGCGACGACGGGAAGACAATAATCGGTCAGATCAAAGATAATTCAGGATATGCAGTTTATCCAATAGTCTTCACTCAAGGTGCCGACGGGGAGTGGAGCTACATCCTTCCGACCGAGTCGCTTATCAACCCTCAAAAACGTCCGATACCGGAATATCCCGGCGACTTTCCTCTTACCCCTCCCAATATGGATGACTATATGACCGCAGAGGAGCTCTTGGCCTATCAGGAGGCCGAAGATGCCTACTATGAAAGCGGCTACACGCTCCCTTACCCTGAAAAAGAGGATTTCATGACCGAGGATGAAAAGATGGCGTTCAATGCAGCAGTTGATGTTTACAATGCCGCCGCCACGGAATATAATGAAAAGAGCCGTGCCTATTATCAAGCCATATTTGAGATTCAGTATGAATCGGTGTTCTTCTATCAGAATGGCGTTGCAATGGATCCGCAGGGGAAACGGATTTACATGGCGGCGGAAAGAGAGGACCTGGTGGGGAGCATAGATGATGAAATGCCCGAAGTTGAGATCTCCTATCCCTGTTATTTCTACGACATGGCCACCGGTGAACTCTCCGTGCTGAAAGATGAAGCTACCGGCCACTATCCTATCCCCCGACAGGTGCTTCCCGACGGTTCGGTTATCGGTGTGACAACACTCCCCTCATCGCTTGACACCGAGATAAGGCCCCCGCTTTCGTATGTGCTGAAACCGGGCGCGGAGGCATTCATTCCGCTTCAGGATAAGATTGCGGAAATTAATCCGTCGGCCGGAGACTGGTTGAAGAGCAATTTCACAAAAGATGTGCTTGTGGCTCTTGACTGGGATACAGGCGAAGAGATAGTGGAGCAATTCCTTATGACCGGCAATGCAGTCGTGAGCGATGACTGGTCGGTTATATCAGGCGGTGTGCTGGCCTATATGTATCTGATCGATGACACAGGGAAAGCATACGAATCCTACCTCATCCGCAGCGACTTGAGCGGAGTCTCTTCCGTAGAATCCGATTTGAAGTTGGTCGGAACCAAATATTACGACATGAATGGCCTTGAGGTAAAGAATCCAGATAAAGGGATTTATATCGAACGCAAGGTATATAGCGACGGCAGCGTTCTGACTGCCAAAAAGGCTATGTGATAATTTGATTTGCCGAAGTCAGGAAGATTTGTTATTTTTGTGAAATAGAGTCTAAATGATTATGCGGCAAGTAGAGCTTGAAGAGGATCAGATGATTGAGGAGGCATATCAGGATGTGCTGAGATGCTACCTCAACAGCAACCACCGGAAGAAGGTGGAGAAGATAGACCGTGCTTTCCGTTTTGCCAAGGCCGCCCATAAGGGTGTGCGGAGGCGAAGCGGAGAGCCTTATATTTTGCATCCAATAGCAGTTGCGAAGATTGTCATCTCCGAATTCGGACTCGGCTCAACATCCATTTGCGCCGCGTTGCTCCATGATGTGGTGGAAGACACCGAGTTCACTCGCGAAGACATAGAGGCCTCCTTTGGGGAGAAGATAGCATCGATAGTGGAAGGGCTGACCAAGATTTCAGGCGGAATCTTCGGCGACCGGGCCTCTCTTCAGGCTGAGAATTTCCGGAAATTGCTGCTCTCGATGTCGAGCGACATACGCGTCATCCTCATAAAGATGGCCGACCGTCTTCACAATATGCGGACTCTTGGTTCTCTCCGGCCTGAAAAACAGCACAAGATAGCCGGGGAGACGCTATACATATATGCCCCGCTTGCTCATCGCCTCGGGCTGTTCAAGATAAAGACTGAGTTCGAAGACCTTGCCTTCCGGTATGAACATCCCGACACGTATGCTGAAATAACGTCGAAGGTGAATGAGAGCGAAGCTTACCGCAAGGCGATAGTAGAGAAATTTGTTGAGCCGGTGAAAAAGAAACTTGATGCCGCCGGCTACAAGTATGAGATAAAGGCACGGGTGAAGAGTGCCTATTCCATCTATAACAAAATGATAAAAAAGAAGATACCCTTTGAGGAGGTGTATGACATCTATGCTGTCAGGGTTATCTTTGAAAATGAAGATGATGCCATGGAGCGCCTTCGGTGCTGGGAGATTTACACTTTCTTCACCGACGGCCACAATGTCCATCCCGACCGACTGCGCGACTGGACCGGCACCCCGAAGGCCAACGGCTACCGTGCGCTTCACCTCACGGCAATGGGCCCCGACGGGAAATGGATAGAGGTTCAGATCAGGAGCCGCAAGATGGATGAGATTGCGGAGCTCGGATATGCCGCCCATTGGAAATATAAGAGCGGCGTGGAGGATAAGGAGGATGATTCCGAACTTGACAAATGGATGAACACCGTGAAGGATATCCTCGCCAACCCTGAACCCAATGCAATAGACTTTCTCGATACGATAAAATTAAATCTTTTCGCATCGGAGATTTACGTATTCACTCCCAAAGGTGACCTTATCACGCTTCCGGCCGGTGCTTCTGTGCTTGACATGGCTTTTGCCATCCACACTCATTTGGGGCGCCACTGCATAGCAGGGAAAATCAACCACCGGCTCGTTCCGCTTTCCCATCGACTCGGCTCGGGCGATCAAGTAGAGATAATCACTTCCGAATCGCAAAGCCCGCGGCCTGAATGGCTTCAGTATTGCAAATCGGCCAAGGCTCAGAACCGTATCAGGGCAATGTTGCGTAAGGATAAGCTGCTGCCTGAGGTCATGCCGCGCGCCGAAGAGGAACGGCGCAGGGAGAATGAACCGGCGCGGATTGAAGTGGAAGGGCTTGACTGTCACGGAATACTCCAGGAGATATGCAGCCTGATTTCCGACAAATTGGGAATGAACATACGCGGACTTAATATTGAAGCCCGGGAAGAACTGTTCCATTGCGACCTTACTGTCAAGACCTCCTCAAAGCGTGAAACCGACCGTATATGCCGCAACCTTAAAAAAATTGACGGAGTTAAATCTGTGAAGAGACTATCATAAGCAAGATGAAAATAAAGATAAAAAGAATAGATGTCATAAGGACAGCCCTGCTTTTGGGGGCAGTGGCCTTGATCCTGTTTGTGCTTCCTCGCGACGACCATCAGTCGTATAGCTATGAGATGAATCAGCCATGGCGCTATCAGCTTCTCACGGCCGAATATGACATACCGATTCTTCCTGATTCCTCCTATTCTCGGAAAATGCAGGATAGCATCGAGAAGAACTTCATCCCGTTCGTGCGTCTCAGCGAGGAGAGCGCCGAACAGAATATCGACCGGTTCAGGAAATCTGTCGATGGGATAGCATCGCCGCAGGAGGCTGAGCTTATAAGCCGTCTGCTCCGGGAGGTGTATAGGACGGGCGTGATCGACTCTAAGACGTATGAGCATATAAGCAGCCAGAAAGTGCCGAAAGTGAGGTTGCTGAAAGATGAGAGAGGGAGCAACACTGCCGAGACCCTCATTGCCTCCGAAATGCTTTCCCCTTCCAGGGCATACGAATATATCGATTCTGTTTATAATTCAATTATGGGATTGCCCCATAATAAGCCTCTTGAGGGAGAGATTGCAAAATCACTGAATGTATGCCTGTTGCCAAACTATATCTCAGATCCTGAGACCGACGGCAAATTTCGCGACGAAGAATTCGTTGTGGCAAAGGGCGCGCTCGGAATGATAAAGAAAGGGCAGAGGATCGTGGACCGGGGTGAGATAGTCACCCCTCAGATCTATACCAACCTCAACACCTACATGGAGCGTCTGGCAAAGGAGAATGAGAAAAATTCGAAGGTACATACATATTTCTATGTCGGGAAAGGGCTTTACATATTGATATGGTTTATCCTCATCTATTTCTATCTTGCCATTTACCGGAAGCCATTTTATGGAAGCGAGAAGAAGATGGTGTTCCTCACGGCATTCATCACCCTCTTTGTGGTCTTTTCGGTCCTGATGTTTGAATATTTTGCAAATGGCCTTTACCTTGTTCCCTTTGCATCCATTCCGGTGATAATACTGATATTCTTCGACACGCGGACAGCCATTTTCTCCCTCATCTCCACGGTTATGATTTCAGCGCTGGTGGCTGTGTATCCCCTCCAGTTCATTTTCCTCGAGCTTCTTGCCGGACTTGTCGCGGCTTTCAGCATCAGACAGCTCACGCAGAGATCACAGCTCCTCCGCACAGCTCTTTTCACCTTCCTGGCTTATTCCATAGGATATCTGGTCATGATTCTCATTAACGATGGAGTCCTTTCAAATTTCCAATGGAGGATGTTAGGCACTTTTACTGTCAACGCAGTTATCCTCTCCTTTACATATATCCTTATATTGATAGTGGAGCGGATCTTCGGTTTCACGTCAATGGTGACACTCGTGGAGCTCTCCGACATCAACAACAAGATACTTCGAAGGCTCGCCGAGGAGGCCCCGGGCACATTCCAGCATTCCATGCAGGTATCCACGCTTGCGGCAGAAGCGGCCCGCACAATAGGGGCCAACACTCAGCTTGTGAGGACCGGAGCGCTTTATCATGACATAGGGAAGATGGAAAGCCCGGTATTCTTCACCGAGAACCAGCATGGAGTGAATCCGCATGTCGGCCTAAATCCGGAAACGAGCGCCCAGAAGATAATATCGCATGTCACCGGAGGATTAGCCTTGGCCACGAAATATAAGCTCCCGAAGGTGATACGTGATTTCATCTCGGAACATCATGGCCGAAGCGTGGCGCGATATTTCTACAATACGGCTGTCAACGAGAACCCAGATAAAAAGGTGGACCGCTCGCGGTTTCAGTATCCCGGCCCTAATCCCCAATCTAAAGAGACTGCCATCCTGATGATGGCGGATGCGGTCGAGGCGGCTTCACGCAGCCTGAAAGATTACACTCCGGCCTCAATCAATGCGCTTGTTGACAAGATAATCGACGGCCAGGCGGCCGAGGGATTGTTCAAGGAGGCTCCGATAAGTTTCAAGGATGTGGAGAAGGTGAAGGATACGTTCAAGAAACGTCTTGCCACGATCTATCACTCCAGGATAGCTTATCCGGAGTTGCATGGAAAGAAAACAGACGACGCCGTTGAAAAAACGGAAAATGCATGATTCCAATATTTTTACGTTTTCACGCGTTATAATAATAGGAGAGACAACATAAGGTTGTCAAAACAGAATCTACATTAAGAAAAATATAACCCGAAAATAATGGCAATCTTCCTGATAATAATGAGTTGCGTGCTATGGCTGTTGTCGCTATGGCTGCTGCGCGGGCGTCAGGTTGCGGCTCCGGCCGCCTCCTTTCTGGCCCTCCTTCTCCTGAGTTTAGCCAAGAAGAATGGCTGGCAGCTCCTGCCGATCAATATGACGATGCTCACAGGTTGGCTGTGCATGACTCTTGTGGTTATGTTTGCATGTTATCTGCAGCCGGCCGCTGTCAGGGCGCAGACAAAAGGGTGGGGCTACATCACTGTCGGGGCATTGACAGGCATGATGCTCGGACTGTTGGGCTCTTCGTTCCAGATTAGCATAAGTGTGCTATACGGGATAATGATACTTGCCACTGTGGCAGGCATATTTCTCGGATTCCTATTATACACCAACACCCCCGACGGGCGCGCCGTAGCTCCGCGGTCGGGACATTTCTTCAAATATCTGTTAGCGAAAGGATTTCCCACGGCTGTCACTGTGATGCAGGCCGGAGTGGCTTTGGTGCTCCTTATTGCGATACAGAAATAGGAAGTTATCCGGACGCCCACTTATATAGCATATTATATAAGGAAGCTCGGTAATCACCTTCACAAGATTAGACTTATGAAAATCAGAAAGAGATTATACACTATCGGGTTTGCGTTGCTCCTCCCTTTGGCCGGCGTGCTTATGATGCCGGTCTGTGGACAGAGCCGGCAGCCGAGAAAAGGGGAGACAAAGAAATATAAGACAGAGAAGCCGGACCTCAACGAGATTCAGCGTTCCACCCTTGATCCCAAGAGTGAGTATTATTATCCCAAGCTTATGGCGAAATATGAACGCAAAGACACCACTATGACTCCCGACGAATTCCGGCATTTCTATTTGGGATATATGTTTCAAGAGGACTTCGACCCGTATCGTGTCTCGCCATACGCCAATAAGACCGACTATCTCCGCAGCAAGAAAGATCATTCCAAGCAGGAGATGGACACGATAGAGAAATATGCCAACCTTGCATTAGAGGATAATCCGTTCGATTTGCGTCAGATGTCGTTTCTTGTTCACGTTTTGAAGGAGAAAAAGAAGGATATGCGCGCAAAGATATGGGAATATCGCCTGGAGAATCTCTTAGGCACCATCATGAGCACCGGAACCGGTAAGGATGTTGAGAATCCGTGGTATGTGATTTATCCTATGCATGAATATGATGTGGCGCAGCTTCTCGGATATGAAGCGGTGGATGTGGAATATCCGCGCGACGGGTTCGATTATCTTGTGGTTCAGCCCGACGAGTCTGATAAACGCCGGAGAGACAAATCGGCAAAAGGGTTCTATTATAACGTCATTATCCCTCAGGAGCAGTATGAGCTTAAGCATGGCGACGAAGAGGAGATTGAGGTTATGGAAACCAAGGCCACTGATGGAGAGGAAGATTATGATGAGATTCCGGCCGAATGACAGGCCCGGGAATCCTTAATTAATATAGAAATCAAAAATTGGAAATAAAATGAGCAATACAAAGAATAACGATGAAAAGGTAGGAGCCGGCAAATATGTCGAGTATTCCTATCGCCTGTATGATGATGCCGACGGTTCGCTGCTTTTTGAAACAGAGAAAGACCGTCCTGACTTTATGGTTTATGGCGTATCGCATGAGATAGTGCCCGGCCTTATAGAGGTTATGCGCGGGCTGAAGGCCGGTGATAAGTTTGAAGTCACTCTCCCTCCTGCGGCCGCTTTTGGGGAGGCAAGCCCTGAATACCTTATGGAGCTGGATAAAGAGATCTTCATGCGCGACGGCAAGCTCGCTGATGAGGTGACCGTAGGCGCATCGCTGCCAATGATGACGGCCGAAGGATTCCGCGTGCTGGGCCGCGTGCTTGAAGTTGGCGACAAAATCAAGATGGACTTCAATCATCCTTTCGCCGGCAAGACCGTGAGATATGAAGGTGAAGTGGAGCTTGTTCGCGATGCCACGGCCGATGAACTTAAGCCGACAGGGTGCGGTTGCGGTTGCGGAGGTGGCGACTGTGGCGAAGGCTGCGGTTCTGATTGTGGGTCTAACTGCGAGGGATGTCATTGATACTGAGGGTGTGTCATAACGGTCGAACCATTCTGACAGCACCCTCGCCATCCGGAGAAATGTATGACGGTGTGTCAAATTGTGAAATTTGACACACCGTCATATTTTTGTAACTGAAGATTTAAAACTTCCTCCTGCTTACCTCTTTTTCGACTTCTTTTTTGAGGAAGAGGATTTAGAGGATTTCTTTGAAGAAGTTGCAGCGCCTCCCTTTGCTTTCGAAGAGGAGGTAGTTGCCTTTTCAGCTTTTTTCTTGGGAATCTTGAGCTTCTGGTCGGGACGGATCATATCGCTCGTCGCATTGTTTGCTCTCTTCAATTCCTCGGTTGTCACACCATATTTGCGAGCTATGCGGTCGTAAGATTCTCCACTCTTCACCACGTGTTCCTGTGGCTGAGCCGGAGCTGATGCAGTGTTGGCTT
Organism: uncultured Porphyromonadaceae bacterium; assembly: GCA_947178165.1. Lineage (GTDB taxonomy): Bacteria > Bacteroidota > Bacteroidia > Bacteroidales > Muribaculaceae > Lepagella. The sequence goes on along the minus strand of CAMWXH010000027.1, from coordinate 16,083 downwards.
TCTTCCCTTTCCTCTTGCCAGCAGTGGCTTCCTGAGCCTCTTTTGACGTTCCTTTCTTAGCAGTGGCTACTGCCTGGGGGGTATTGGCCTTGTTTTTTCGTGATGCAGAGGCCTGCTGTTCATCACTGGTTGGTTTCTTTTTCGAGGATGCGGCATCATTTCTCCTTGACTGCTCGTTCTGAGAGGAGGCATTGGTTGATTTTCTCGAAGGAGTCTCAGCCACCGACTGCGATGTGCGAGCCTGCGACTCGCCTCCGCTTATCTTGAGGACCTGACCTGTGCGGACGGAATTGCGTCGGAGATTATTCCACTCCTTCAATTGCTCGGGAGCAACGCCATACTTCGCAGAGATTGAGGCAATGGATTCGCCCGGTTCAACTTTATGTGTCCTTGTCTTGCTTTCAGTGGGGCCAAGCGTTTTGGATGATGCAGGGGTCTTTGTCGGAGCAGAAGATGAGGAAGTGACTTCGGCAGGAACTCTTCTCGTTGGGGCTTCGGCCATCTCCTGATAAGCATCCGGTTCTGTCTCCGCCGCGGCAATGAATGTATCTGTCACTTCAGCGGCTCCCGATACCTTGCCCGGTTCTGCATCAATGCGGCGAGCGTATTTCTCAGCATCGTAGGCCAATATATCCTCCTCGCTCATTATATAGGCATGCATCTGCTGTGAAGGGAGGATAAGGTTGTATGATTTTGATGAATTTCCGGGAATAAGATCCGCGCGGAATTGCGGATTAAGCATCCGTAATTCCTCTACAGGGATATTGAGCACTTTTGAAATCTGGTTGAAATGGACGCGCTTGTCGATATGAAGCGTGTCGGTGACAAGCGGGCGTTTCGGCACCACCGGGCTTATGTTGTGATCTGTGTAATAAGACATCACATAGTTGGCCGCTATGAAAGCCGGGACATATCCGCGTGTCTCAGCCGGCAGATAATTGTAAATGGCCCAATAGTCAAGTTTGGAAGGGTCGCCACCGGCACGACGCAGCGCCTTGTTCACATTTCCCGGCCCGCAGTTGTAGGCGGCAATCACAAGGCTCCAGTCGCCGTAGGTGTTATAAAGGTCTTTAAGGAATTTTGCGGCGCGTTGAGAAGAGATGTAGGGGTCGCGGCGTTCATCAACAAGAGAGTTGACTTCCATATTGAGCCCCTTTGCGGTGATGAGCATAAACTGCCAGAGCCCGGTTGCCCCTGACTTTGACACCGCGTTCGGCTCGAGGGCAGACTCGATTATGGGAAGATATTTAAGCTCGAGGGGGAGGCCTTGCTCCTCGAGAGCCTGCTCAAAGATAGGCATGTAATAATTGCTCAGCCCTAAGAGCGAAGCCACCATCGGGCGCCCTTTCTTCGTGTAGCGTTCGATATGGCTTTTCACCACCTGATTGAAAGGCATATCGATAATGGTTGGCAACTCCGAGAGGCGGCGGCGATAAGTGTCGTCGGATGTGACAACATCCTCCTTTGTGCTGTAACGGTCGTCGGTTGCCATATAGTGCTGCATATACCATCCTTCAAGCATCTTGCGGCTCTCGGCCTCATAGTTTGCCTCGGGATACACTATATTTTCATCGGTTATGCTCTGCTTAATATCGAGCACATTCTTTTTCTTATCGGCGTGCGCCGGAAGCATGGATGCCATGGTCAGGCACACGGCTGCGCATTTAGTAAAGAAAGTCAGTCTATTCATTGCAGTTAGAAGTTAAAGGCCCAGGTGAGTCCGAGGGATGGCTTCGAAGTGGAGCGCTCAATCATCATCGTCGGGGCGAGGTCTAAAGAGAGTGAAGGGGAGATGTCGAAGTGTGCAAGCGAAGCGTCAACGTATGCATCGAGCATGCACACCAAATATAATGCCACGACACAAATGATGCAAAGGTCGCGGTTTCTTCTGAAATAGTCTTTCCTGCTCTTGAAAGTGGCAGTGAGCCATGTGGGGTCAAGATCGGCCTCGTTGGTGGTAGGAGGAAAGAAATCCATATAGCTCTTTGTGTCGGGGTCGGAATCGGTTATATCGCGATATGCCTGAACGTAGTCCTGATACTGGTTGTTGTTCCAGGAGGTGGCGTAGGCAAGCCCCATGAATCCTCCCACAACAATAGGGAGTTTCCAATAGCGGCGATTATATATCTGTCCTAATCCCGGACATAAGGCCGAAAGCCAGATAGCCCTTTCGGGGGAAGGGTTGAATGGAATCTTCCCGTCAAGCCCGTAGGGATAATCCTCGGCCTGAACAATGGTCTGTATTGTATCTGTCGGCTCGGCCGGGATGCCGATTTCAAGATCAAGATATTGAGTGGAATCTGACGGAGCGGTCAGCGTTTCGTTATCGGGCATATCCTGAGCCTTCGCTTCCGGAGAAAAGTATCCGAAAGGGAAGAGAAGAAGCAGGGACATTATGATAGCGAATGTCTTCATTTATTTAACTGTTCGAAAGTTTTCACCAGCGCGGCAAGCTGGTCATCGTTGTCGAATCGGATGGCAATGGTGCCCTTGCCTGATGCATTCCTGGAAATCTTCACTTGCGTGGAGAAATATTTTGAAAGGTCGCCGGCTAAATCCTTGTAAGGATTTTCGGCATGGCGAGCCACATTCTTTCCCTCGGCATCGCCCTCTGCGATGCGGCGCGCAATCTCCTCCACAGCTCTCACCGAAAGGCCCTCTTTCAAGATGCGCTTATATACCTTTAACTGGTTTTTCGGATCCTCTATTGCAAGGATGGCGCGCGCGTGCCCCATGTCGAGCTTGCGGTCGCGGAGTCCGAGCTGAATCTCGGCCGGAAGGCGGAGCAGCCTGAGGTGATTGGCTATGGTTGCGCGCTTCTTGCCAAGGCGTTCCGAGAGACGTTCCTGGGTGAGGTTGTAAGAATCGATTAGTTTCTTGAACCCAAGGGCCACCTCGATTGCGTTGAGGTCTTCGCGCTGAATGTTTTCGATGAGCGCCATTTCGGTCATCTCCGAATCAGAGACCGTGCGCACGTATGCCGGCACAGAAGTGAGGCCGGCAATCTTTGCCGCTCTCCAGCGCCTTTCGCCGGCAATTATCTGATAGTCGCCGTCGTCTGAGAGCCGGAGCGTGAGCGGCTGAACCACTCCCAGTTCCCTTATGGAAGTGGCAAGCTCTTCAAGGCTTTCCTCGTCGAAAGAGCGGCGTGGCTGGTCGGGGTTAGGGGAAATCCTGCTGATATCGATGTCGGAGATAGCTGAAGAGCCATCGGTGCGTATGTCGCCGAGCGAAATCAGGGAGTCGAGTCCTCTTCCGAGCGCATTTCTTTTAGCCATAGTTCAAAATAGGGTGGGGGGTTATTGTTATAGGGTGGAGGGTTAATGTTTTTTCTTCTTGCGTCCTCGCGAATCGAGCTCGCGGGCCAATTGCATGTAGGCGATTGCGCCTCGGCTATCGGGATCGTAAAGGATCACGGGCAAGCCATGGCTCGGCGATTCCGAAAGCTTGATGTTGCGGGGGATAACCGTTGAGAAGACCATATCGCCGAAATGTCCTTTCAGATCTTCATAAATCTGGTTGGCAAGGCGCAGGCGCGCATCATACATGGTGAGAAGGAATCCTTCAATTTCGAGCTGCGGACGAAGGCGGCTCTTGATGATGCGGATGGTGTTCAGAAGCTGCGATATCCCTTCAAGGGCGAAATATTCGGCCTGCACGGGGATAAGCACGGAATCGGAAGCCGTGAGGGCATTGACGGTGATTATGCCCAGTGAAGGGGAACAGTCGATTAGGATATAATCATAATCATTCTTCAGCGGCTCGAGGCAACGGTAAAGCACCTTCTCGCGTTCGTTCCTTGAACGCAGCTCCACTTCCGCTCCAACAAGATTCATGTTGGAACATATTATATCGAGGTTCTTGACGGCAGTGTGCATCACTGCGTCGCGAGCCGGATAATTATCGACAAGGCATTCATATATCGTTGGGTCTGACTCCTCGAGCTCCATTCCTATGCCGGAAGTGGTGTTGGCCTGGGAGTCAGCATCGACAAGCAGCACCTTCCTGCCGTTTTTGGCAAGACAGGCTCCGAGGTTGAAGGTGGTGGTGGTTTTTCCAACGCCACCTTTCTGATTGGCTATCGCTATGATTTTTCCCATTATTATTGATGTCGGTTTCTATCCCCGCCGCCGTGTGCCTTTGTGCCGGGAGAGATGGCATTGACGGCCTGGGGGGAGAATTAATTTGCAAATGTAGCAAAAAAACGCCGACTAACAGCAGGAATTTATATTAAACAAACTTAAAAAAGGGAATTTGGCAGGTTTTATAGCCCGAAAAAGCCCCTTGATGCAATAATAATGGGTAAAGTAGCTGAGAAGCAAACTTTTTTTGTTAAATTTGCGTATTATTTTTACGGAGATACTCTTCTCCGGAGAATAATACCATCGAAAGAAATGAGCAAGGAAAATTCAGATAATGAAATGTCGTCGGCCCTTCCCAAGAGTGCATCTGCCTCTGCCCGCACCATAGAGGAAGCGACCGGCACGGAATATAAATATGGTTTCACGAGCGATATCGACACAGATATAGTTCCCCCCGGGCTTAACGAAGATGTGATAAGGTTCATTTCCGAGAAGAAGGATGAACCGGAATGGCTGCTTCAGTTCCGGCTTGATGCCTTCCGCTATTGGCAGACTCTCACTCCGCCGCATTGGGCGCATCTCAAGATACCTCCCATTGATTTCCAAGCGATAAGCTATTATGCCGCTCCGAAGAAAAAAGAGCTTAAGAAGAGCATGGATGAGGTTGACCCTGAATTGGTGAAAACCTTCAACAAGCTCGGAATTTCATTGGAGGAGCAGAAGCAATTGGCCGGTGTGGCAGTTGATGCCGTGATGGATTCGGTGAGCGTGAAGACCACCCATCGCGAAAAGCTTGCTGAATTGGGCGTGATTTTCTGTAGCTTTTCAGAGGCGGTGAAGGATTATCCCGATTTGGTTAGGAAATACCTGGGCAGTGTGGTGAGCTATCGCGACAACTATTATGCCGCCCTCAACTCCGCTGTCTTTTCCGACGGTTCATTCGTTTATATCCCTAAAGGGGTTCGTTGCCCGATGGAATTGAGCACTTATTTCCGTATCAATGCCTCCGGCACAGGGCAGTTTGAAAGGACTCTTATCGTGGCTGATGATGATGCCTACGTGAGTTACCTTGAGGGCTGCACAGCTCCGATGCGAGATGAAAACCAGCTTCATGCCGCTATTGTGGAGATAATAGTGGAGGAGCGTGCGGAGGTTAAATACAGCACGGTCCAGAACTGGTATGCCGGCGACAAGGAGGGGAAAGGCGGCATTTATAATTTTGTCACCAAGCGTGGGCTTTGTCGCGGTCACCGTTCCAAGATTTCCTGGACGCAGGTGGAGACGGGTTCGGCGATAACCTGGAAATATCCGTCGTGCATCCTTAAGGGGGATGAGTCGGTAGGGGAATTTTATTCCGTGGCCGTGACCAATAATTACCAGCAGGCCGACACAGGCACGAAGATGATTCACATAGGGAAGAACTCACGTTCCACAATTGTGAGCAAGGGGATATCGGCAGGGCGTTCGCAGAACAGCTACCGTGGCCTTGTGCGCGTGGCAAAGGATGCCGAAGGATGCCGCAACTTCACCCAATGCGATTCTCTGCTTATGGGCGACCTCTGCGGAGCTCACACTTTCCCGGTGATTGATGTGCGCAACAGCACTTCCACTGTGGAACATGAGGCAACCACTTCCAAGATTAATGAGGAACAGTTGTTCTATTGCCGCCAGAGGGGAATCCCGACGGAGGAGGCCGTTTCGCTCATAGTCGGAGGCTATGCCCGGGAAGTGATGAATAAGCTCCCGATGGAATTTGCTGTCGAGGCCCAGAAACTTCTGCAGATTTCCCTTGAAGGTTCTGTGGGTTAAGGAGCCGTTTTGACGGTGATGGCACTGTCGTTTTGCCGGTGATTGGATATATTTGGGCCGGGCTGGCACGGCATTTGCAGGGATAGTTGGAAAGAAGGAAAAAAGATGAACGAAAGAATAGTAATAATAGACCGTGTGGATCCCCAGACTTTTTATGGGGTGAACAATTCAAACATAAACCTTATCCGCAATCTCTTCCCGAAATTGCGAATGGCCGCCAGAGGGAATGTGATAAAGGTGATAGGGGAACCGGGAGAAACCGCAGAATTTGAGCGCAAGATAGGTGAAATACAGGATCATGCGTCGAAATATAATAAGCTCACTGAAGATGCCATCATCGACATCGTAAGGGGCGAGCCTCCTATGGAAGTAAATGCCGAGGGGGTGATAATATATGGCCAGAACGGCAAGCCGATTGCCCCGCGCAATGCCAACCAGACCAAGATGGTGAAGAGCTTTGCAAAAAATGACCTCACTTTCGCTCTTGGCCCTGCCGGAACGGGAAAAACCTACATAGCTATCGCTCTGGCAGTGAGCGCGCTTAAAAATAAGCAATGCCGCAAGATAATCCTTTCTCGTCCGGCTGTTGAGGCAGGTGAGAAACTTGGTTTCCTCCCCGGCGACATGAAGGATAAGATTGATCCTTATCTTCAGCCTCTTTACGATGCTCTTGAAGATATGTTGCCGCCGATGAAGCTGAAGGAATATATGGAGGCCGGAACCATTCAGATTGCTCCGCTCGCTTTTATGCGCGGACGAACCCTGAACGATGCAATCATAATTCTTGACGAGGCTCAGAACACCACCCGTCATCAGATGAAGATGTTCCTCACTCGCCTTGGACAGAATGGCAAGATGATCATCACGGGCGATACCACTCAGATCGACCTTCCGCGCACTGTGCAAAGCGGATTGCTCCAGGCGCTCCGCATCCTCAAGGGTGTGAAGGGGATAGGGATGATTGAGTATGAGAAGAAGGATATTGTGCGCCATCCTTTGGTTCAGCGCATAGTGGATGCATACGAAAAGCGGGAGGCGAAGGATATTGAGGAATATGACTCAGAATTAAAGGAGGATAACGCATAATGGCAAAAACAGGAGACACTGTCCGCTTTCTTAACTCCACGGGAGGAGGACGCATCACCCGGATAGAAGGGAAGATAGCATACGTGGAGGAGGATGGATTTGAGACGCCGGTTCTCGTCAGCGAACTTGTCGTGGTGCTTCCGGCCGGGCATGAGCCTGACGTGAAGGGAGCCTCGTTGATGTTCGACCAGAAGGCTTTCGATGAAGGGAAAAAGAAAACACGTGAGAATCCCAAAGCCTCCCGTGAGGAGGCCGCACCCAAGGAGGAGCTTCCTGTGGTTGAAACCGCAAGAGGGGAGAACATAAATGTCGTGCTGGGATTTGAGCCTGAAAATATAAAAGACCTTTCGCGCACACGCATTGCCGCGGTGCTCGTTAACGATTCCAATTATTTCCTGTCGTTCAACCTTATGGTGCGCGATGAAGAGGCGAAGGCTTGGAAGAACCTTTATCAGGGCGAGGTGTCGCCTAATGAGCTAATCGACTGTGCAGTTTTCACGCAAGATACTATTTCACAGATGGAAAGGGTGGTTTTTCAGGCCATAGCCTATAAGAAAGGTAAGGCTTTTCAAGTGAAATATCCGATCAATGTGTCTCGCAAGTTAGATTTGACAAAATTCTTCAAGGTGCATTGCTTCCGTCCGGGGGTCTATTTTGATACTCCGGTGATTGAGGTGCCGATTTACTCTGAGAGGTAGGCTCTTATAGGACTTATAGGCGGTATAGGCTTTTATAGGCGATGTGGCTTTTATGGGCCGGAAATGATTACAATATATGAAGGAAAGATGGTGGACTGCTCCAACGGAGAGCGAAAGTGGTGCGACTGTTCTTGTCACAGGCCGTGATTATATGGATGATGTTATTTCCGGTGGAAAGTATATCTATCGGGTCACTGTCAGCTGGGACTATAACCGTTTGCCAAACGGTATGCCTGACGATGCTGATGCCCGTCTTATGGAGAAGGCGACCGATTCGCTTCAGGCGGCTTTCAATAAGGATAAGGTGGCATATATGACCGGAATCTATACCGGCGATGGCCGCCGCGACTGGATATTCTATACCAAGAACCTCAACATCTTCAATAAGGTGTTCAATAAAGCTCTTGAAGAACTCGACACAATGCCGTTGGCCATAGAGGCGGAGGGCGATCCCGATTGGGAGGAGTATAAGGAGATGAGGGAGATTTCTTATATTCCCGAAGATGAATCGGAATGAGGCTTCATCATGATTAATTAGAATAATAACATTATAAAACCTTAAAATCAATGTTAAAAAATTATCTTACTTTTTTAATGACCCTTGTGGCGTTTGCCCTTGGTGTCAATGCCCAGGATGCGGGAGCGCTTGAAGTGGAGCTCTCCTCCACGTGGGCTTCCAACATCGTGCGTCCTGACAAGGAGGTTACGTTCCGTGCCAAATCCACAATAGAGGCTAATCTGCGCATCACTGTAAACGATCAGGAGATAGCCAATGTGCCGTCAGCCACATTCGCTGAAGGTAAATTCAAATTCGTGGAGCAGGGTGATTATAACGTTGTGGCCACCGCAACCGCCAATGGCCAGACAGTGAGCAGCAGCGCCATGTATTGTGTTCCCGGCACTTCAAAACCTGCCGCTTCTCAGACTGTGCCTCCGATGGGTGCATTCCGTAATGCCGACGGCACTGTGACATTCTGCTTCGCCGCTCCTGAGAAGGAGACCGTACTTCTTGTAGGTTCGTGGAACGACTATCAGGTATCGATGAATGCCGTTATGGACTATGTTGAGGGTCCGGCCGACGGTGAGGGCTCATTCCGTTATTTCGTCAAGACCGTGAGCGGAATACCTGTCAACCAACCTGTATTATATTATTATATGGTCAACAACGGTACAAGCTATAAGAACGTTGGTGATCCCTACGCTCGCCTTGTGCTCGACCCCAATAATGACAAATGGATTAGCCCCGATGTTTATCCCAATATTCCTGAATATCCTTCCAATAAGGTTAAGAATGTATGCTTAGCTGTATTCCAGGATAATTTTGGCGAATATGAGTGGAAGGTAAAAGATTTCAAGGGTGCACCGAAAGATGACCTTGTTATTTATGAACTTCTTTTCCGCGACTTCACAGGAACTGAGGGTAAAGCGAACGGTGATGGTACGGTGCGCGGTGCTATCGAGAAGATTCCCTACCTGAAATCATTAGGCATCAATGCAGTGGAGCTTCTCCCCATCAATGAATTCGATGGAAACCTTTCATGGGGTTACAATCCTAACTTCTACTTCGCAATCGATAAAGCTTACGGTACAGCTCAAGACTATAAGGAGTTTATCGATATATGCCACCAGAACGGCATTGCTGTTATCCTCGATGTTGTGTTCAACCAGAGCGCCGGCCTTCATCCCTGGTATCAGATCTATTCTATAAAGGAAAATCCTTTCTATAACCAGGAGGCTCCTCACGCCTATAGCGTGCTTAACGACTGGAAACAGGAATATCCCCTTGTTCAGCAGCAGTGGCATGATATGCTCAAATATTGGCTTTCCGAATATAAGGTTGACGGTTTCCGGTTCGACCTCGTGAAGGGTCTCGGCAATAACGATTCTTATGCCGGCTCCGGAAGCATCGAAACCCGTACCAACAGGTTCAATCAAAGCCGTGTTGACCGTATGGCACGTCTCCACGACGCTATGCGCGAAGTTAATCCCGACGCATATTTCATCAACGAGCTTCTTGGCGATGCCAAGGAGGAAAACGAAATGGCAAAGGATGGCGAGCTTAACTGGTTAAATAACAACTATAACGGCTGTGAATTTGCCATGGGATGGAAGAGCAATCTCAATTCCATGTGGGCTAAGAAAGCGAGTCGCACTGCCGGTTCTATTGTCTCTTACCTTGAGAGCCACGACGAGGAGCGCCTTGCCTACAAACAGGAGATGTATGGCGTGGAGGATTATGTGAAAGGCAATCATCAGAACTCTTGCTACCGCCTTGCCGGTGCTGCCGCGCAGATGCTTATGGTGCCCGGTTCTCACATGATCTGGCAGTTCTCCGAGATGGGTAATGCGCAGTCCACAAAAACTAAGGATGGAGGCAACGATACGGGCAATAAGATTGTTAGTTGGTCGCTTCTTGATAACGAATGGAATAAGGGGCTGGTAGATCGTTACTCGGAACTTATCCATATCCGCCTTGCTAATCCCGATCTCTTTGGCGAAGAAGCTGATTACAGCCTTGATTTCAGCAATACGGCCACATTCCCCAAAACCCTCCCCAAAAAGCTCTTATATGCTAAATCATTTTTTGGAGATAAGGAGATTCATGTGCTTATCAATGCCGGTGTGAATGTTGAGCTTACTTCTCAGGCGGCTTTCCGCAGCCAGAATGCAGCCGATTATCAGATTCTTTCCAAGTGGGGAGCAACAGATCCTGTGATTGATTTTGCTACAGGCAATGTGACCCTTCCTGCAAATGGTTATGTGGTGATAGGAAACAAGAATGTGCTGCCCGATCTCTCTGGTGTAAACGATGTTGAGATTGGCTCGGCTCAGAAATTTGGCGCATACTCTCTTGATGGCGAGCTTAGGACGGTAAATGCGTCCGGCAAGGTTGAAGTGTGGAATATCGGTGGCGTAAAGATAGCTGAATCTAATGGCGACGCCTCATTCTCTCTTCCTTCCGGAATCTATCTCCTGCGCAATGGATCAACGACCATTAAGGTTATCCTCTAAAAACATTTGAAAGTGTGTCCTTATTCAGGACACACTTTCTTGTCTTTATACCCTAAGAAGGATTAAGTAACGAGTAAATCATACGGTCTTGTATATTGTTAAAACGCTCAAATATTTTAACAATTAAATGTTAAAATGTTAAATTTTGCGTATAGGGTAATAAAAAATCGGTAAAAATTTCGCGGAGAATAAAATTTATATTACCTTTGCACCGTTTTTGATAGCAAAGAAAGAATATTGTTTTATTATTTTAAATTTTAAAGAGATGAAAAAGTTAGTTTATTCACTTGCTGTTCTTTTCAGCGTAGCACTCGTTTCTTGCGGTGGTAACAAAGCAGCTGAGGCTGATTCTGCAAACGATACTGCAAACGTAGAGGTAACTGAAGTTACTGAGACTGTAGTTGATTCTGCAGTTGCTGACTCTGCAGCTCCTGTTGCTGATTCTGTAAAGGCTGATTCTGCAAAATAATCAGTGCTTCAACAGCAAGACGAAAGTCAAAGAGTATAAATCGGTGATTCCTTCCGGAATTGCCGATTTTCTTTTTAAAAGATAAGTTGCTCGCTACAGGCTCTCTATTTGGAGATGTAGCATTTTATAATTATATTAGCGGTGAAAATTAGATTATAAGAACATAAAGGTTAATCATTCCTATGAATATTCCCTGCTTATCGAGCATAAATAGGATTAAGAGAAGATATCAAACCGGTGAGGAGCCTGTTTTGGTGGAATGTAACGACCGAAATAGCTATGTTTGCAAATATATGCGGTCATCATCTTCTGCTTTCAAATTAGCATGCGAATTAGTGGGCGTGATATTGGCTGAGAGATGGAGTATAGTTACCTCCTTTATAATCTACGTACACGGGATCTGATTGCAATTGATCATGGATGTATATTTAATACAGCTTCGTTCGATTTTAAATTGTCGTTGTTGACATCGAATGAAACAATTTTACAGTCTGATCTGGCATATCATCTATTTAAGGGGATATCTACGGATCAATTGGAGAGTATGATTGAAGAGCTAAGAAAGCATTTCAGGAAATCGGTTTGCCTGTCTGCAAACTCAGTCGATAGCATTATTGCCCAACTCCCTCCGGAATGGAATGTCCCTGCAGATATGGTTGTCAGAAAGCTTGCGCAACTTTTTGATCCTGTTTGGGAGGATAATTGTTGGAATGCCTTTTTAGAAATGATAGGAGATTGTGATTATGTATAAAATTAAATATAGTATCATATATGCAGTGATAAGGCCTCAGATAAAGGAGCGTATAAGCGTAGGTCTGATAATAATAGATGACAGTAGCATTGACATACGCTATTCTGATAGGAAACTTGCTGCATTGAAATACCTTTACACCGAATCTGAATTGAATTTTGTAACAGAAGTGGTTCGTTCAATCGATAAGGATGGAACAATTAAAAATATAAGCGACATAGAGTATTTATCTCGATATAGCAATAATCTTATCAGTTTTTCATCGATTGAAACTATAGATCTGGAAGCCACCAAAGAGAATAAGGAATGGCTTTTTCATAGCTATGTTGGAGAGAACTAAATTTTATATTTGAATTCTAAATAAAGCGGTTATAAAGAAATATATCATAAGGGTTATGAATAAGAATCAGAAGATAGTTATTTTTGGAGCGGCCGGGGTGCTGCTATGTCTCATCGGGCTTGTGATTTGGCTTATCGTCTCTAACAACGGCAGCACACAGGCGGCATACGACGCGCAGGCGCGTGCCGACAGCCTCGCTGTGGTGAACGACCAGCTCATACTGACCAATGAGTTCAACCAGCTTAACAATGAGTTCAGCCAGTTTGAAGGCCAGGAAATCAAGCTCGACAACGATTCGCTGGTCCAGAAATATAATCAGGCAAGAATGAAAGTAGAAGGCCTGATTCAGGAGCTGAATGCCGAGAAGGCCAAGACTGCGAAGAGCCAGAAGGATATTGCCGCAATGCGCAACAAGATTTCACAGCTTGAAGCTGAGATCGGAACCCTCAAGGGGATTGTGCGTCATTATCTGGAGGAGATAAAGCGACTCGGAGATGAGAATACGGGCCTGAAGCAGGAGGTGCAGCAACAGCAGGCGCGTAATCAGGAGCTGACAACGCAAGTGACTCAGGCCACTGCAAACAATGCAGAACTCACGCAGACTGTGCAGCGGGCCAAGATGCTGAACATAACCGGAGTTTCCTTCTCAGCATACAATAAGAAAGGGAAAGTGGAGAAAAATATCACCAAAGCGAAATCATTGGGCGTGCATTTCACGGTTAGCCCCAATAACACGGCGGCCGCAGGCATGAAGACCTTCTATATGCGCATCCTCACTCCGGAGGGCTCGCTGTTAGGCGGAGGCGGCAGCTTCAATATCGACGGACGTTCGGTGGAGGCCACTGCAAGCCGTAGCGTGGAATATGCCAATGACGAGCTTCCCGTCACCATTTACTGGGATGTCAATACCACCCTCACGCCGGGTGATTATACCGTTGAGGTTTTTGCTGACGGTCATCGTCTCGCTTCACGTCATTTCCAGATGAAGAAATAATGTAGGGACGCACCCCAGGTGCGTCCCCATTGATAGTTAATCTCTTTTATGATTTGAATCCCGCTTTTTTCAAGATTTTGAAATAGTCGGGGAAGGATTTTTCAATCACCTGCGGATCATTTATGTATAGGTATGGCAGGCTCACCGCGGCCACGGCAAAAGCCATCGCGATTCTGTGGTCGTGATAGGTGTCTATTGCCTCGTTTTCACCTACAGGCGTGCGGACGCCTTTCCAGGAAAGGAAATCTTCTCCTGCATCGAGTCCGTAGCCCACTTTCCCCAATTCAATCTGCAAGGCAGTTATCCTGTCGCTCTCTTTCAGATGCAGATGGGATATGCCGGTGATGTTGAATCGAATCCCGGCAAGGCACATGCCCACGGCCAATGCAGGCACCAGGTCGGGGGTGGCCGACATGTCTAACTCAATAGGAGTGGATATGGAAAGCGTAGCGACTGCATCCCTTTTTTCAATATCGCAAATCAGGTCGGCCGATCCATTCTCATTGAACTTCGTCTCCACGCCTAACAGATTGAATATTTCCGCGCACTTGCTGTCGCCTTGCAGGCTTCTGTCGGGAGCCGTGAGCGATGAGATATGAATGTGCCGTTGAGGCAATGCAAGTGCAAGTTCATAGAAATAGCTTGCCGCGCTCCAGTCAGCCTCAGGTGTGAGGCTATCTATGCACTCCGGGATGTATGGGTTATTCTCTACGGAAATCATCTTGCGGTCGTCGGCTATTGTCACATCTGCGCCGGCCCGTTGCATCATCTTCACCGTCATGTCTATGTAAGGAAACGATACGGGATGATCGCCTGTGAGTTTAAGATGAAGCCCATCTTTCCAATAGGGGGCGCACATAATCATGGCTGAAATGAACTGTGAGCTGATGGTGGCTGAAATTTCGCGTTTCCCTCCAGGGATACGGGTTCCCTTTATGAAAAGAGGGGGATAGCCGGGCGCACCAAGATAGCTTATCCTTGCTCCGGCAGTGTTCAGCGCTTCGCAAAGCGGTGCCAAGGGACGTTTTTTCAGAGGAGCCGCACAGTCTATTCCCATTTCCGTTGCAGGGAGAGAGGAGGCCAAGGCCGTGAAGAAGCGGAGGGAAGTGCCCCCTAATCCAAGGTTAAGGTTAAGGCATACCGGTTCCTGATGGCAATCCTCGATCCTTATCGAGGGTGAGGGTATTGCGTCGAGGAGCAAATTGATGGCAGAGGAGAGTTCGATGGTATCGGTGCAAACCGGCAGATTCCTGATAGCCGAAGGGCGCACGCCGGCAAGCGCACCGATAATCAGTGCTCGCGCGGCCATGCTCTTGGAGGTTGGGAGAGTGACGAGGATGTCATCTTCACGTTTGCGGTCATAAACTAACTGTATTCCATTCATAGGGATAATGATTATTATTTGACTACTTTTTATATAGATGAAGCTTCACTGTTAAGGGGGAAGAGAAGGCAAGCGTCGCCGTATGAAAGGAACCTGTAATCAAGGCTGAGGGCTTCATCATACAGTTTTCTCCAGCGGGGCATCTTGTCGGAAGCAGGATTGAAATTTCGGTCGAGGAAAGATGACACAAGGAGTAGGAGGGTGGATTGGGGCTGATGAAAATTAGTGACCATCGAGTCAACAATCCTCCACTCAAAACCGGGAGCGATCATGATAGATGTAGCCGCCGTGAGGGAAGGTAGATTGCGGTCATCCATATATCGTGCAATAGCCTCCAAAGCTTCCACTGTGTCATGAGGTGGATTCGGGCAATTTCCATCATACGGCCACCATTGCTCCACATTCAGGGTCTGGTCGCCTCCCTTGAGGGCGGCTCCTAAATAGGGGAGCGACTCAAGGGTGCGGACGCTCGTTGTCCCCACAGCGGTGATGTTGCGGCGTTCCTTTTTCGCCGTTATGAGGTTGCCGATGAGTTCCCGTGTCACCGAAAAAGTCTCGGTGTGCATCGGGTGGCCGCCGATCTCCTCCGACTTCACAGGCTGGAAGGTTCCGGCTCCCACATGGAGGGTTAGGGGAAGGACGGTGATATTGCGTTTATGGAGCTCTTCAAACACGCGCGGAGTGAAATGAAGCCCGGCTGTCGGAGCCGCTACCGAACCTTTGAACCGAGCATACACCGTCTGATAGTCGTCGGCATCCGAAGCTTCGGAATCCCTTTTCAGATAAGGGGGGATGGGTATATAGCCGGCCGCATCTACAATGGATGCAAAGGTGAGTTCGGAATCATCCCATCGAAATTCAATCACGTGGGCGTTTCCCGGCCTGGCTTCATGCCGGTATGCCGAAAGGGTCACTTTCCTGCCATCTATTTCCAGCTCCTTCACCAGCGGATTCTCTTTCCACCGTTTGAGGTTGCCTACCAGGCAGCTCCAGCGGCACGCCCCTGTGGTCTGGAACATCAGCAGATAATCTTCGGGGAGAACCGGCTCAAGAAGGAAAATCTCAATGCGCGACCCTGTGGATTTGCGGAAAGCTATCCTGGCATTTATCACGCGAGTATCGTTGCATACTAAAAAAGAATCGGCCGGGAGAAGCTGTGGAAGGTCGGAAAAAGTTTTATGCACCGCCTTCCCGTCGGGAAGTGATACCAAGAGACGGCAGGCGTCTCGTTGCGCCAAAGGGTGACGCGCAATCCTTTCGTCGGGAAGCGGATAATCAAAGTCCGCTATCCGTATGTTTTTTACACAATTGTCTGACATAACCCGGTTATTAGGAAAAATTTTTGACAAAAATAGCAAAAATTTTTGTGTGTTTTAAAAAAAAGATGTAACTTTGCATCGCAATCGGGCGTTTAGCTCAGCTGGTTTAGAGCATCTGCCTTACAAGCAGAGGGTCGGC
>CAMWXH010000026.1 GCA_947178165.1 uncultured Porphyromonadaceae bacterium | reverse complement strand
ACCTTGTCGAGAAGCACAACACCGACGTTGCTTTCCTCAAGGTTGAGAGCCACGCCCTTGGCGCCATTCTCAAATTCTACAAGCTCATTACTTCTTACATTCTCCAGTCCATAAACGTGAGCCACGCCGTCGCCGACGCTAAGCACAGTACCCACCTCTTCAAACTTGACCTTTGAATTGATGTTTTCGAGCTCTTGTTTTAAAACATCTGATATTTCGCTGGGATTGAGCATCTTCTTAATTGCTTCTTATAAGGTTTTGACGTAATTGTTCGAGTTCGTTACTTAGAGAGGCATCCATTCGCGTGGAATCTACATCAATCACGAATCCACCTATTAGATCGGGATTAACCTCTTCTGTATATTCAAATGTTGTATCACTGAAAGCCTTTTCCACAACATCGTGAAGCTTCTTCATCTCATCATCACCAAGCTTTACAGCAGTGGAGATTCTCACTTGAGAAATGTTATTGGCCTTGCGATACAAATCGCGATAAGCGTATGCCATCAGATAAGCGAACTCCTCTCTCTTATGCTCGAGAATCAGCCTTACAAAACGCCTGTAGTCGTCACCCGGATCATTTCCGGCCGCCGCGAGCAGAAGCCGTTCCTTATCGGCTGTATCCACAAAAGGATTCGACAACACTTTAGCGAGCCCGGGATTTTTTTGAAAAGATGCAATAACATTTTTCATCTCCTCATATACCCTTCCGGCACTCTTGGTTTCCAGAGCAAACTTATAAAGCGCTTTGGCATATCTGTGCGGTATTAATCCGGATATCATCGGCTGATCAGTTTTTCTCTATTTCGTCTAACAACTTATCGACAAGCTGCTTCTGAGCGTCATCGCTTTGCATGCGGCTGCGCACCATCTTTTCAGCGATGTCGATTGAAAACTTGCCGACCTCATTTCTAAATTGAAGCTCAGCCTCCTTACGTGCCTGTTCGATTGAGAGCTTGGCAGCCTCCATCTCGCGGCGCGCAGCTTCTGATGCTTCCTGTTTGGCCTGCTCGATGATCTCTGTTTTCATCTTGGCGGCCTCACGGAGCATCTCAGCCTGCTTTGCCTGAGCCTCTTCTACATATTTTTTGGCCTCGTTACGCGCATTGTCAAGCTGTTCCTTAGCTTTCCTGGCATCCTCCACGCCCTGGTCTATGGTATTGGCCCTGCTTTCCATACTTTTGATGATCACAGGCCAACCCCATTTCGCAAGCACGAGGAACAACAGGATGAACGCTATGAACATCCAGAAAACCAAGCCAAAATCGGGCGTGAATAATTCCATTCTCTAAAAGTTTTTAAGTTTCCTCACCGGGGGAAAATAGCGGCATCTTCCCCCGGCAGGCTCCGCAGGGAGAGGAAATTTATTTGATGAACAATGCGAGTGCAGATACAATCACAGCGAAGAGGGCAACACCCTCGATAAGGGCCGCGATCACGATCATGTTGCTTCGGATATCACCGGCAGCCTCAGGCTGGCGTGCAATAGCCTCCATGGCTGAAGATCCAATCTTACCGATACCGATACCTGCACCGATTGCTGCGATACCTGCGCCAAGCGCTGCTCCGAGTCCTGCAAGAGGTTGCAGGGAAAGTTCTGCCAAAATTGTAGATAACATAATTCAGTTTTTTTAATGTGTTATTTTTATTTGTTTTAAATTCTTTTTTACCGGCAGGGTCATGACCCCTACGGAATATAGTATTTATTTAAGGTCGATAGCCGCCGCTTCCTTTGAAAGAAGCTCCTTTTCAGATTCAGCCGCTTTCATTGCCTCTTCACCTTCCTCAGTGCCTGCATGTTCCTTGGCATGCTCATGGTCATGCCTTTCTATTGCCATCCCGATAAAAATTGTGGAAAGCGTTGTGAACACGTATGCCTGAATGAAACTTACCAGCACATCAAGGGCAAGCATAAAGAGAGAGAAAAGGATTGACACGACTGTAGTTGCACCTGCAACAGCTGTTCCGAACACTGCAAAGATGAAGATGAGCAGCGTGAGCGTGATCACAATCATGTGACCTCCCATCATATTTGCAAAGAGACGGACACAAAGAGCCGCAGGCTTGGTGAACATTCCGAATATCTCTATGAACTGCATGATCGGAAGCGGACACTTCAACCATAATGGAACATCAGGCCAGAAAATTTCCTTCCAATAATGCTTCGTTCCGAATACGTTGGTGACAATGAATGTCATTACGGCCAAGACAAGAGTGACTGCGATGTTGCCGGTAAGGTTTGCTCCTCCCGGGAAAATGACAATCAGTCCGAGAAGGTTCATGATGAGGATAAAGAAGAAGCACGTAAGAAGATAGGGTGCGAACTTCTTGGCATTCTCACCAAGGGTAGCCTTAATAGTGCCTTCATAGACGAATGAAACAAGAAGCTCCATAAATCCCATTCCCTTGCGGGGTGCCTTAAGGCCACGACGGCGATAGAATCTTACAAGCGACATAACTATGATCAGCACAATTGCCGTTGCGATGAAAAGAGCCGCCACATTCTTTGTTATGGATATGTCGTAGGGACGATACTCCTTATAATATTTCCCATCAACACATACATAACCGTCGATAACAGGCCATCCGCCCTTTACCGGGCCCTGCTCTTTTATTCCCGCCGCCACTTTCATCACACTGTCAGTTTCAGCGGTGTCAAGATCAAAGATCTGAACAACCTTATCCTTATGACTGCTTATATGTGCAATTACAAAGGAATAGTCATTCCCGTCGCGACTGATAGTCTTTATTACAGGCACAGCATGCGTCTTCCCGTCATGCGTCTCAAGCTTAGTGAGCGATGCAGAAGAGAAGCAGAACCATTTGCCATCTTCTGCCCTTACAATGACAGGGAGAGGAATGCGGTAGGCATGTGCGAAAGGCACTTCCCAACCATAGCCGTCACCAAGATGCTCGAAAATAATTTCCTTCACATCAAGATTCTCTTCTTCAGCATGGCCATCCCCGCCTTCTGCATATCCCCGGAAAGGAGAGGCAACGAGAATCGCCAGCAGAAACATCAATATGGATAATCTTTTCGACATCTTATCTTGCTTTAGTAAATGCACACCGAAATCACATTGTTATTCACATCGGCGATACCGCCACGGATTGAGATAGAGTGTCGTTCTCCACCCGCAAGATAGTTTACATCTCCGGCCGTCAGCACAGATATAAGAGCGGCATGGTTTCGCAACACAGTGAACGATCCGAGTTTTCCCGGCAGTGTCACCGACTCCACCTCCCCTTTAAACGTTATCTCATGTGCGGAAATAATCTCAAGTGTCATTACTCTCTGTTCTTATTAAATTAGTCATGCGCCCTGTAAGGGGCATCACGACATCTGTTAAAATCTTACTTAACCTCAGCAAGCATCTTCTTACCCTTGGCAATTGCCTCGTCGATAGTGCCGACATTGAGGAACGCCTGCTCGGGATATTCATCAAGCTCACCACTGAGAATCATCTTGAAGCCGCGGATAGTCTCCGACAACGGCACCATCACGCCGGGAACACCCGTGAACTGTTCAGCCACATGGAAAGGCTGTGACAGATAACGCTGTGCGCGGCGTGCGCGAGCAACCACGAGTTTATCCTCGTCGGAGAGCTCGTCAACACCAAGGATAGCGATGATATCCTGAAGGTCATTATACTTCTGCAGAAGCTGCTTAACGCTTTGAGCCACATTGTAATGTTCCTCACCGATGATATTGGGATCAAGGATTCTTGATGTTGAGTCAAGAGGGTCAACAGCGGGATAGATACCAAGCTCGGCAATCTTACGGCTTAACACGGTAGTGGCATCAAGGAATGAGAATGTAGTTGCAGGTGCGGGGTCGGTCAAGTCGTCGGCAGGCACATAGATAGCCTGCACCGATGTGATGCTTCCTTGTTTCGTGGAAGTGATTCGTTCCTGAAGCGCACCCATCTCTGAAGAAAGCGTCGGCTGATAACCCACAGCTGATGGCATTCGGCCAAGAAGTGCTGAAACCTCAGAACCTGCCTGAGTGAAACGGAAGATATTATCGATAAAGAGAAGCACTTCCTTACCGCCGCCATCCTGATCACGGAATTGCTCAGCAACAGTAAGTCCGGAAAGCGCTACACGGAGACGTGCGCCCGGGGGCTCATTCATCTGTCCGAACACAAGGGTGGATTGAGAATTCTGGAGTTCCTTCATGTCAACATCATCAAGGTTCCACTCCCCTTTCTCCATCCCCTCTTCAAATTTTTTGCCATATTTGATAACGCCACTCTCAATCATTTCGCGGAGAAGGTCGTTACCCTCACGAGTACGCTCGCCCACACCGGTGAACACAGAGAAACCGTTATGTCCCTTGGCAATATTGTTGATAAGCTCCATAATGAGCACGGTCTTGCCTACACCGGCACCACCGAAAAGACCGATCTTACCACCTTTTGAATAAGGCTCCAGGAGGTCGATCACTTTAATACCTGTATAAAGGATCTCCTGCGAAATAGCCAAATCTTCAAATGCAGGGGCAGGCTGGTGGATAGGACGCTCATTCTCATCATTCAATTTTCCGAGAAGGTCGATGGGCTGTCCAAGAACGTTAAGGAGACGGCCTTTGATCTGGTCGCCGGTAGGAACTGAAATCGGATGACCGAGATTCTTAACTTTAACACCGCGACGCACACCATCGGTGCTCTCCATGGCCACACATCTTACAATGTCTTCACCGATGTGCTGCTCAACTTCAAGGACAAGCTCCTCACCGTTGTCGCGTTCCACTTTCAAGGCAGTGTAGATTGGGGGAATGTTCTCCTTCCCGCCTTCAAAGGTGACATCGACCACCGGTCCGATCACCTGGGTTACTGTGCCGTAATTTGCGCTCATATCTTATAGAGTCTTATAGAGTCGTTTAATTTTTCTTTATTTAGAAATGCCAGCCGAACGCCACACAAAGCGTCATAAGAAGAAGGTTGGCGAGTGAGAATGGCATTAGATATTTCCATTCGAAAGACAGCATCTGGTCGATACGCACGCGTGGGAAAGTCCACTTGAACCAGATTATAACGAACGAAATGAAGAAAGCTTTGCCAACAAACCATACAATCGAAGGAATCCAGTTCATAACGGCATTGAACCCCTCCCAGCCGGGAATATGAAATGGCATCCAGCCGCCGAGGAACATCAGAGAAGCAATTCCCGATACGATAAAGAGATTGAGATACTCCGCAAGATAGAAGAAACCGAAATGAATACCGGAATATTCTGTATGGTAACCGGCAGTGAGCTCATGCTCCGCCTCCGGAAGGTCGAAAGGACCACGGTTGGTCTCAGCAGTTGCCGCAATGATATAGATTATACAGGCGATGATTGCAGGAATGTGTCCCTTGAAAATGAACCATCCGTTGGCCTGTTCGAGAACCAGCTCATTGATGTTCATTGTTCCGGCCATCACAACGATGGTAATGATGGAAAGGCCGAGTGAAAGCTCGTAGCTAACCATCTGCGCACCGCTTCGCATCGCTCCGATAAGGGTATATTTATTATTTGATGCCCATCCGGCAAGAAGGATTCCAAGAACACCCACCGAACTAACTGCCAAAACGAAGAATATGCCAATATTCCAGTTGATTATCTGCAATCCATTACCCCAAGGGAGGCAAGCAAGCATCACAACCGACGAAGTGATAATGATATAGGGTGCCAGCTTGAAAAGGAAACGGTCGGTGTCTTTCAAGCTGATAAGCTCCTTGATAAGGATCTTGAACATATCGGCAAACACCTGCAGCAGTCCCCACGGACCAACACGCATAGGGCCGAGACGACACTGGAACCAAGCGCAAAGCTTACGTTCATATAAAATGTAGAACAGTGCAAGCACTGTATAAGTGAGTAGGATGAGAACAGCAATCAGCACACACTCAATCGTGATTCCGAGCCATTCGGGAGTGCCAAGACCCATCAGCCAGTTATTGAAGGCCGCTGTCCATTGTCCGAAGTTAAACATCTTGTTTAAATTATTCTATTTGGATTATACGTCAGTTTATACACACTTACCGTTAGCGGTCGATATCGGGGATAACGAAATCGAGAGCCGCACCAATCGTGATCAGGTCAGCAATCATATTGCCGGTGCAACAGAGATCCATCACGCCGACAAGATTGAAGCAAGGACTCTGGAAATGCACACGGAATGGATTCTTGTTTCCGTCAGATTCGATATAAACACCGAAAGTTCCACGGCTTGCCTCAACCTGCTGATACCATCTTCCGGCAGGCAGCTTGATAATCTTAGGCACCTGACAACGGATCTCACCTTCAGGAATGTTATCGACAAGCTGATCAAGAATCTTGATGCTCTGCTCAATCTCCTTCATACGCACCATGTAGCGGCTGTATGAATCGCATCCATCCATAAGCACCTCTTCGAATTTAAGCTCCGGATAGATGGAATATGGATGTTTCTTACGGCAGTCGCAGCTCCAGTTTGAGCCTCGTCCGCTCGGACCTGTTATGTCATAGTTAATGGCATCTTTCTTAGGCAGGATACCTACACCCACAAGACGATTCTTCGCAATAAGGTTGTTAGAGAACACATCGTGATACTCCTTCAGCCTTGAAGGCATGATTTCAATAAGATGCTTCACATCTTTCACGAAATCGGGATGAAGGTCGGCAATCACGCCGCCGATAACATTATAGTTCATCGACATTCGCGCTCCACAAGTCTTCTCAAAGATATCGAGCACGAGCTCGCGCTCGCGGAAGCCATAGAAGAAAGCGGTTGTTGCGCCAAGGTCCATTGCCGTACATCCGAATGAAAGAAGATGTGAAGAGATACGCATCAGCTCATCCATCATTACCCGTATCACTTGCGCACGACGGGGAACCTCAAGACCGAGAGCCTTTTCAATACACATGCATAGGCAGTGACGGTTCTGATGAGCCGACATATAGTCCATACGGTCCGTAAAATGGAGAATCTGAGGATAAGTGAGATCCTCACAGAGCTTCTCAATGCCACGATGAATATAGCCGGATACAACATCTACCTTCTTTACCTCCTCGCCGTCAACAGACGTGCGGAAACGCATCACACCATGAGTTGATGGATGCTGAGGGCCTATATTGACTACATAATCATCTTCGCCAAACACTTTGCCCGGCTTTCTAACTATCTCGCCATTCTCCTCAACGTAAGAGCAAGTGTCATCCTCGTTGATTTCATCATCAAGGCGAATAGGATTAAGTTTAGGATCAGCATCATAATCTTTGCGGAGAGGGTGACCAACCCAATCGTTGCGCAGGAAAAAACGACGCATATCAGGATGATTAATAAACTTGATTCCGAAGAAATCATACACCTCCCTCTCCTGGAAGTTTGCAACCTTCCAAAGATCGCTGACACTATGTATGTATGCATTGTCGCGGTTCTCGCAAACAACCTTGACGGCAATCATATCCCAATTGTGAGAAGTGGATGTGAGATAATATATAACTCCAATAGAGTCTTTCCAATCCATGCCGACAACTGCCGACAAGACATCGAAATCAAGCTCCTTATCGTCCTTGAGTTTTTTTGCAAAACCGTACCATTCCTTTTCGGGCACGTTCACCAGGAGATTCTCACCCTCCTCGAAAGTGGCCGAAGGGCACACCTTGCTGATTTTCTCTTTTATATCGCTCATGTTATAGTTCACAGTTAAGTTTCGTCATTATGGACGCATCATCCGATATGTCCTTTCTCCTCCGGATGCTGTTTGAAAAACTCCTCTATCTTCTCCTTACGGTTAGCTCCGCCGAAGAATCTTTCAACCTTTATCTTTCTTTGCAACTGCATAAGGCCATAGAACATAGCTTCAGGGCGCGGAGGGCAACCCGGGATATAGACATCAACCGGAAGGATTTCATCAACACCGTTCACCACACAATAGCTCTTCTTGAAGGGGCCTCCGGAAACAGCGCAACCTCCGCAAGCAATAACATACTTTGGCTCGGCCACCTGCTCATAAAGACGACGCATCACAGGAGCCATGCGATGCACGATGGTTCCTTGAACCATAATATAGTCGGCCTGACGAGGCGAATTACGCGCCACCTCAAAACCGAAACGGGCCATATCATAACGCGCGGCGCCAAGGCTCATAAATTCGATAGCGCAGCATGAAGTTCCGAAACACAAAGGCCACAATGAATTGGCGCGACCCCAGTTGATAAGGTCGTCCATCTTGCCAACCATCACGTTAGCACCTGTAGCGTTGAGTTCTTCAACGAGCTTATCGATATACTCGTTATCCTTGAAGTCCTCACGCGTCATACTTTTAATCTTGTCTATTCCCATTTAAGAGCTCCTTTCCGCCAAGCGTATGCAAGGCCTAAAATCAGCACAAACATAAATATTGCAATACACAGGATTCCCTGGGGGCCAAGGCCACGCATCACCACTGACCAAGGATAAAGGAAGACAGTCTCCACATCGAAGATCAGGAACAGAATTGCAAAAATATAATACCCGGCCTTGAACTGAATCATAGATTCACCTCTGGTCGGGATACCGCATTCGTATGGCTCTGACTTCTTGACAGAGAACGATCTGGGAGAAATCAAGCGGGCAATCAGAAGCGCAGCAAATACAAGGCCTATGCCCGTGAGCATCGCCGTAATTGAAAGCACACCATTGCCTATCTCCAGCAATAGATTCATATTTCCTTATATTTAAAGAGTTAGATTAATCCTTTATGTTATTCACGGTAAGATCCGCCAAATATATTTGCAAAGGTACTCAAAAATTCTTAATCAACAAAAAATCCCCCTCCCTAAAATTTTACATAAATTTAAGAAAAGGGGGATTTTTTATATGTTATTTAACATAAACGCTTGCATTGTGTCGTTTATCTCACCACAAACTCCATATATTTTCCGGTGAAATATCCATGGAATCGTCCTGCAACTGTAAAGTCGCAATAACCCTCCACCATATTATCTTCAGCAACAAATTTGAATGTTGTGAACGGGAATCGCGGGTTCTCCATGAGCTTGTTTCCTTCTATATACAGAGGATTCACATTTGATGCTTCGATTATGAATCCGTTATGAGTGAATTGAACATCAAGGTCGGGAAGGATCAGATATTTCTGCACAGGCATCTGAGGATTGAACAGAACGTTATAGAGCACCACCTGAGCTTTCTTCTTGTTTATGTCGAACTTGATGCGATAACCCACATCCTGATTCTTAAAGCCGCTTTCAGGGTCGCCCAACACTTCCGTATCAGTCACGCCGCAATAGTAAAGGTCGGGCCAGAAGGTATAAACCTTGTATTCATTCCCGAGCACATATCTAATCTTAGGAGCATAGCCTATGGGACGCTCCTTATAACTGAGATCTGGCTGAGGCAGAGCTGATGTCGGATCTTTCTCATAATCTATAGCCGGCGGCATATATAATATAGGAGAAAGCTCGAAACGAAGGTCGGTCACTTGCATTCCATTTGTAGCAGTGCAAGGGAACTGATCAAATCCGTGATAAGTGTATTGCGGACGTTCAAGGTCGTCGGAAAAACCAAATACAGGCGCTGTGGTGAACTTGAACTCCTCTGTTGCAAAACCTGTGTCTTGGTCGTTGCCAAGATCAACCATATCGGTGCTGATTTTTACAGTGGCGTTTATCAAATCAAATCCGAAGTGATAGAATCCTTTCTTAATCACCGGTTCTGAGGGGTCGTCAAGGTTAACCTTGGCAACATAATTGTAAGTGGCCACAGTCTCGGAGGTTGTATTCACCGGTTCTTTATCACTGCATGAAGTAGTGATGAGCGTGCCCGCTACAAGCGTAAGTGTGAAGATTTTTTTCATATATTTATCAGTTATTTTATTCTTTTGATCACTTAAAAGTTTATCAGAATGTGAATCTCAATGTGGCACCACCCCTTACAGGCTTGCCACGCTGGAGAAACTCATTTCCCATCGACATAAAATAGAATGTATCGAACCGGGTATCAGTAAGGTTTTCTCCCCAGATCTGCAATTCCCAATGACGGGCCTCAAAGGTGACTGTGGCTCCAAGTTCGGCATAGAATGGCTGGCAGCGGGAATTGCTTTCATTCCAATATATCTTCCCTGTGCCGCGCATATTGAGGTCAACCCCTATCTTGCGAATACCTCCGGGCCACTCATTCCGAATGGGAATCTCCCAAAGCCCTTGCAAAAACACTGTATTTCGCGGCGCATAAGGTATGAACTTCCCCTTATACTGCGTCTTGCCATCATTGTAGTCAACAAACTTTGCATTCGTATAGCCGTAGGTGGCTGTAAAGGTTAGGTTGTCCAAAGGCTTCCCTGTCAGAGCCACCTCCCCACCCATGCTGCGTGTGCGTCCGGCATTAGTCATGATGCGACCTGTTGTGGTTCCATCTGGGAAAGTGGTCATCTGCTGATCACGACAATCGATGTAGAACAAAGAGAGATCGGCAGAGAGGCTTCCATTGAGGAAATCAAGATGTGAACCTACCTCATAATTCCAGCTATATTCCGGCTTATACCCCACAATCTCATCAACATCGTGATTGCCTCCAATCCCCATTATCCCCATAAGGCGACCTTGCAAGACTTCGCTGAACATCTGAGTGTTAAAACCGCCAGCCTTATACCCTTTCGACCACACTCCATATACGTTGCCGGAAACATTGCCGGAAAAGTCATAAAGCACGCTCACACGCGGCATCCAGTTGAAATAACGGCGACTCAATTTCCCTCTGTCATTAATATTGATATCCACCCTATTGAATGGCACAAGACTTCCATCCTCCTCAAGATGCATAATTTCATATCCGGTGTCACAACGGCTCAGATAGCTAAGGGTGGCCACTTCATAATCGAAACGTATTCCGCCGGTGAAATGCCAATTGCCTGCATCATATTTCGATTCGTGATATAAAGCGCCTCCGCGAGTGGGTATGGTGAAATCGCTCAATAAGGGAAACTCTCTTGAATCCCACTCTATCGGGTAGTAGGGATTTGCATTATTGCGGTGGTCCTCAATCAAAGTCCGGATTCCTTCATCCTTGAAAGTCACCGGAGCTTGCATATCCAAATGTTTATAGAATCCAAAAGCTCCTCCGAGCCATTTATATGCTCCACCGGCGGCAGAGCCTCGAAATACCATATCTTCTGTTACGGCAGTTTCCTGCTGTTTCTGCGTAAGAGTGAAATATGGCAATGGCAAGAAATCTTGGTCGAGAGTCATATCATCATTTATATGCTGCACTGCCGTTATTGAAGTGAACGAGAATCCGCTTCCCCTGTAATTCAGCGTTAATCCATCATTGATGGTGAACCGATGATAATAACACGGATCATTATAATTGACCTCACCCGTCTCTATAAATTGATAAGGATAGCCGCCTTGCCGAAGCAGGGATGCGGAAAAAACATTCATGAGCGAAAGGTCATCGGTAGCGCGCCATTGCGTTTTCCATCTTGCGGCTCCAGAAGCTTCGTGGTCAAGTTTCTTCCCGTCATAAAGGTTGGTAAAGAAACCGCCCACATAGCCTCCGCTTAAATTAACCGATGTTGCCAAACGGTCATTGATTTTCCCATACCATCCTGCAGCTCCCTTATAACTGTTGCCGCTGCCGGCTTGAAGCATAAGGCGCCACCCCTGATATGACATAGGCGAAAGGGTGGTGATATTGATGAGGCCGCCCATGGTGTTCCGCCCATATAGAGTGGATTGAGGCCCACGGAGCATCTCTATGGAAGCAATATCGGCAATATCAAAATCATAGGCATCTTTATTAAGATATGGAATATTATCCACGTTCAACCCAACAGCCGGCTGATCCATCCTCGCCCCTATCCCCCTCACATAAATTGATGATGTGATGCGCGAACCATAATCCGGAATATAAAAATTGGGAATTACATTCGATGCAGTCTTCATGCCATTGATATCCAATTCCTCTATTTCCGAACGGCCGATCACCGTAGCCGATACCGCATCTTCCCGCAAAAGTGTTTCCTGCTTGATAGCCACGACATTAAGCTCTTCCAGATTATATACTGAAAGAGAATCTGAAGGGGCATCCGATAGGCCTGCAACAGCCACGGCGCCAAAGATGAGTGCGGAGTTAGCCAATTTAGTCCTGTTTATGGTTTATTATGCAAAATTAACTTATATCTGTGGCTTATGCAATCATTATTTTATATGATTTTTAAACTTTTCTTTGTAATTTTACTTTTAGATTACATAATGAAAAAATGAGTACATTCAAGATACATACCCTCGGTTGCGGGTCAGCCAAACCGACATTGCGACATCAACCCTCCTCCACAGTGGTTGATCATCGCGACACGCTTTATATGGTTGACTGCGGCGAGGGGGCACAGCTTGCTTTCCAGAAACATCGGTTACGCTTTTCGCGCCTTCGTCATGTTTTCCTTACTCACCTCCACGGAGACCATGTGTTAGGTTTGCCCGGGCTGGTATCGACCCTCGGATTGGGAGGCACCGGAGGAAAACTCGCCGTGCATACATTTGCAGACGGAAAGAAGATGCTTCAGAAGATTTTATATTATTTTGCAGGAGACCTCCCTTTTGAAGTTGAATTTAATATTATAGAGCCCGAAGAGGCTGTGATCCTTGAGACACCTTCACTAACAGTCCGCACTGTTCCATTGCGTCACAGGGTCCCGACTGTCGGTTTCATATTTGAAGAAAAAGAGAAACCGAGACATATCCGTCGCGATATGATCGATTTCCATCAAGTGCCCACATCGCAAATCAGATTCATAAAAGATGGTGCTGATTTTATCCGGCCCGACGGAAGGGTGATTCCGAATGACATGCTTACCACCCCTCCTACCCCTTCCTTATCCTATGCACACATAAGCGACACTGCATATATGCCCGAGCTTGCAGGGAAAATCGGCCCCGTTGATCTCTTATTTCACGAAACCACCTACACAGAGCAACATCTTGCCGAGGCCGCTCCACGAGGTCATTCCACTGCCCGGCAAGCGGCAATGGTAGCGCGTGATGCCGGAGCTAAGGCTTTGCTGACCGGACATTATTCATCAAGATATAAGGATGACACGGTGTTCCTTAAGGAGGCGCAGCAAATTTTTCCCAACGTTATCCTTAATAAGGAAGGTTTGACAACATCACTTGATTAATTGCAAAAGAAACGGCTTCTCCAAAAATTTCAGAGAAGCCGTTTCTATTATTTAAAGTCATGATCTCACTCATTGCCGATTGTGATAAGCTTCCCGGCGGAATGGGCTGTTATCACAGGAGCATACTGACTTTGAGCTTCGGCAATTCCAAGAGAATATTCTCCGTCGCGATCAACAAAACAATCATACGTTATTATATGTGTCCCCTTTGAAAGGAAGGGAATAAAGAGGTTGGTTGACCTGTTTCTCACTTCACGATAGAACCATACTCCATCAGATGAGGTATAACCTGATGTCTGTTCGGCAGGCTCAAGGGCGGCCGAACGGCTGTCGGTGACAGCCACATATTCCAAGTCGCGGTCCGTCTTGATCGTTAGCGTCACCCTTACCCTATCACCCTTCTTGAGGCTTACGGAAGAAGCGCTTGTGCCATCTGCATGATCGGTTATGACATAAAGATTTTTCTGCACTGAGAGCTCCGGAACCGACGCGGCCTTCACATCTTCAATCGGTGCTACGAATTGGCTGACAATTCCACCCCAAGCCGGACCTGTGGCGGATCTGATTATTTTTATCTCTCCCGTGCGTCCCATCAGAGGAAAGGTGAGAGAACCGGTCAGAGCAGCAATTTTATCAGGCGCAACCCTCTCTCCATTTATACGAATCTCAGGCGCAGATGCGGACACTGTCCAATCGCTTCCACTATCCAATATTGCCTGCACAATGTCGGCGGCGCCGTTTCCACCTCCCCAATCCTGAGTCTGTTTGGATAAGAGAAGCCACTGGCGCAGACCGTCAACCATAAGCGAAGCAGGTTCTACCTCACACCAGGCCTCAAGAACCTGAGCTGTTGTAAGGAGCGACCCCATACTGTCAAATCCGGAATTCAAGTTATCAAACCATACGCCTTTCTCTTTTGAAGAAGATGAATACTGTTCAAGGGAGGTGAGTATGGTTCGTGCCGCATTATCCCGGCCTTCATGTTTCAAAAGAATAGCTGCAGTGGCTTTGCCATAAATGCTCATATTCTTCCATTCCTTCTCTATTTTCTGAAGGGCGGTTGCCTTGATAGTGGCAAAGTCGTTTGATGTTTTGACACCTACGAAGAATGAACGGATATACAGATAGTCGAGCATAGAGAGATAGGAAAATTTCTTTGATCCAACTTTTCTCCATTCCTTAACAGCCTGACTATCGACAAAGCCCAAACCTTTCTCAGCCATCTTGCGGCCATCCTTAGGAAGGAAACCTGTCTTCATCAGCATTGCGAAATTTCGCAACACAGATGTAGTGATCCATTCGCTTGACGACATGCCATCACACCAGCTCCAGCCGCCATCCTTATTTTGCAGCCTTGCAAGCTTTTCCAATATTCCTTCAATCGCCTTCTCACTTTTAGATTCATCTGTATATTCAGATAGGCTTTCCATGCGAAGAGTCTCCGATTGAGCGTTCCTGACCCAAGGAGTATTGTTGAGCGCAACAATCTTCAACGATGCATTCTTTTGAAGGGCCGACACCAAAGTGGAATCCGAAGCAAATGCCGGATCTGAGAATAATCGGAGTGCTTCCATCAGCTTTGGATATTTCCTGAGCAATCCGGATGCCATGGCATTTCCATAAAGGGCACGTGCCTGTGCAAGTGCATTCTCCGAATCGGGAGAGAGAAGGGCCGGAAGGGCTGTGACACATTCCCATACAGGATTATCCGTATAATTTAAAGTCAACGTCGCATCTCCATGACCAGAAGGAATGGCAAGAGATAACTCCCTATCCCCGGGAGAAAGATAAAAAGTCTCGCTCTCTAACACCGGAGTGCTCGAAGGATATATTGGAATTATAGTCTGTTCTCCATCTGTAGTCGTAGCCCCGATTCCATAAACCCTGATTCCGGCCATTTCAATGTCGGAGGGAACGCGGAATTCTGCACTTATAATGCGCGATCCCATTGCTTTCACCTCCTCTGCTGATGCATCGGTCGAGGTGTAAGTTTCTCCTGTAGCAGGATTAAATATCACGATCCTTCCTCCTAATGAGGCTGGGTCAGCGGTATTGTTGAATATTGTCGCGCTAACTGTAAGCAGGTCGCCGGTACGTGCAAAACGGGGAGCATTCATCTGAACCATCACGGGTTTGGAAGCAACTGCATCACTTCTCAGAACAGCGCCTCGCATATCAGAGGTGTAACCCAGCACCTGAAGCTGCCATGTGCCGTTGAAAGCAGGCACATCGAAATCTATGGTTGCCACTCCCTCACTATCCGTAAGAAGCTGAGGCATGAAGAATGCAAGCGGACATTCCACTTCACGCAAGACTTCTGCTGAAGATGCTCCGCCATCCTCAGCACTCTCCTCCTCTGCAACCATCTCCACATCCGGACTCTCCACTGCTCCTGTTGCCATAGCTGAATTTTCCTTATAAGCCATCTTCATCTCAGTCTTAGCCTCAGGTGCCGCCACACCTGCAGCCATACCATTCAAAGCTTCCACCGTATCGAATGCAACCTCCTCAACAGCATCAGCCGACTCAGTGGTGGCAGATTTCATCATACGTGTGCCACGGATACGGATATTCCCGCCTCCGAAATCTCTGATACCTCTTGCATAAAGGGAATAGCCATAAGTGTTCCATTCTGGCATCACAAAACCTCTGTAAGATATATTTTCCTGACGTGTCGGGCTATAGCTCCAATTTGCTGTACCAACAGCCCTGCCCATAAGTTCGCCGGGAATAGCCCAATATATGGAGCCGTATGGATTAAACATCCACTGGAAGGGGGCTAAAGCGTTAAGAGCCTTGTTGGTCATAACTGCCATCACGGGAAGCGAAGTGAGTTCTTTATTATCAAACGAGAAACGGAATTTCCATACCTCCCGTGCCCCCGGCACAAGACGGTCGCGGAAGCTTTTAGCCTTTATATCGAGCCCTTTCATCTGAATTTCAGGAATCAAGATAACGGAACTGCGCTTATCTTCCAGATTGTGCATCCCGCTCAGTGATATCTTGACTCTCTCTGAAGATGCCGGCGCTTTCACGGGAATCTCTACCATCCCTTCCGACACGTGAAGCCATCTCCTATCATATACACCTTTCATATCAGCTATCTCTGCATAAAGATAGCTGTCAGGATATGAACTTCCTACCCTTATTTTGACTTTTCCATCTTTTATATCTTCCGGTTTCACCACCATCTGGGTTTCCGGCAACCATAAAGGGGTACTGACAGGTGGAACCTTGTCACTCTCTCTCCACACCACAAAAGAGGTAGTGGAAATATCTGCCTGACGATTTTCCTTACTATCTCCCCCATCGAATAAAGAATCAAGGGAGAACTCTGCAAAATATTCACCTGATTTCAATTTGGCAAAATCAAAGGGGAAGCGACCGCTTTCAAATTCCCCCGCTTCAATCAGCACAGAATCTTTTGCTTCCTTCACCCGATAGAAAATTTTTTCTGCCACAGGGCGGTCAAGCATATCATAAACTGCAACAGTAACATTTGGCTTCTCCCCTTTATCAATCTTTATGTATCCCGGGATGGATGGCGAAATATGATAACCTTTGCCAAGCGAGAACATGAAAGGCTGTGCTTCTTGCGTTTCACCGGCCGCATCAGTAGCAGTAATATTAAGCTGGAATCGACCTATCTGATATGGAGTGTCCTTAAGTCCGGCAGTAGGAAGTTCTATAATAAAGCTTCCATCAGATGAACTTGTCACATTCCCTCCGAAAGTGGCATTCCCGTTATCAAAGGAGCGTCCCCAACGCCACGGAAGATACTTTACGCTATACTTTACGTCCGCACCTGAAACAGGCATTCCGGAATAGCTCTTTACAACACCTTTCACTGTCACTACCTCACCAAGAGCTTTCTCCCATTCGGAGCCATCGGTTGCGACATAGAATGTCGGCGATTTATAATCCGCAACCTCAAAGTAGTTCTGTGAAACATAATTTTTTCCATCGTTCATTTGAATGCTCCACGATCCCAACAGGCCATCGGAAGGCAGAACGAAAGTTCCTGTCAATCTTCCGAATTTATCTGAACGGGATGTCACAGTGTCTCTTGGCTGATAGTTGGCATCATTTAAAATCACCTTGACCTCACGCTCCGGCAACATATCAAGCATCTCTCCTTTACTTTTATAAAGCACTCCGGCAAACCTAACCGTGTCCCCGGGATGATAAATGGAGAGGTCCGTAAAGAGACTTCCATTAACGTGCTCTCTCTGTTCGGGAGAACGCCCATATTCATACACATTATCTTTCAATATATCTTTTCCGGATTTAACCGTCACCTTGTAACTCCCTTCCGGAACGATCACTTTCCCCTCCTTGTCGGTTATCAGGGAGACGCTTTTCCATTTGCTGTTCTTCCATGAAGGTGTGAATGAAACTTTAGCTCCTTCTACAGGACGCTGATTTGTTCCTTCCACAACATAGAGATACCTGTTGTTACCTGCTTTCCTGGTCAAGTCTGCAGCAGTCAGAATAGAAATACGGCTAACAAGCGTCACCGGCACTCTTGCATATTGATAATTATCCTTGATAATTCCTGACTTATCTGGAGTTCTCGAAACAACCAAGGCATACACACCGCTCTCAAGAGCCGGCATTATGAAATCACGAGACTCATAGAAGGGCTTTCTTTCAGACCCTTTATCGGAATTGACCTTTACATAAGCCGAAACTTTGCTATTTATCACATCTGACATTGCAACATTTCCATCCGGCAAATTATCGCCAACACGCATTGCAAGGATATAGAACTCCGGAATATTCCTGAATGCCACAGTCCCTTTAAGTCTTTCCCCGGGAAGATTCTGTGAAGGAAGAGTACATTTCACCCACTCTGCCTCCATATTCTTCATCATCGACTTAAGCGACGATGACTCCGGACAATCGGGATATCTCTTTAGATATTCCGCCGCAGTGCTGTAAACCTTTTCATACCCTTTGACATCTGAGGGCTGATAATAATTGCTTAGATCAACTATGAAACCTCCGCAGAACTGACTCTCTTTATATTCATCAATTAACTTTTCCAGCATCTCTTTTCGATCATTCCAGGAGGCAAGGCTAAGTTCGTATCCGGCCATTACGGATCCCGACCGGGTCAATCCAAGCCTGTTATGCCATTCCCTGTTTTCTGAAATGAGTCTTTTGATAATCGATGATGCATTTCGCTCGGTCGCTCTGTCTCCGGCTCCTTTATGACTGAAGAAAGGAATCAAGGCATTTTCTCCATTTGCGAAAGGCTGCAGTGTGAATACCCCTTGAATCGTCATAAAATCATATACCGTAAGTCCTGCTGATGTGGCATCATCAATTTCCGTAACCACACCCTTAAGTGTGGATATGCTCATCCTCTTGGATTCTGAATCAGATTCAAAAGCCTTGTCAACCAATTGGGACACGCGGTTGGAGAATATATCGCGGCTCCATTCAGAAATGTCTGACGGCACCGGTTCGGAGGGGATTGTGCGGCCATTATAACGATAGGAATCCGCCATATATATATCACGATACAACCGCCCCTCCAAAAGATATGCAAGCGATGAATAAGGCTGAGACAGCCGTGAAGCAACCGAGTCTATCAATTTAGCTCCTGCCGCTCCATTTTGTGCCGAAACAAGATTGTCTGCAATCACAACCTGCATCAGTGCCTGCAGGGCAGTGGCTCCGTCATTATTTCCTAACGCCCGGTCAAGCACTACCCGGGCATCGGCTGCCACCTTCTTGGGAAATGCAAAATCAGGAGAGTTAAAACTGCTCTCCGTTTTCTTTGCTGAAAAGGAGGCGATTGCTGTTAAACACAGAAAGGTCCACATAAAGCAGACCTTCCTTATCATATTATCTTTGTTCATTATTTCGGTTATTACGAGCTCATTTATACTTTTTTTCTTTACTCCTAAGCGAAGATCACTTGTTGCAAGCGAAGATCACCTGCGCTTCCCTTTCTTTGCTTTCATTTCGTGCAGCTTCTGGCGAAAAACATTTTCAGCCTCCTTCATCTTAAAGATCTCCTTGCTGGTAAGGAATGTAGCAAACTTGGCATCATATTTCTTATCGATCTCCGCGTCCTGCTCCTTGAGGCGGTTCAGTGTGGCATAATCCTTATCAGTGGCGGTGTTATCCTTCACTTTATGGTTTATCTCATGCATATCGCTCCGAACGTCATAACGTTCGTCGCTCAATTGATTATAAACCTCAAAGAATTTCTTTCTGGACTCCTCTTTTAGGCCCATCTCTTGAGCCAGGAATTTCATCTTATATTCTCTGAACTCCTTTCGTTTTTCAGGTGTAAGTTTCCCCCTCTCCTGTGCTGTCACTGGTAGAACAGCCAGAAAAGCAAGAACAATGATCAAGTAGAGTTTCTTCATATCCGTATAATTGCATAAAAACGCACCATGGGTGCAGGACCAATGATGCGATATCGCTCCTCTTATTCCTCTTTAAATTCCTCTATATCGAGATTTTCATAACCGGGTTCCAGCTTAATCCCCATATCCTTCTCAAGCTGCGACATATCGTCATAGCTTTGAATCAATGCATCATAATCCTCAAGGTGATATTCCGGCTCGGCATAAAGGTCAAAGTCGGGATCACTCTCCATCAGCATAGCTATATGCTCAGGAGGATTGTCAAGATTGAGGCTGGCATTTTGAGATGCAGTGTGAAATACCTTCATCATCATCCAGATACCCGCAAACATTGCGGCCAGATAAAGATATGGCTTGACTCTTTGCCACTTGCTGAGGACAGGCGACTCCGGAGCCATTTTATAGGGTGGAAGCTTTTCTCCCATCTCTTTATAGAAAGAATCGAAATATCCCTCCGGAACGTTCCATCCCGGATTTTTTCCAAACGCTTTTGTAAGCCTCTCTTCCATTTCTATCTCTTCCTTAAATATTCCAATGTCTTTTTGACTTGATGCGACCGTCATGGTTTAACGGACGATGCGGATTTTTTTCCTTATTTCTTTATAAAAAAAGCCAAAAAATGAAGCCTATCTTTAAATTTCTTCATTTTCAAGATATTGCGTCACTTTTTTCATGGCATGATGATATGATGCCTTCAGCGCGCCGACCGATGTGCCGAGCACCTCCGACATCTCCTCATATTTCATTTCATCGTAATATCGCATATTGAACACCAGACGCTGTTTCTCAGGCAACGTAAGAATTGCCGCCTGAAGCTTTTTCTGAATGTCGTCGCCGTTAAAATATTCGTCGGCCTCAAGAGTATTCAGAAGGAACGAATCATCTCCATCTGCCGAAACATTGTTCCGGCTTCGCTCCTTGTTGAGGAAATTGATGGTTTCGTTCACGGCTATCTTATAAAGCCACGTGGAAAGCTTTGCATCTCCCCGAAAATTATGGAGGTTATTCCATGCCTTAAGGAAACAATTCTGAAGAAGATCATTAGCATCATCATGGCTTAGGACCATTTTCCGAATCTGCCAGTAGATCTGTTCGCCGTATGTGCGCATCAGAGTGTCGAAGCCCGCCTTGGCGGTGCGCGGATTCTGAAGATCCTTCACTAGTTGCTTCTCATCTATCGGTGGAACGTAACTCATCGGTGTTGTTTAGTGGGTCGTTTATAAGGAAGCTGTTTAGCAACTTCTACGCAAATTTAATAAAAAAAGTCGGGAGTAAACTCCCGACTTCACTATCTTTTTACTTTTCTTAACGATATACACGCAAATATGCGATTTATATGCTAACAATTTAAAACCTCGCTTCCCTTTAAACTCCACGATTTTCCTTATTGAATATATGGCGCAAGCGTGAGAATATCCTTTGTGAAGTTGACTTATCAGGCACCACATTAGGATTATCCTTAAGGCTTTCAATTGCCGCACGTTCAGTGTCGTTTAGATTCTCAGGCATATAAACCATCACATTCACGAGCAGGTCACCCTTGGCTGTGCTTTGGAATTTTGGTAAACCTTTGCCACGCAGACGCAGCACTTTGCCAGGCTGAGTTCCCGGGGCGATTTTTACTCTTGCCTTCCCTTCCACCATCGGCACTTCAGCAGAACCGCCTAATACGGCTGTCGGGATGTCAAGCATCAGGTTATAGATCAGGTCGTCTCCTTCACGGATTAACTCAGCATCCTTCTCCTCCTGAATCTTAATCAGCAAATCGCCGTTAACACCTCCGTGGCGCGGAGCATTTCCTTGGCCTCGCATTGTGAGGACCATTCCATCCTCAACACCGGCAGGGATGTGGAATTCTACAATCTCATCTTTCTTCTCAACCCCTGTTCCGCCGCAATATGTGCAAGGTTCTGAGATAATCTTCCCTTCGCCATTACATTCCGGACACACCGTAGTGCTTCTCATGGCTCCCATGAAGGTCTGCTGCACGGTCTCGACATATCCTGATCCATGACAACGCGGACAAGTCTTGAACGCAGTGCCATCTTTGGCACCGGTGCCGTTGCAATGCGAACATGCCACCATCTTAGGAATCTTAAGCTTCTTGGTGACACCATTCATTATATCCTTCAGCGTCACCTTGACAGTGATTCGCAGATCGGTGCCTTTATTCACATGCTGGCGTGGCCGGGCACTCCCTCCTCCGCCAAAGCCATAACTGCTTCCGCCGCCCATATCGCCGAATATATCGCCGAAATGAGCAAAAATATCTTCCATCGACATTCCTCCGCCGAAGCCATAGCTGCCACCGCCGGCTCCGCCTCCGAAGCTTTGTCCCATTGAATGGCCAAACTGGTCGTAACGAGCCTTTTTGTCTGCATCGCTAAGCACATCGTATGCCTCGGCCGCCTCCTTGAATTTCTCTTCGGCCGCCTTTCTCTCATCCTCTGAACTTTGAGCGAACTTGTCGGGATGATATTTTATGGCCATCTTGCGGTAGGCCTTCTTTATTTCATCGGCTGTAGCGTTCTTTCCAACGCCAAGCACTTCATAGTAATCTCTTTTATCTGCCATAACTCTGCAATTTTCTTTTACGACCTTTCGTTTATTGACCCACTACTACTTTGGCATGGCGAAGCACCTTGTCGTTAATAGTGTAGCCTTTTTCAACGGTATCGAGAATTTTCCCTTTAAGATTTTCATCCGGAACGGGAACAGCAGAGATGGCTTCATGACGGTCAGCATCGAAATCCTTCTCTTCCGGATTCATTTCCTTGACGCCATTCTGCTCCATATATTTTTTCAGCTTCTTATATATCAGCTCCATTCCCTCACGAATCGAGCCGGCATCCTCACTGTTCTCTGTTGCCTTAAGGGCACGTTCAAAATCATCCACAATAGGAAGCAATCCCTTAAATGCCGATTCCCCGGCATTGCGGATCAGCTCCGATTTCTCCTTCAAGGTGCGCTTGCGGAAGTTATCAAATTCGGCCATCAGGAAAAGATATTCCTTCTTCTCCTTGGCCAATTCCTCCTTTAATTTTGCAACTTCATCTTCGGCCTCAACGGCTCCTTCAGCCACAACTTCCTCTGCTGTCTGATCTTCGGCAGGAGTGGGGTTAACATCATCTACAACAACAGCCTCAGGCGCCTGCTGTTCGTTATCTTTATTCTGAATATCTTCCATAGTCTTTTTATATTTTTTACGGTTACGGCCAAAATAACCGCGTCCGTGTCGATTCTTTCCCATAATATCTTATCAAATTCTTTGCCAAAAAATGTTAATACAACCAATTTCTATCTGTAGTCGTATCTCTTATATCTCTTTGCTCTTACATTTTTAACAAATAACACCCCTCTATGGTTGCATCGCCCTTAAATTCATCCAGCACACCTCTTGCGTCAGCCGGATTGGAGAATATGGCATAGACACTGCTGCCGCTTCCGCTCATTGATGCATAGATGGCTCCTAAAGAATATAACTTCTCTTTAATTTCTCCAATGGCAGGAAATTTTGGGAAAATGGAATCTTCAAAATCATTTTTTATAACATTTCTCCATTCCGTTATTGGCAAACTCGAAATATCTCGAAGGTCAAAATCCGACGCTTTAGGAATTACACCTGAGAAAGCATCCTTTGTGGAGACATATATATTCGGTTTAACCACTGCAAGCCAGCAACCGGTCAAATCGAGTGGAATCTCTTCAAGTTTTTCCCCTACCCCCTCAGCGTAGGCCGGACGGTTCAAAATAAAGAATGGACAATCGGCACCCAAGCGAAGAGCCATTTCATATAATCTTTTCTCTTCAATGCATGCACCGGGATTTTGCAAGTTATAGCAGTCGGCCAAAAGCCGAAGCGTGAATGAAGCATCCGCACTTCCCCCCCCCATTCCGGCACCATCCGGCAGATGCTTCTCCAGCATAACGTTTATTGAGAAGAGATCAAAACCCGTCTCTTCCTCAAATAGCCGCATGGCTTTATACACAAGATTCTTTTCAACCGGACAATCCACTTTTCTCCCCGTAAGGAATAGGGATGGCTTCTCCCCTTCACTCCTGTTATAATGTTCATCCTTGGGCCAAATTTCCAGAATGTCGCAAAAGCTCTCCGGATTTTCCGCTGTCCCAGCATATTTCCCTACTGGATAGAAAACGGTTTGCAGATCGTGATAACCGTCTTCCCGTTTCCTCACAATCTGCAAACCCAAATTTATCTTAGCATTAACAAAACTTATCATAAGGCCTCTTTTCTTATAACCCCATAACACCTATAACCTCATATCCTTATCTCCTTATATCCTCATATCTTTATCCGACTCCGCTTACTTGGCAAGCCTAAGCCATCTCCAGCCGTATGTTCGCTTGGCATTGCGCTTCAGGTAACGGTCCCACGTGTCTTTCTCCTCAACTACTTTTCCAGCTTCAGCCGAGGGATGTATGAAATGAAAGCCATCCTCTCTTTCTCTCAGGAATCCTACTTCAAGTGCATCTGTTGCAGGATCGGATGTGAGAAGGACAACTATGTCGCCGTCGCGCATATCGGATATGATATCCTTGTTAGAGGCTTGCTCTCTTTTGAGGTGCGGCACTTTATGAGTCCTGAAACCCATTTCAACCATCTTCTGATCCTCGAACACAGCAGAATCCTTCAAGGCACGATAAAGGTCTCGGTTACGTGTAACTTTCTCAAGAGATTTAGTGCGAAACTGCTCCGAATAATTTTCAGTAAGCTCTTTCACATTATTTCTTGACTTATTGTCAACCACCCAATCTGAGAAATATATCAACTTGCTCGGAAAACCATTGTCTTCACCTCGCCGGTATGATATGTTTTCCAGTTCACGCTCAAATTCTTTACTCCTCTTATGGCCGGGTGAGGTTGATAACCTTGCTATAGCCGACACTTCATTAAGGAAAGTTATGTCATCAAAAGCATCAACCCTTAAGATGAGATGACCAATGGAGTCATTCATTGTCACCTCTTCACGTGGAACTCCGATGAATGCCTCCGCAATCTTTCCGGCAATGGCTCCGGGATCTCCTCCGGGTGAGAAATTTTCCCTGACAAGCCCCATCACTTTCGCCGTGTCCCTGTCGCAATGATATTCAGCTGAAAAACAATCGCTTCCAAACATCAACATGATCAGCGAAACAGTTGTCAAAATCACATTCCTCATTTTCTTACCTTTTCTATTTCCTAAGTATCGATTTTTTTCTTTCAAAATCAAATGAGATCTTATTAGCTTAATAACCCAATTCCTGACCTTTTCTTTCCATAGGCACTCCCTCTTTCATCCATTTGGGCATAGGCGCGCCCTTGAGATAATGGTCAAAGAATTGCTGCAGGCGTATCGTTATATCCTTTCGGTTTTTTCGCTGCTTTATATTATGGGCCTCCCCATTATATTGCAACATCCACACCGGTTTCTGAAGCCTGCGCAAGGCCATGAACATCTCTATGCCCTGATACCAAGGCACAGCTCCGTCGCCATCGTTATGCATTATCAACAGGGGCGTGTTAACCTTGTCGGCATGAAAAACGGGGGAATTATAAATATAAAGCTCCGGTGCTTCCCAGAGATTCTTCCCTATCCTGCTTTGCCCCACTTCATACTGAGCCTGACGGGAATCGCCCGACTCCCAACGTATCCCTCCGAAAGCTGACGTCATATTTGCAACCGGAGCCCCGGAACCGGCACAAGCAAACATATTGGTTCTCGTTACAAGATATGCCGTCTGGTAACCGCCCCAGCTTTGACCGTCAATTCCAATGCGCTCCTTATCAATCCATGGATAACGGCGGCACATCTCTTCCGCTCCCGAACACACATAATTATAACAGCTCTCTCCCGGGATGCCGGGTGTGTAATGTATGTCGGGCACAAATATCACATACCCTCGGCTCACATAGAATGGATAGTTCACCCAACTCCATGATGGTTCCATAGTGTAATGGCGGTAGAGATCTTCTGAGCCTGTTTCATAGAACACGCACAACATCGGATATTTCTTGTCAGGATCAATATCATCTGGAACGTAAAGCACTCCCTCCGACTCTTTCCCATCGTATGCTGTCCACTTCACAAGGCGCGCGGTACCCCATCTGTAATCCTTCATCTGAGGATTTGCATCACTCAGTCTGCGGGCATTCATAAATTTTGTGCCGTCGCTAAGCCATATATCCGGAGATGTGGAGAAATTGGCCCTCTGCCAGCTGTAGGCCGGAGCATCTTTTGCTTTCTGAATCTGGGTATAAGCAAATTCATTCAGCATATCAAGCACCGGCTGCGACCCCTTGGGATTATATCTTAGAAGAGCCAGGCCGTTATATTTATCTGCATAATCAAACACATCAAGAAGAAGCTCTTCACCGGGGGCGACGAAACGAGACTCCTTATCTGTCTTATGGTAGCGGAATCTTACATTCCTTTTCCTCCCCTCTCCTGAAGTAATGCATACCGGTTCGCGCTTCCCATCAGGATCCAGAGCCCATATATCAAATTTATCATAAACAAGGAACTCCTTATCACCTTCGCTCCAGAAGGGAGTTCCGAAAGATTCGGCAGGTGAAGGACGGTCATTGGAGTCATCCCATAAGTCAACCTTGATTTTATCTGATGCGTTAACCACTTTTCCGGTAACAAGGTTGGCCACATAGTAATTCTTATCCTGAAACCATACGGCATATTTATCGCCCGGAGAAAGCTGTCCATCCTCAACACGACATTTCCCAATCTCCCTCAGAGAGCCATCGCGAAGGTTTCTCACCTTCATATCGACATCGGCATAATAGTTCCACTGCTGAGATATGATTTCCTTCCCGGGGTCAAGAATAAGCACGTAATCACCATCCCAACGGTCGGGGATTCTTATCTCTGCGTATGGATTATCAGTCACGAGGGTGCTTGAACCGTTTGCAAGATCAATAACCACCGGGAAATTATGGGCTATTCTATCTTCGAGACGGTGTTTCTCCTGAGGTGGGGTGTAAGGAGCATCCCAACGCCATATATCAATTTCGGCTGTTTCAAATGAATATCTGGTGGTATCATCCGGTGCTATCACAGGTGCCACACCTCCTATCAGACGCTTTCCGTTATGTGAGAACTCAGGGAGAGTATGCTGATTAGGCAATAACAACCTCCCCTCGGAATCATTGAATTGCAATGCATATTCCACAGGGGTTTTCATCGGATTGTTAAGGTCGGCGCAATATATGGAGGCCTTCTTGGTCCCTGTTTTGATAGTGTCGGCCGATGCTGTATATGCCAGCTTTGCTCCGCTTTCATCAAAAACGGGAGTGGAATAAAAAGCTTTATCCCGATCAAGAAGCACAAAAGATGTGTCGGGAAGGAACATCACCCCAACTCCATCAGTCGAGACAGAGTCGGATTCCTGTTTCTTCATATTGAGGGCAAGGCGTTTTCCATCTTTACTGAAATTGTAACCCTCCACCCACTTCATCACTTTCTCATTCTTCCCCGAGAGATGTCGAATCACCAAAGGCTGTCCTGATAACTTGTCGGAAAGAGCCTTCGATGATATGTAGGCTGTGTCACAACTTGTATATGCTAACCACTCGCCACCATTTTCGCCGAGACTGAAAGAGTTTACACGAGGAATCCGCTCAACTTTCATATCCACAAGATTCACGATTGCAAGCGAGTCCTGCGGAAGATCAAACTCCTCCAATCCTTTTTTCTTGGCCTCCCTTGTTTGGGAATAAAGAGGCTTGATGAGAGCCACACCCCATTTGCCATCACTGGTGAATGCAGGCTTATAACCTCTATCTATCTTGATCTCATTTTTCCCTTTCGTGGAATAGAATATAAGTTTTCCATCTCCCTCCTGAGGGTTGACGGAATATGCGCCCCACTTCCCGTCTTTCGAGAAGGGATGATTCACCACCCCTTTCCAATCGTCAAAGCAACTATGATCAAGAGCCTTTTTCTCTGCCATTGCTCCCGAGACTCCAACAGTAAGCGTCAGGGCATATAAAAGTTGTTTCTTATTCACTGCGTCTGTAAATTTTCATTACATCTGTAAATCTTTCCTCTCCTATTATCTCTTATAGAACTGCCGGATATCAGCTTTTTTTGAGAATATGCCCCATCCGTTCCTTCTTTGTGTGCATATATCTCGCATTATATTTATTAGGTTCCACTTCCAAAGGCACATTTTCCGTTATCTCGATTCCATAGCCTTCAAGGCCTATGCGCTTCACCGGATTATTGCTCATCAGCCTCATCTTCTGAATGCCGAGTGAGTGAAGGATATTTGCTCCTACACCATAGTCACGTTCATCGGCCTTATGTCCGAGATGAAGGTTTGCATCGACAGTGTCATAACCATTTTCCTGCAATTTATAGGCCTTGATCTTATCCATAAGTCCAATTCCACGGCCCTCCTGGTTAAGATAGATGATTGCACCGCGACCCTCTTTTTC
Organism: uncultured Porphyromonadaceae bacterium; assembly: GCA_947178165.1. Taxonomy (GTDB): domain Bacteria; phylum Bacteroidota; class Bacteroidia; order Bacteroidales; family Muribaculaceae; genus Lepagella. Next base: position 2,505 of record CAMWXH010000026.1, on the reverse strand, counting down.
TATGGTCTGCATTGCGAGATGAAGCTGTTCGCCGCATTCGCATCTCATGGAACCGAAAATATCGCCTGTCATACAAGAAGAATGGACACGCACCAACACCGGTTCCCCGTCTGAAACGTCTCCCTTTATGAGGGCGATATGTTCAAGGCCGTTGTCTTTCTGACGGAACGGGATAAGGCGGAAGTGACCATAGGCAGTGGGAAGATCCACCTCTTCACCACGCTCAACAAGATTATCGTTCTTTAAACGGTATTCAATCAGGTCGCGGATGCTTATAAGCTTTAGTCCCCATTCATCTGCGCGGCGACGCAGTTCGGGCAGGCGCGCCATGCTTCCGTCATCGCTCATAATCTCCATAAGTGCGGCTGTCGGCTGAAGTCCCGCTAATCTCGCCATATCAACACCGGCCTCCGTATGCCCGGCTCTCTGAAGCACTCCCTTATCCTGGGCATAAAGCGGATTAATATGTCCGGGTCGTCCGAATGTTGCTGGGGTGGAAGCCGGATCGGCCAATGCACGGATAGTGGCGGCCCGGTCCTCGATTGAAACTCCGGTGGAACACCCTTCGAGCTTATCGACAGTCACCGTGAAAGGAGTGCCAAGCACCGATGTGTTGTCGTTAACCTGAGGTTCAAGTTCAAGCTCCTTGCAACGGGCCATTGTGATCGGCACACAAAGCACGCCACGGGCATTCTTAAGCATGAAATTCACATCCTCCGGTGTGATTTTCTCTGCCGCGATTATCAGGTCGCCCTCATTCTCGCGGTCTTCATCATCAACCACTATCACAAACTTACCATTCCGGAAGTCTTCTAATGCTTCCTCTATACTATCTAACTTTATCATAAGTAGAATTTTTTCTTTATTTATAATCAAGAGTCATTAAATAGGATTAGAGGATTATAAGCTTTCTGCCTCCTTCTCCCCTTCACTCACTCTAAAAATTGAGAAATTCACACTTCCGTATGCCAAATGCCTTGTGAAACCGGGAAGCCGGCTGAAGTCGTGGCTCTTGTTATGTTCCACCACCACTAATGTTCCCGGATGGCAAACTTTAGATTCAAGTATCAGTCCCGGTATTTCACCAAAACGGGGGTGATCGTATGGAGGGTCGGCAAAGACAATATCAAAGCTTTCACGTGCTCTTTCAAGGAACCTGAACACATCACCCTTTATAAGCTTCAAGGCTGTGTCTCCTAATTTCTCCTTTACCGAACGTATGAAGCCGGCCTGGACCTGCGCTTGCTCTACTGCAACCACTTCCCGGCATCCCCGGCTCACAAATTCCCAGCTTACAGCGCCGGTGCCGGCAAAGAGGTCAAGAGCACGCGTTCCCTCCAGATCCTCCATATTCTCTATGACATTGAATATGTTCTCCCTTGCAAAATCGGTTGTGGGGCGTGCTGTTATATTTTTGGGAACGTCAAAACGTCTCTTCCCATATTTTCCTCGTATTATCCTCATCGTTAATCTCTGAATTTAAGTTATGCCGCCAATAACTGCATCCTACCTTCTGGCAATGACCAGCCCGATAGCCAACGGAAGCTCCGATTTTGAAACTGACGACGGCAGCATAGTCAGCATGACATATTGAAGATGCTCGCGGAGTATCCCCATCAGCTCAGTCCGCACATCCCTTTTCCCTGACAGCATGACTTGAGTGTTGGAGCTGTCAAGCCGCCATATATCGCAGATATTGAAAACCTGATATGCCATATCCATCTTGTCACGCCAGCTATGCGTTGTAGAAAGCAGAAGCTTGCGGCCATCGAATGCATAGTAATCGGCCTCTCCATCGCGTATGTCAACATATAGGCGAGGCATATCCGACACCTGGTCGGCGAATCTTCTCACAGCCAATGTCTGCTGGCACCATGTGCGTGCGCCCGGCAATGTGCGCCGGATAAAGGCCTGAAGTCCCGGAACAAGAGTGTAAAGGCACACCTTATCGTCAAGTTCATCAATGAAGATATCCTCCTCTTCCGCCTTATACACTATATTATAAAGATCGGTCTCATCACGATATTCACTCTCCTCTTTTTTTCCATCTCCCTCTTTAATATCAAGTTCATGGCGAGGAATCCATAATGCCTTCTCGGTATTGATGACAATCTCTGTTGAAAAATCATCGAGCAGCTGGGGATGATCATATACCACAGTCTCGATGCGCCTTAAAAGAGACTCATCATCCCGCACCCAGCTATCGGAAAAAAGATTTATGAGTGGCTCCATCGGGTCCTCCTCATTCTTAAGGAATGCAGACATTCCTATCCGGCTGATATGTATTATAAGTCGCCATTCTGCAGTGTCATCAATTCGAACTGCCCTGTATGTTGATGTATCCTCCAAATTATGTCAGTTTGTTTTAATCTACAAATATACGCTTTTTTTTCTAATTCTTTATCACGTTCCAATATTTTTAGAACTGAACTTGAAAATAAGGGCAAGCGCCTACTCTCAACTGGCAACTGCAAAATTAGTGATTCTTCGGAAGAATACGGTCTT
>CAMWXH010000025.1 GCA_947178165.1 uncultured Porphyromonadaceae bacterium | reverse complement strand
CCCAAAATGGACTGATAAATGCGAGTGGAGGAAAAAAAATCAATTTTTTTTGAAATCAAGACAACAACGATGAAAGAAGTAATAATCTCAACGGAAGCGGTCAACAGCTACGGCACGCGGGTTCTGACTTCGGGCATAGACCTGGAGCAGTACAAGCGCAACCCTGTTTTGCTCTGGATGCACCGCAGGGCATGGGATGGGCAGTCAATGCCTATCGGCAAAATTGACAACCTGAGGGTGAAGGACGGCAAGCTGATAGGTACGCCGGTATTCGACCAGAACGATGAATTTGCCCGGAAGATTGAAAGCAAATGGGATAGCGGATTTTTACGCATGGCTTCCGCGGCATTAGAGCCTACGGAGGTAAACCCGGACCCGGCGCTGGCACTGGAGGGACAGACCCGCGCGACAGTAACGCGCAGCAAGCTGGTTGAGGTCAGCATTGTGGATATTGGCAGCAATGATGAAGCCCTGCAACTTTGCGGAGCAGACGGCAAGCTACTGAAACTTGCCGCCGGAGAGGATGCTCCGGCGCTTCCGCTTCTGAAACTGAGCAACCCCGAACCCACGCCGGAGGGCCGGAGTCCGGCAGACAATAAAAACAATAACAATCAAAATCAAACAACAACAATGAACAAAGAACAGTTAATGCTCCTGGGGCTTCCCGAGGGAGCCAGTGACGAACAGGCCACCGCTGCGCTCCAGCTGATGAAAACAAAGGCAGATAATGCCGAGATGTTGCAGCTGGCGGCGGTGACGCAGTGCGTGGATCAGGCTATTGCCGAGAGGAAAATTTTAGGTGGACAGCGCGACCACTATATTAAGCTCGGTAAGACGGCAGGCGTTGAAATGCTTGCAGACACGTTCAAGACCATGCCAACCCAGCAGAAACCCACAGACACCCTGAACCTATCGAACCAGACCGCGCCCGGCGCCGGTGGCGGCCGTCAGACCAAGACCTACGCGAAGCTCAGCGAAGTGCCCCAGTCTGAACTCCTGACGCTGCGCAAGGAACAGCCGGCGGAATACATGCGCCTATATCGAGAAGAATATGGCATTGACTGCCCGCCCCTGAGCGAATGAAACCGGAAACAAATCAATAATAAGAATAATAAAACAATGAAACCCAAAAGCAACATTTTAAAAAAACTGCTCGGCCTTGTCAGCTGTATGGTGATGGCCGTTGCGTTCAATGCCGCCGCCGGCGCGACCTGTGCCGTGGCAATCGGCTGCGCTCCCGAAGCCGGAGCGGTTGCCGGCAATGTTCTGGCACTTGTGCTGGGGTGCGGGTCGCACACACATGGAGCACTCCGCGCCGGAGTATTAAAAGAGATATGGACCGGCGAACAGATCAAGCAGTTCCGCACCGCCCTGGAGTCATGGGGCTGGCTTGCAAGGATCCGCAGTTATAACCAGCATGTGAATAACGATGTAATTCACTTTGTTGCAATCGGTGGCGACCCCAAGGTGCTTGTGAACAATACCACCTACCCAATCCCCATTACAGCGCTGGAAGATGCGGACAAGCCCGTGAGCCTTGACAAGTTCACCACAGAAGTAACACCTGTGACCGATGACGAGCTGCACGCAATCAGTTACGACAAAATGGCGAGTGTGCAGGAGCGCCACCGCGATGCCCTGGTTGAGACATTCGGGCAGCACGCAATCCATGCAATCGCCCCGGCAGAAAATAAAACCGATATCCCTGTGCTCCGCACCACCGGCGATGTTGTGGAGGGTCGCAAGCTGATGACTTCGGCGGACCTGTTGTCGCTCAAACGCAGTTTTGACAAGATGGGAATCCCCAAGCAGGACCGTGTGCTGGTGCTTTGCAGCGACCATGTGAACGACCTGCTCCAGACAGAACAGCGCTTCAAAGAGCACTACAACATCAACCAGACCGAGGGCAAAATCGGCCGCCTGTATGGATTTGACATTTACGAGTATGACGGCACCCCCTATTACAACGTGACGACCGGCAAAAAACTGGCATGGGGCGCAGTTCCGGCAGCTACTGACGTGCAGAGCTCTGTTGCGTTCTACGCCGGGCGCATGATGAAAGCCGCCGGCTCTACAAAATTCTACTGGAGCAAGGCGGAGACCGACCCCCAGAACCACCGCAACCTCGTGAACTTCGAGCAGTACGGCATTTGCTTGCCCCTGAGTGAAACGAAGTGTCGCGCGGCCATAATCAGCGGCAAAACAGCATAAGCCGAATGAGAAAAATAACCAAGATTATTCTTCACTGTGCCGCCACTGTTGAGGGGAAAGATTATACTGTGGCACAGATAGACAGTTGGCACCGTGCACGCGGCTTCAACGGTATCGGTTACCATTACGTAATATATCGAGATGGCAGCATACACCCGGGTCGAAGCATAGAAATAGCCGGGGCTCACTGTACCGGGCAAAATGCAAATTCAATAGGCGTTTGCTATATCGGTGGTTGTGCCTCTGATGGTAAAACGCCCAAAGATACAAGAACCCCGGCACAGATGGAGGCGCTTAATAAACTTGTAAAAGAGTTATTAAGGAAATATCCAGGTGCGACAATACACGGGCATAATGAATTTGCAAACAAGGCGTGCCCGAGCTTCAACGTAAAAGAATGGCTCACGCAAGTGGGCATAAAACAGTAACCACATGAATGAGCGGCGAAATAATTACAATCATAATATCGGCGCTTTCGGCGGCGATAGCTGCCCCGATCGGGGCATGGGTAGGCCGTAAGCTGGAGCGCGACAAATACAGAATTGAGCTTGAACGGCTGCGGGCTGAAATGAAAGACAAGCTCGCGGAAGTCAAGAGCCACGAACTGGAGAACGTGCGAAAGGCTGCGGACATACTCATGGAAAGTATTGTTCCGCCGCTCAAAGCAGAAATAACAAACTTACGCAATGATGTGCAAAGGCTCAACAAAGCTCTGGAGCGCATTTGGGGCTGTCCTCATATTGACCGCTGTCCTGTCAAATTCGAGCTGCTGCTCCCATCGCAAGGTTGCGGAACAGACCAGAACGGAAACGGCAGAGCACGTGACGACCAGCGCCAAAGAGCACGAGGAGCGCACCCAACATCAAGAGGCGACCCTGACGCGGGAGACCGAGAGCCGGGGGGTAACGGTGACGGAGATTGAGGTTTACGACACCGAGAAGCCGCCCGACCCTGAGACCGGGCAAAGGCCATTAAAAGCCAGAATCCGGCAGAAGCATGGCGAGGAAAGCCAAAGCAACGAAACGGCCACCATGAGCGCTGAGGATAAGACCGAGACCACGGCCGAAGCGGAGCAGACCGTTGACGGGGGCACGCTTAATGAAGTGACGGTCACGGCAACCAAAGCACCCAGCCTGTGGGAGCGGGCGAAGGTCGCCACCCAAATAGGCGCGGCAATCCTGATCCTGGCGGCAGCCGGATGGATAATTTATAAATTCAAAAAACGTAAAACGACATGAGCAACGAAACTAAAGAGACAATCCAAACCCCCACTGAGGAGGAATTAAAGGCTACGGGACCGGTTGCCCATAGTCCGGAGGAGGCTAAAGAAATGCTTGCTAAAGAAAAGGCAAAAAAGCAAAAGCCCAAAGCCAAGCCCGACAATGAAGCCGGCGCGCTCCATGCGGTAGGCCGTGAGGCGTGCAAGCGCCACGGCCTACCGGAGGTATGGGTAACGGCCGACGGCCAGTGCTTCGCGCAGGAAAACGATGCCCGGAACCACGGCAAGAGCCTGGGTCATTCGGCAGAACCCTTAAAAGTTGAATCGTAATGGCTACCAGTCTGAAAATCCAGAGACAGAACGGGAATGTCCCCAAGTCACTGCCCGGCGAGGACCATGTGACCGGCTTTGTGGCATATCTGGTTGCGGCTGACATTCCGGCAGCGTTCAAGACCGAGCACGTGCAGGCACTCAGCACCATAGACGCAGCCGAGGCCGCCGGTATTACAGACGACGCGGCCAGCTGGGGGGTGCGCGTGCTTCATTATCACCTCAGCGAGATTTACCGGCTCAACCCGGCTGTCAGCCTGTATGTGGCGATCTTCGAGAAGCCACAGGACGCAGCCCAGACATTCGCGGAAATCAAGACCGTGCAGAACTTCGCGGCCGGTCGTATTCGACAGATCGGCGTGTGGTGCGGAGACCGAACCCTGAGCGCCGACGACCTTACAGCTCTGCAAGGTATAGCCGATGCACTGACCGAGGAAGAGGCGGAACTGTCGGTTGTATATGCCCCGAAAGTGGCGACAGTGAAGCAGCAGGCCGTGAACCTTGCCGGCGAGGGTAAATGCCGTGTCAGCGTTGTAATCGGTCAGGCTGGCAGCGGCATAGGCGCGGAGCTCTACAAAGACAAAGCCAACGCCACGAAAGCGAGTGTCAGCGGTCTGGGTGTTGTTCTGGGCTTACTTAGCCGTGCAAAGGTTCACCAGTGCATTGCCTGGATCAAAGAATTTCCCACTGGTGTGAGCCTCCCGGCTTTTGGTGACGGCACCCTGGTGCGCGATGTTGACAAAGCCCTGCTCGAGACCCTGGACAGCACCGGGCGTTATCTGTTCTTTGTAACCCACACGGGACAGGCCGGCAGCTACATGAACGACAGCCATACGATGGACTCCGGCATAAGCGACTACGCGGCCATTGAGAGCGTGCGCACGATGGACAAAGCCGTGCGTGGCATACGCACTTATGTGAAGCCGGAACTCGGCGGCAACGTCTATGCGGACCCGTCCACCGGTCAGCTTGCGAGCTATACGGTGGCGCACCTTGAAACAGTGGCTAACCAGGCACTGGAGGCGATGGAGCGCGACGGGGAACTAAGCGGCTACAAGGTGGAAATTGACCCGGCGCAGGATGTGGCCAGCACGGGGCTGGTGGACATTGTGATCAAGAACGTGGCGGTACCTGTCATGCGCCACGTGAGAATTAAAATCGGGTTTGTGAAATCCGTATAACCTAACCCCAAAAAGTCAAGACGATGGCAACAGTAATAAATAACGGCGTGCCGATGGTAAATGGCATGTTGGTTGCGTGGGCTGACATTGTTGTGCTTGTCGGCGGTGTTCCTGTAACGGGCATTGTCGGCGTGGAGTACAGCGACGAACAGGAGATCGTGAACAAGTGGGGAGCAGGTCGCCACCCGGTAGGCCGTGCGAAAGGTCGCATTACTCCGTCGGCGAAGCTGATACTCTACCAGGAGGAAGTGCAGGCGCTCCAGGCTCATTGCCCCAACGGACGACTGCAAGACTTGCCCCCGATTGAAATCCAGGTCAGCTATTTGCCCGACAGTGGCATAGTGGTGACGGACAAGATCCGAAATTGCCATATATCGGCCAACGCGCGCAAATGGAAAGAGGGAGACACCGGCCAGGAGGTGGAGCTTCCGCTGGTTCCCTCACATATCGAATGGGGCAAAGCGGCATAACCGCGCCCCGGAACCTATCAAAAGGGCTGTTAAGGGCTGAACACCTTAACGGCCACTATAACTCCCGATTAAACACCATTAAAAAACATTTAACACCCTATTAAAAGATATGAAAACAGGTAAGCAGACACCCACAATCTTTAACGGCGGACTGACTGAGGAACAGGTTGCAGCGTTCAAGCAGAAGCACCGCAAGAGCTTCGCGGTAGAGGTACAGGATGGTGACGAAGTGCATATCGGCTATTTCAAGCGCCCGACACTGGAGACGATAAAGGCGGTAACAAAGGTCGCCAAGACCGACGAAGTGAAAGCCGGCGAGGTGATGTTTGACAACTGCTGGCTGGGTGGCAGCGAGGAACTGCGCACTGATGCGCTGCTCTTCATGGCCGTACAAAAGCAACTGGGTACGGTTCTGAACGGCTTCCAGGGCTTAATAAAAAACTTGTAGAGGCGCACACACTGGCGGAGTCTGACAATGAGGACGGCTTCGCCAAAGGGTGCGCCCTAATCCGGGCTAATATGCACGTCGATATTGATAAAATTGAGACTGAGGAAGAATGGGCGCGGCTTTACTGTCAAGCCTTATGGCTGGAGCGCTGGCGCAACCGGACCCATGCAGAAATGATCACCGGGCTTTTCGGTGACGGCAAGAGTTAGAGCCAGGGAAGGCGCCCGAGCTTGCCTTTTATTGCGGCATAAGGGAGGTAAAAGAGAATGAAAAATACCCCATAGATAGCTCCGAGAAGAAGCACAAACATGAAGATGTTTGCTAAAACTACGAAAATGAAGTGAAGTATTGCAGTCATGGCAATCGATACTTTGGTAACTCTCCACAAATATAGTAAATTTTTCTGATAATGGCAAGTGTGTTTGATTATATCTTTCAGATAGGCGGTAATTTTAAGGAGAAGATTACCGGCATGACTGACGCCACGGGGAAATTTACCGGAGAGGTGGAGAAAAGCCGGGATAAGATACAGCACTGGGCATCGGTACTTGCATCATTTGATTATGCTAAAAATTTGACTGCAGGTGTCGCCGATGGATTCTCAGAGCTTAGCAGTACCGGCATAAAGCTGGACAGCCAAATGCACGATCTGAGCGCCGTTGCCGGCGTTACGGGCGACGGTCTGAAACAGATCGAGACATTTGCCCGGCAGAGTGCAAAGACATTCGGCACGGATGCCAGTGTTGCCGTCGAGGGTTACAAGCTGCTGCTCTCACAGCTGAGCCCGGAGCTGGGTAAATACCCGGAAGCCCTCAGCGCAATGGGTGACTGCATACAGACCACCAGCAAGCTGATGGGCGGCGACGGCGTGGCGGCCGCTCAGGTGCTTACCACTGCGATGAACCAGTACGGCGTTAGCATGGAGGACCCGATAGCGGCGAGCGAGGAAATGGCGCGCATGATGAACGTAATGGCAGCCGCGGGTCAGGCAGGATCCGCAGAGCTCCCGGCAATCAGCGCGGCACTCCAGCAATGCGGTATGGCGGCCAAAGCTGCTAACGTGAGCTTTGAGGAAACCAACGCCGCAATCCAGGTACTTGACAAAGCCGGCAAGAAAGCCAGCGAGGGCGGTGTAGCCCTGCGCAACGTGCTGGGTCAACTCAGCAAAGGGCGTTTCGTTGAAAAGGCCGCCCGTGAGGAACTGGAAAAGGCGGGCATTAACGTGGTGGCTCTGGGTGACAACTCAAAGAGCCTTAAGGAGCGTTTGGAAATGCTCAAACCGATGCTCAACGACTCCGCGCTGCTGTCTAAATTTTTCGGCGTCGAGAACGCCAACGCCGCGCGTGCTCTGATACAGGGCACGGACGCCCTGCAAGGTTTTACCGACGCCGTGACCGGGACCAACAGTGCCACCGAGCAGGCGGCTATTGTCATGGATAGCTACGCCGAGCGCCAGGCACGAGTTAACCAGCAATTCGAGGACCTGAAAATTTCCATATTCCAGGCCACGGGTGATTTTTCACTGTGGTGCGGTGTTCTGACTTCCGCCCTGGTTCCGCTTGCACAGCTTGCCCCGTTGCTGACGGCAGGCTGGAAACTCATGCTGCTAATCAAAGGGCTCAACTGGGCCGGCATGTGGGGCAGCATAGTGGGCTGGGTGCGTTCCGCGTGCGTGAGCTTAGCGCTGATGAACGGCACCCTCACCACAACCAACATGATATCGCTGGGCTTTATCGGTAATATGGGACGCGCCACGATCGGGCTTGTCAGGTTTGCCACCGTCGGCATATTCAACGCCCTCAAAGGGCTGGGCGCACTGGTACTGTCATTTGTTACCGGCGGCACAGCTTCCGCTACATTCTCCGGCATTGCCTCAACCTCATTCAGCGCATTTGCCACCACCGCGTCGGCAGCATGTCGCGCCGTATCGGTCGCAATAATGAGTATTCCGATAGTTGGCTGGATAGCGGCAGCCATTGCCGCCCTTATAGCGATAGGCGCCTACTTTTGGAACACGTCGGCAAAATTCCGTGCGGTGCTCAAAGGAACCTGGGCTGCTTTCAAGGCATGTTTTACCGGTATCGGGGAACTGGCTAAAACTACATTCGGGGCAATCGGCGATCTGATAAAAGCGGCTTTCAGTCTGGACGCCTCCGGCATAGATGCGGCGCTTAAGAAATTAAAAGCCGGATTTAGCGACTACGGCCGGCAGATAGGCCAGGCGTTTAATGAGGCTTACGACGCGGAAATGACAGAATCCGCCAAAAAGGAAGCGGCCAAGAACCCGAAAGGAAAGAAACCCGACCCCAACACCAGCGGCGCGGCTGTTCCTGAGGTGACGGTTCCGACAGTGAACCCCACGGGCAACACCCTGAGCGGAGCCAGTGGCACAGGCGGCAGCGGTTCCGGCAGCGATGGCGGCGGAAAGATCAAAAATATTACTATCAACATTGAAAAACTTGTTGAGCGCTTCGAGATACACAGCGCCACCGTCGGCGAAAGTGCCGAAAAGGTCAAGGCTGTTATTTTGGAAACCCTTATGGGAGCGCTTAACGATACAGAACTGGCAACCTCATGAGCTTAATTCCACAACCGAGCTTAGGCGGCAAGAAGCTGCCTATAAGTATAGACCTGGCGGCAGTGAGCTGGGCGCAGCATTTGGCTAAAAAGATGGTGCGCTTCGGCGAGGGTCGCAAAGGTGAGGCACCGAACTGGGAGGGGCGCGGCGGGGACATTACGCCCGGGCGCGCCGGTGTCCCGATAACCGACCGGGAATACTGGGAGGGTCGCTGGGTGCTGTGTCCTGTCAGGTTCCGTGCTACGACCGAGAGCGGCACGCTGGAGTTGGAACTGGCGGACGCAGTGGCGGCGGTGAGCCGTGAGCGGCATATTGTCAGCACAGCACTGACCGGGCGGGACGGCACGGTCAAGGAATACATTAACGAGGGTGACTGGGCTATCAACCTGGTTGTGGGTGTGCAGCCGACCGAGGACGGCGAGATCCTGGACGAGTACCCGGCGGAGGAATTGCGCGAGCTTCGGAAGATTTTAGACGTCAAGGCAGCCATTGAGGTGCAGAGTGAGTTCCTGGCGGTGTTCGATATAACCAAAATTGTAATAAAGAGCTACGCTGCCACGCAGATGACCGAGGCGAACTATCAGGCCGTGAGCATTAGCGCGGTGAGCGACGAGGACTACGAGATTTTCAGCAACGAATATTAAACAACCCTTAAACAGTCAGTAAAATGGCATTAAACGAACAGGAAGAGGCAAAGGTGCGCGAACTGCTCACAGCCTTTGAAAACGGTAAGCGGATTAACGAGCTGGAGCCCACGGACGGGCTGACGGGCTCAACGCTGATCGAAGTGATGGACGAAAGCGGGGAGACCCGAAAAATGGAGCTTGAGACGGCAGTGGCCGAAGCCGGTAATCCAATAGCCGGGCGCTGGTGGGACTCAACGCTGGCGACGACGAAAGCCGGCGGCTGGTTCGGCAGTCTGGAAGCTCTGAGAAAACTACCCGAAACACTGGGACTGGGTCGCTATCTTGTGACAGACGACCTTCAGATGCGAAAGCTGGATCCTCTGGACTCCCGCCGCTTCGAGGACGGCAGCCCGGCAGCCCTTGACGGCAGTATGGGACAGTGCATGTGGTGTTGGAGCAGGCCGTGGTATTTCACGCGCTGGAGCGACGGCACGCGGGACAAGTGGGCCATAACCCTGAAACCAATCTCCGGCAAAAAGAGTTATCGCATACCTGTGGGTGGCACAAGTTGGCTGGGAGTTGGTGTGATGGACAGAACGACGCAGACACTTTGCTCTGTAATCAGTGATGATGAACGTTATCGCGGTGGTAAAAATGATATTGTCCCATCTACATGTCCAGCACATCCCGCTACAGACACGGCGCAAATGACGATGTTAGGAATGCCAGCGACATCGGTAAGTGCAACGAATTTCGGGCTTTATGCTCGTAAGCGCGGAGAGGGATGGGAGGCCAATTGGTTTATAGCAGAAGCGGCGGTGAAAATTCTGTTAGCAGTAATCATGGGTACGCGAAATAGCCAAGCGGAATTTAGCCCCGAACTCGATATAGATGGACTAATGCAGGGAGGATTCGGTAACGGTGTTACAACTATGGGGTTTGATGGAAGCCCTACATGGGCATCTTACAACAATGCGTGGCCTCTTGTACCTGTTGAGATAGGCGTAGAAATGGGAGACCGTACAGGACTGGTAAATTACGCGTTACCTAAGAGTCTTAATGCCTCTGAAGAAGTTGCTGCTACAACATTTCAGGTACCATGCTTTTTTGGCCTTATGCACGCAGGTTATGGTCATTTATATAGATGGGTACGCGGCGTTACAATTAATTTGCGAGAGAATGATACGGCAGAAGTATTTGTCGCTGACAGTATGTATGCGGAATTTGAACCGAATACGACAACCGGTCTTATAAAGGTGGCGGAAATGCCAATGGTGGAGGGATATATAAAACGCATTAGCACCGAAGGTCTCTGTATGATTCCAACAGAAGTTGGAGGAGGTTCAATTTCGTATTTCTCAGACTATTTATCTCGCGAGCATATATCTCATTATGGTTTTCGTACATGTAGCTATGGCGGTTTGGCGAACAATACCAGTCGTGCTGGAGTGTTTGCTTTGAGTACTAACTACAAAGATTCTCAAATTTTAACTAACTTCACGGCCCCCCTCTGCTTTTTTGTGAATGACCCAATTATTGTGGAATAAAGTTGTATGAAAATGAATTATCTCAATAATTACGTTAAAACGAATTATAATATGACCCACACAGCAAGCTACAAAGAGCGAAAGACATTTGAAATTTACGACAAGGAACACGCGTTGCTTTATCTGAACGAGGAGCCAGTGGAAATCGCCGACGAGGAAACCGGGGAGAGTGTGCCCGGTTTCAGATATACGGGCAATATGCCGGACGGTGGCACGCTGGTGTCTGCTTCGGGAGTGAGCGAAGCGAACCGCCGGGACAAATTCATTTCCGGGCTTATCGGTCTGAGTTATGACATGGACGCGCAGATCGCGGTCCTTGCCAATGGCAACGACACGCCGGAGCATGGCGCGGAACTGGCGGCGTTTGCCAGCACCAGAGCGGACGCCAAGCGGCAGATCGACGCAATGCTTTCCCGAACCCTCTAACGTCGCGGAATTATGGCACGGACGATTGAGGAAATAAAAAACGGCATGACGGCGGACTTCATGAAGATGGAAGCCGTTAAAACTGCCTACGGTCTGGACGGCTCAAAGAGCTTTGCGGACTGTTTCAGCCGGGCCAGCCTGGAAAGCATATTTTTTTATGTTTTCGCAGCCTCAGTGTGGGCGCTTGAGAAACTGTTTGACCTGCACCGTGCGGATGTTGACGCCCGGATTGAGCAGCTGGAGCCTCACACGCTGCGCTGGTATGTGAATAAGGCCAAAGCATACATGCACGGCCGGAAGCTCGTAACAGACTGCGACTATTACGACACGGCCGGCATGACCGAGGCGGACGTGGCGGCGGCGAAAGTTGTAAAATATGCCGTGGCGACCGAAAGCAACACGGTAGTCTATATCAAAGTTGCGAGGGAACAGGACGGCAACCCGGCTGCCCTGACCCCTGCGCAGCTGGCGGGGCTTGCCTCATACATGGAGGAAATCAAGGACGCTGGTGTTTCGGTTGAGCTTCGCAATGAGCCGGCCGATGAAATGCGCATTAGCCTGCTGATATATTACGACCCCACACTGCTGAGTATAGACGTAAACGGTGCGGGTGTTCTGGCCGATGGCACAGAACCGGTAAGAGAGACAACAAAGCGAGTGATCGAGAACCTGCCTTTTAACGGCACATTCCGCAAAAGCGACCTGATGGCGGCACTGCAAGCGCTTGCGTGCGTTGAGGTTGCCGACATTAAGAGCGTCAAGGTTAAGCAAAAGGATGCCCAGCAGTGGCGCACTGTTGAGGGCTTCGACAGACCGTACAGCGGTTATTACAGCATTGAAGCGCTGACGGTGGATTATCAACCCTATAAGGCAGCGGAATAATGTTTGAGATTGATTTTAAGCGGCTGGTCGCCCTGCTGCTTCCTCCGGCACTGCGCCGCCCGTTGGTTTTCGGGTGGCTGCGTGCCGCGGTTGGGGCTCTGGAGCGACAGTATGCCATGTTTTCAGATATGCGCGCCGGGCATGTGTTCCGCCTGACCCATAACGGGCAGGTGTGTTATTTGCGCGGTGCGCTTAATTATCATTTCGGTGGCGGCTTCTGTATAGGAACCATGAAGCGGGAGGGTGCATGGTTCTACGCTGTAACCGAAGCCGGGGAGCAAATCCCCGTTGCTAAAAGCGAAGCCGGCGAGGGTGTGCCGGTGCTTTACAGTGAGCAGGCGCTTAATATGGCGCAAAATGATTTTGTGGTATATGTCCCGGCAAGGGTATGGGACAGACTGCCCGAGATTGAGGCGATGGTGGACAGTTACAAGCTGGTGACGAAGCGGGCGCACTATATCAAGATCAGCGCGCCTATGATGGCAGCAGCCTGGGACTTGAAAGAGAATTTTAACCATTATACCCAATCAACAACACCCATACGATGAACAAAGCAAGTTACACCGGAACCGTGACCGCCACCGGCGGCGTGGGTAAATATCCGCTTTCAACCGAAACGTTGGATTTTATTCAGGAGCAAATCGTGCTGCTGGAAGCTCTGGCCGGGATAGGCGGAAGCAATTACATACTGCGCGCCCCGGACGGGGTAAATGAGGGCGTGGCGGTAATTGTAAACACCGACAAGCAGATCGAAGTCGTAACCATTCAGGCGCGCCCTGTCTTTACTGCTTCGGTTAAATATCTGACCGTAACGACTACACCGCACAACATTAAGGCCGACGATGAGACCTACCTGGAGGCTCGTGTTCTGAGGTCAGCACAGTTTACAACCGGCAAGGGAGTGGAAAGCTACGACATTAACAAATTTGCCAACGTGGAGGGCAAGACGCTGGCGAGCTTCCCGACAAACGCGGTACTTGCCGCCCAGGTCAAGAATATGCCGCAGACGGTGTTAAACTCGCTTAAAGACGTGTTGGCTGAGAAGCTGACCGCTAAAACTGTGATAGGTCTTACCCAGAAGCAGCTCGACGGGCTTAAAACCGCGTGCGTGCTGTCATGCACAAAGAGCGTGGCCCTGTTCGGTCAGAGCGACTACACCGTCGTTATTACCCAGCAGGGCGGTGCGATGGTACGCCAGGAGTTAATCCAGGGCCAGGATCAGCACTATGTCCGCACGTTCAACGGTGTAGCCTGGGGCGAATGGGCGCAGCAGCTTGAAACTGCTATGCACTTAGACGTTAAGATCGTAGGCACCACGGTTTATTTGCGACATGGCGCGCTGGGTGCTGATTGTGATATTGTCCTGCTCCGAAAGAAGCGCCGGAGCGCATGGCGAAGCACCGGCGGCCCAAATGCCTATGCCAAGAACCGGGGGTACAAAAAGAAGCGCCAGCCTAAACGCCAGTATGTGCATTTTAAGGGCATAAAGCTGAGCAAGGGCACGCCCGGCCAGTGGTATGTGCCTAAATGTATCGCGGTGGCCGACCCGAAAGCTGACGGCAATCTGATAGGCAAGGAAATGCCGACTCTGTGCGCATCGCTGTTCTATCAGGGGGCAGACGGAAATTGTCGCATACAGGGGAGCCGTAAAAAAATGGTGCTCAAGAACCAGACCAATAAAAAGGGTACGCAGCACCGAGGTTACGCCCCCATTGGCGTGCAGATAGCCCGGCTCAAGCCGACAGGCGGCAAGGACGCCGGCGGTGAGATTGTGCGTATGAAATACCGTATAAGCCAGCGTAAAAGCAAGAACGCCTCAGGCACGGTCTTTTATAGGTGGATGCGGTCGTTTTCCGTTGAGTAAGGACAATAAAAAAGTGGGGTGATGAACTCCACTTTTAAGTCCCCGCGGTCGAAACACATTGTACGCACGTCGGGACAGAAATTAAAATCTGTCGTTCTGCTCAATATCATTCGGTGGCAATCGCGCCACACGGAAAAGAACAGAAAAAGCAAAGGGACTCTAATCTTGCGTAATACCCCTAAATCAAGGGTAAAAGCTGCATTTGTCGAAAGTCCCCAAATCGCAGGGACTTGAACGTCGCCTCAGCTAACAAACACTTTTCAATAACGGGAAAGGAGTAAAACGGTGCATATCGGGCTACAAACGGACTTTTACAGATGGTCTAACTGGGACAAGATTTTACGTCATTCCGGGAACTGCTGCAAAGTTACAAAAAATTTAGAACTCAGAGAAATAATCATGAAAATATTTGCAAAACTCGCGCGAAATTTTAGGGGGGGGGGTAAACGCTCCGGCTCTAAATGCCGCGCTCCAAAAAACTGAAATTATGCTGAATGTGTAGGAACTACAAGTGCGCGCCCCTGCCATTTATGGGGCAAAAGCGTTATTTTCTCCGGGACTTCACCGAAGTGCTGGAGCAGGTCGCCGGTGATGTTGACACGGTGGTGGACCTTTTCGGAGGATCCGGGCTGTTATCGCATACGGCAAAACATGTGTTGCCCGGCTGTCGGGTCGTTTATAATGACTTTGACCGCTATATTGACAGGCTGGTAGCCGTCGATCAGACCAACGAGATTTTAAGAGCCATTAAAGAGCGTTTAACCGGTGTTGAACCCAACCAGCGGCTCACACCCAGCCAGCGCGCCGAAGTGCTGGCAATAGTCCGGGAGTATGAGCAGAGCGATGGTTACGTCGATATTATGACAATAGGCCGTAATGTGCTGTTTTCTGGAAAGTGGATCACCAGCCTGGAGGAACTCTGCAAACATACGATGTATAACAGAGTAAGACCGGGCGCGTATGAGTGTGACGGCTATCTGGACGGTCTGGAAGTGGTACACATGGACTATCGGGAATTATTCGAGCGGGAACGGCACAACAGCCATGCGCTGTTTGTTCTGGATCCGCCGTATCTGACGACCGAGTGCGGCCAATATGAAAATTATTGGAAGCTGACCGACTATCTGGACGTGTTGCGCCTGTTGAACGGTACAAAGTGGGTTTATTTCACTTCTGACAAGTCGCAGATCGTTGAGCTTTGCGACTGGCTGGGGGATAATTTCGGCGAAGCTGCGCCCATGTATGGCGCTCAGATACGCCAGCGCACAAACACGCTGAATTATCAGGCTAAATTTAACGATATGATGATAACAAGACTCTGACCGACACCAGCGCGGAGGCATAGAAAAAGCCCCCGGCTTGATTTGCAGTTTTCCTACGACATACAAACACGAAGCACCCAAAGGGAGCAAGCCGGGGGCAAAATGCCTTCGACTCCCTTTGGGTGTTGCTGCTATGATGTCGTAGGAGTTGCAAAGATACGAAAAAATGCTGAATGACAGTGTACGAAACCCTTAAAATCTGTGGTGGCCTGATTGAGAACCTGGATAAAGCCGGGATAAATCCGCGCGATCACAAATATGTTGGACTGTTTGAGGACTTCCGGGAAGCCAGAGAACGAGGCGAGAAAGTGGCTTATATTGTCGCGTGTTTGTCTGCACAGTATAACGTGAGTGAGCGGAGTGTTTACGAGATTGTGAAGCGTCTGGGGAGCGACTGCAAATAGGTTTCAGCAGGAAGCCCGGAAGAAACGCCCCAGAACTCACAGAAATGGCCTAATTTCGCGCCGAATGAATGAAAACAAGTATTACGCCATGCTCAATAAGATATTGCAGCACGGCAAACGACAGAGCAATAAAAAGGGCTCAATAACTTATCTGCTCAATGAGCAGCTGCATTTGACACCTTACGACCTGCTGGAGATTTTCGAGGGGCACAACATCGCACGCAAGAAGCTACGCAATGAACTCAGCCTGTTTATGGCTGGTGAAAGAGACCTGACGAAGTACCGAGAAGCAGGGATAAACTGGTGGGATTATTGCGGCCAAATTCTCATTAACAGTTATCCAACCTACTTTGAGAAGTTGCCGGCTTTAATCGAGCAAATCAATCGGGAGAAGCGCAACAGTAAAAATTACGTGCTGTTCTTAGGCTCAACAGGGGCGGAAACCAATCAAGCGCCTTGCTTGAGCCTCATTCAGTTCCAGCTCGATGATGGCGAACTGGTTTTGTCAGCCTATCAGAGAAGCAGCGACGCAAATTTAGGTTTGCCAGCTGACATTTACCACTTGTATTTGATAGCGCGACAAATTGAAGCACCTTTGAAGTCCATAACGCTGAACCTGGGAAATGTTCACATCTACGAAAACAACATCGAGAAAACGCGCGAACTTCTGGCAGGAAATGAAGCTGTAAGGTTTGACCTGAATGTCTGAAAAGGGGCGAAAAGTCAGGGCAAAAGTAGCCAACTTAATCACTTCAAAGTTACAAAATTTTGCTGACATGAGCAAATAAAAGACCATAAAAATAACGCTGATTTTGAGCTTTTTTGAATGGCTTTTAATCAGCGTTTAATTGGTCTTTAAGCGGTCGAAAGAGCAAGAGAAAAAAGGAAGCGAAAAAAGAGAAGTTTTGCTCGTTTCGTTTTAGAAAGTTGCACGTTTCGTTTTGGCGATTATATGATAACGCCATTATTGCATTGCGAACTCTCACGCAGCACAAGGGACTAAAACTTACAGAATCTTCTGACACTCCATGTGAACTCGTGCTTGACTTCAATTCCGAAATCAGTTCTGAAGAGTTCCGAGAGAAGTTGAAACATGCTCGAACAGAAGCACAAAAATCCGTCGTCCTTCTTCAAAAGAGAATCAAAGCTTTTACGATGCCGAATGTCTAATCAAGAACACCATTTTGCCGTCGTCGGCAAAATGGTTATATTTACTCACTTTATCTTTATATTTTTGAATATGAAAACATTACTCATTATTGCAGTTAGCTTATTTGGACTATTTGGGTTACCGTACTTATTTGCACCCATTTTTGAAAAGATACAAGAAAGAGATGAAAATGAACTAAAATGAATCGACTTATTTTGATTCGAAAACTTCCCAATGTCCTCCAAAGTTTGCCCCAATACGTCTGAGGAAACCTCTCTCTTGCAGTTTCTTTAGATGGTATTTGATGCCATCTTCTGTAACAGACGTGATTATCTTTGCCAATTCTTTGCGGCTTAGTTTCGGATTATTTCTTAATTCTTGAATAATTTGTTCTTGGACTGTTAGAGTTTGTGATCCTTCTGTCTGGGTAGTATCCGATACTCTCTGGGTAGTTTCTTGATCGGTTTGGGGTTCTTTCTGGGTAGTATCCGATACTCTCTGGGTAGTTTCTTGGTCGGTTTGGGGGTCTCTCTGGGTAGTATCTGATACTCTCTGGGTAGTATCGGATACTTTCTGGGTAGTTTCTTGGTCGGTTTGGGGTTCACTGGGGTCGATGAGGTCGCCGTAGAGTTCGAGCATGGCTTTTACGTCTTGCCCGTTGCCTTCGCTGGAAAGGGTCAATACTGTGCGATCTACGCCATCTTTGTGGGTTTCTTCAATCGTAACGGGAGTGTGATAGACTTTTTCCCATACTTTGCAGATACCACTCAGACCACTCCCGGCTCGCTCGCCAAATTCTATTAGCGAGAAAATCTTTAGCATGATACCGTTTCGAGGGTCAGAGATCCCTCCCTCAATCGCATCTGAGATAGAGATACGTACTGTACCAGGATTGGAGAGACGATAACCGTTCTCTGATTTCTGAATAACCAATCCCTGACGGCCATAGAAATCAGCGTGGACACATGCGTTGGTAATAGCTTCGCGTAGCTGCTTGTGAATCGGGGTATCATCTACGCGAAGATTGCCTTTTAATACAAAGGGTACTTTAAGACCTTGTTGCATTCGACGCAAAGCTTCGATTACAAAGTCGAACACATTACCACTCCAGTCACCGGAGGTGGAGACGATGCGGTCAGTCCAACGTGTAGCACCCAATGAGCGATTTTCCTGATAATCGAGGAAGTAATTAGGGAATTCGCGTGTTATCTCATACTCGTAGCCAAACATCAGTAATCCGGCAGCCGTGGGATGGTATTTGCCATCCTCGCCGATTCCGATAGCGCCGATCTTACGCAGAAACATCTCGTCGTCTTCATTGTTCCAAAGATGATTTGTATGAGTGGAGCGGAAGAAGTTGCGATAGCCTTTGACCGTATCCCTGCAGAATACCGTAATATCCATCTTGTCAAGCACCTTTGCATCCTGAGTGACATAAGCGGCATCACGAAACATAAGCGACATTTCTTCGAGTGAGCAATGATAATCTCCTTCATGATTGCGACGATAGGTGCCGGACTTCGGATCTGTGCCGACGTAAACAGGACGGGCAGCTCGTTCAGCACGAGGGACACGCACAACAAGAATATTCTTACCTTCTATCGTTTCGATCTTCACCATACTTCTGGTGACAATATTCGCACTTATCTTCTGGCGGTTATTAACAAGGTTCCAGAAATCTTTCTCTAATTTATCAGTATCGACATCTTCAGCCACAAGACTACCGTCCTTCTCCTCGCGAACGCCAAGTAGAATGATTCCGCCGTCCGTATTGGCAAAAGCAGAATATGTTTCCCAGAATGATCCAGGGAAACCACCTTTAGCCTTCTTGGCCTCAAGTTGATTATGTTCTCGGTATTCATCGAGCTTGTTTAAATCGAATTCCACCATGATGCTCAATAAAAATTATATTACAAGATAATGTAACCCTTTCCTCAGCTCCATCAGGAATTTATAGAATAAGATCTTTCTAACGCTCCTGTCGAGCCTCTCCTCTGTAATCCTTCCATCGCTGACAGCTTTCAGTATGCTCTCAATAGCCTTCCCGGTGTCGGCTGGCGCAAGAATAATGTCGGCCCCGGCCTCAATAGCCTTGTCCGCTCCCGCTCCCTCGGCCCCTCCCATCGAAAGGGCATCGGTGAGCACCAATCCGTTGAATCCAAGTTCCTTGATCAGCAATTCCGAGATAACGGTATGCGACACGGCGGCCGGCTGCATATCCGGGTCAATGGCCGGAACGGCCAAATGACCCACCATCACCCCCGAAAGGCCGGCCTCTATATATTTCCGGAATGGATATAGGTCGATCGAATCCATCTGATGAAGCGACCTCTCTATCACCGGCTTCGACTTATGGCTGTCGCCAATCGCGGAGCCGTGGCCGGGGAAGTGTTTTGCAACGCTCATCACCCCTATGCTCTCAAGCCCTCGCGAATATGCCACGGCAAGATCCGACACCCTCACTGGGTCTGAGCCGTAGGAACGGCGCGACATGAAACTCCCTCTCGGTGCCACATCCACAACCGGTCCCAACACCATGTTTATCCCTATCTCACGGCATTGCTTACCGACAGTCGCACCATACATGAACATATCGTTTTCCGTAGCATCCTCCTTGATATCGGAATTGAAGGGGTAGCTCGGTTCATCTTTAAGGCGCATTCCAAGACCCCACTCTGCATCTATCGACACAAAGGGAGGAACCGATGAAGAGTTTCTGAGTGAGTCGGCAATCGCCACAACCGAGGCTGAGTTCCCTTTGAGCAATACTATTCCACCAATCCCTCTCTTTCCATATTCCCCTACTGCCTTCAGTGTGTAAACGTCATCGGAAGAATAAAGTGCCGGCATCATCAGTTGCGAGGCCTTCTCTTCGAGAGTCATCAGTGCAACCATGGAATCAACCATTTCTCCGGCCCGGAAACTCAGGTCATTTGCGCGCTGCATGCTATCGCTCTGCTGTGGCGACAACTCCTCAGATTGGCTTTTAACACCATTCCTGCTCTCCCCACATCCTGCTACGCCTACAATTGCAAGGCATGCCAATCCGGTTAAAAGTCGGATCACTCTCATCTACTCCGTTATTTCGACAGCTTCAACAAAACGCGGACTCGGATCCGAAGCAATCGGAAGGCCTAAGGAGGTTAAACGATTGATATACTCAAGTATGCGCACATTCATTATCCTCGGGTCGCTCCATAAAACCTTGCTGTTCCCCAACGATGTTAAGCCGTCGTTGCCGTTGGCAAGATAATCTATGGTTGCCAATATATATTCCTTCTCCGGATCAAGAGGCTCATTGTCTAAAAGCACACGGATATCGCCATCTTTAAGCTTGACAACCCTCAGATTGCCGCTGATTGCCTCGCCGCCTTTTCCCGAAGCCACCTTCATTGCCTCAATGAAATCAGAACCCTTTATCTTTACTATCTCAATAAAGTTTGAAAAAGGGAAAGTGGAAAGAATCTGACCCTCCGTGACAGCACCCTCCGTCATCGGCTGACGTATGCCGCCTACATTCACCATGGCAAAATCGATCTCCGGGAAAGAGGGATTGGAAACACGCAATGAATCAGCTATATGCCGTCCATACCATAGTGCAAAATCACCTCCCCAGTTGGGATAGGCTCCGATGCGGGAATTGTTATTCATTGAAGCGGTCGCCATCCCTATCTTGCGGTTATTCACCGAATCGACCTTCTGCTTGAATGGTGCAAGGAAAGCGGAAATCTTTACGTCATACTTTTCTGCAGGGAAACGGTCAGTGACGGGTATGTAACGATAATCAAACTTCCTCTCCGCTATCTTGTCGAGATCTATGTTTATATAGCCAACATTCTTTCCATAACGTCCGGTCTGCGTCACGAGAACCGGCTGACCAACCTCATTCTCAATCCAATAAGGTGTGAGGTCGGGAGTGGCGGGATTAACGAACGTATGTGAATGACCACCAATTATAATATCTATATCCTTGCTTTCACGCGCCAGATCCACATCTGTTTTCTTGTCAACATCCGACGTGTAGCCGATATGGGTCACAGCAACAACAAGGTCGCATTTTTTATCATTCTTCAGGAAAGAGGCCCAGCGGTTGGCAGTCTCCACAGCATCTGAATATTTCATCCCCTTGTAATTCTCGCTGGAGATAAGGCTTTCAGGCGCAATATTGATCCCTATGAAACCTATCTTCTTTTTCCCTATCTTCTTGATGACGTATGGTTCAAAAATCCCTTTCGCCGGAGTGTCGGAGAAATCATAATTGGCTGAAAGGCGAGCCCCTTTCACATCTTTCCAATGGTCTGCCAGCTCCTTCAGGCCATTGTCAAACTCATGATTACCCAAGATTCTGATATCATAATCCATCAGATTGAAAAGCGGATACTCCACATCACCCTTGAAGTAATTGAAATAGAGGGTCCCCTGCACCATATCGCCGGCATCGACAAGCACCACATTCTTTTCCGCATTCCTGACGGAATCGATAATAGCTTTCCGGGGCAACACGCCTCCGGTCCCATCCGGAGCCACGTCAATATTCGAATGTGTGTCATTTGTATGCAGTATCACAAGATTATCCGCAAAAAGTGTTGTCCCGATAAGAGAAGTAAGGGAAAGTATAAGAGGTTTAATGAATTTTTTATTCATGGCCGAATTATTGGTTATATCGCAAAAATAACAAATTTCTACGAAAAGAACTAAATTAGTTTCTTTAATCTCCTTATCCCTTTCAAATCGAAATGTCCTGATGGTGCATCAGGTAAGGGTAGAACAGAATCTTGTATCCTAGATTTTACCATTGCACAATGGGATAGGGAAATCACGCAATTAGAATCGTTTTATTCCGTATACACCCAGGAATCTTCATCCTTACGATGCTCCTTAAATAACATGATTCTGTCTTTAGTGTCGATTCCCCTGCTCTGAGGTATCAGAAACCGAGCCCTTTCGGTATCATCGTTAAGATTTTTTGATATAAAAGCATTCTGACAACAAATCAACAGACCCTTCTTGAAGGTCAGACTGCGCACATCATACCATTCAGCCGACTGAGCTACAGCATCATTATCTATTAGACCTTGCAGCATACATTGATAGGCATTTGATGATTCCTTTTTCTTAGTGTAGAGCGCAACCATTTCATACGGGGATTCCTCAGTTTTTGTGTATTTGCCGAAACGAAAATATCGGAAAGCCGGATAGGCAATATAATAATATCTCCAGTCATAAGAATTATTTTCACGGCATTGGCTGATATATATCTGTGCCTTACTATCCAGGTATTTCTCTTCTGCCATAGGATTTTCTCGCAGAATCGTCCTTAAAGATTTTTTGGTATTTTCAAAATCAGTATTCTTCCCTGAAGGATGAAAGAGAGAATACCAAGCTTCGCTACCCACTTCTCCCTCATCTCCTGAACCTAATTGAATGAACCATCTGTTCAGACGTTGGCTATAGTCGCCAATAGCCAACATCGCGCAATCAATTTTATCACGCGAACATTTTGCAAAAAGGTCTATGAAAGGCTGATAATATTCCACATTCTCGTGGCCAACCACACTCACTCTTCCATCCAAAAGATAATGGTCCTCAAGTGTGAAGAGTTGTTCTGCCACTTCGGGATTCTCTTTGGTGAATATAAGCTTCTGTCTTTCCTCCTCCATCTGAAGGGCGTTGAAATTCTGGCGTATCGAACCTTCCAGCTCCACATTCTCTGCAATCACCCCGGATAGGATAATGTTATCCAGCTGCTTCAGAATGGCGGGCATACGATTGCCGGCATCACCATTAGGATTATCAACCACCTCATTCTTGGAATTTTTCAAAAGATTTACCACTATGCGCAATCTACGGCGGAAATCATCTTCTCCTATCTCATCAAGATTCATAAGATATTGCAAGAAAGAATAGAGCATGACAATCCAATCAGTGGTATTCTTTTTGAAAGCGGCATCATCCACTATGGCTCTCAATATATCATGCGGTCTGATCTGCTTAGGCACAACAACCTTCCCTTCCTCATGCACATCTGAAAGAAATTTATTGAAAAACCGCTCTACCTGCGTCTCCTCACTTGAAACTTTTCCTAATCCTGCCTTATGAATATCGGCAAAGCAGTCGAATGCACGTTCAAGATATTCCACATTCTCCGGACGATTCTTGTATAACCTATCTAAAAGTTCAAAATCATCAGCCTTCTGAAATTCCGAGAACGATTTGTCGGCCTTATAAATAAGGATACGTGAGATTATGCGGAAGAACCGCAGGAATCCATTATCTACAAGATTATCTGAGTCGCGGTAGCCCCATAACATATCCGTCCATTCCCGGTCTATCTTCAAACCTATGCGCTTGGCTGCCTCTTCCATCTCTCCCCCCTCATCGCGGATCACCTTCAATAATTCTGCTTTGAAATGTTCAAAATCTGTAAGTGGTTTCCCTCGCGAATTCATCTTGATATAGATTTCATCAGTGAGCTTCATTTCCTCAATATCCTTGAAGTAGAAGTCGATGCTATCAAGCTTATTCCAAAGGTCGTCAACACCAGAAAACCGCTTGTGAATTTCATCAAGCATGGTCAACATTCCGGCCACCGTCGGATCATTCATCCATTCCATCGGGAACCACCCTTGATTTACAATCTGCCGGCTCAACGTCTCCTTCAAATTAGGCTGGAAAGTGATCAACTTCTCTAAGAAGTCACGCGAACTGGGACGAGTATCGTATGTGAATCGAGAAAGTCGGGTATCCCCTATATTTTCTTTCTTGTCAGCATACCAGTGTAACAACCATAGTGTGGTGAGACGTTGCTGTCCGTCGAGAGGTATAAGGTATCCATTCTGAATGTTGCCATATATGAAATCCAAGGTCATACCATTTTTCTTTAGGCTGTTATGAAGTTCGGAAAGAAATCTCTCCCTGGTCTTCACGGCATGATTATCAGTGCGCCCCTGAGCGTATGCGCGCTGGATACGCGGAATCTGAATCCCTTTGATACCATAAGTATTATTATCGGATATAAGGCCTTTTAAAGTTGTGGTTGTCATATCTAACTTTAGGATTAAGCGTTTAAGGAATCATCTTTTTTCTTAGTATAGTAGGGAGAAACTCTCTCATCTATTGCCTCAACATAGTTCCTTCGGTCTAATTCTCCCCAGAAAGAAAGGGAGGGATTACCCTTACTATAATACTTAAAAAATAAATTCTTGGTACAGATAGGTATGTATTTACCTTTCTTATCGTATTCAATAATTCTCTGTCGCTTCACATCAAACACTGAATTGCTGAGAGCTGCATTCTGAGCCGAATCAAGCAATGCCATATTTGCAAGTCCGTGGAGGTAAGGGTTATCCCTATCCATAGTTTCCCGGGGAGAGAATAGAGTAATCGTCGCCTCTTGTATATCCCGGAAACGATCACGAACATTGCCCGGATCTCTGCCACTCCGCAACTCATTAATAAGAACTTTCATCTTCTCCAGCAGGGGTTCATCTGCTTCATAAATATCATTGGTATCCGAATTTAGAATTGTGAAATGAGATTCAAGCCAGGCGAGTATATCCTTGTTTTTAGTTAGATTTTCTGCATTTTGTGCATGGACATGTTCAAGACTCCAGTTTGCATCCTTATGCTTGTCAAAAGGAAAGCATCGCTTTCCTTCATCCATCAGCCTTTCAGTCTCCACATTGAAAAGGGTAAGAACGCGATGAAGCTTTTCCCTATTACTATCATACCCCAGGGCCAACAGCTCGTCCTTACTTGACATATCAATTGATTCGGATATCATTTCATCCAGTTTATCCATGAATTTATCTTTGGCCAACGGGATTTTGTTTTCACCATTTTTCCATGCATTGTATATCTTGTCGATTGAAGTGCCGACACTAATCAGATAGCCGATCTTATGATAAAAGTCATGCTCCTCATACCATTCGCGCAATGTGAGGAAAAGATGGTAAACACGAGCCCATATTTTTAGCAAAGGATTCTCCTCGTCTTCCGATAAAAGTCTCTTGATTTCTGAATCGAAATAAAAGAAAGTGGAATACTTCTCTCGCTTATCTTTGGCGTTATGATTTTTACCCGACATCAAATCCAATACGAAATCAATACGCGTGGACATCTGCTCACCTGATAGATTGGAAAGGAAACCCCAGAAAGAAGAGTCGTGGAGTTCGTGTTCCATCATATCCCATTGAAGCGACACCTCTTCCTGACGTCCCGACATCTGGTCTTTTGCGCTTTCTTTCAGAAACAGTGCCTTTACAAGTTCGGAGCTGGTAAGTGGGATTTTTCCAATGTTAAGTCGTTCAAACAGCTTTATTCCATCCTCCGCTGAGTCCACTTCATACCAAATCACACTCACCTTCTCCATGAAGTATTGATTCAGGGTGGTGAGAAGTGCAGCCAATTGACGAGGATTTCCTGCAGATCTGTTCTCAAAATATCTTTCTATATATTCATACGCATTTGCTATGAAATGGAAATCGATGTTTGATTCCCGTTTTGTCATATCAAGATCTTTTAGAAAATCCGCAGATTCTTCGCGTGTCTCGTAGGAAAGACTGAATCCCGGAGCATACAATCGTCCAAGTTGAGATTCCATATATTTAAAGATAAGATATATGGTGGTGAGTCGTTGCTGACCGTCAATGAGTTCGAATCTGCTCTCCGTTTTTTTCACCACGATTGGTTGCAAACAATATGGCTTCCCTCCACTCTCATAGATATCATCAAGCAACAGGCGGATTTCATCCTCAGTCCAACGGTAACCTCTCTGATAATCGGGTAGATAAAACTCCCCCACAATCTCCCCTACATTTTTCGTGTCAAGCACAATATTTGGCATATATGATGAATTTAATATGGTATGATTTGGTTAATACTTGATTGAAAGAAATGTTTGTTATTCGCAACTCTCCCTTTTTAAAGGGTCATAAAGTTAACTATTTTTTTTAACTTATCAAATTACTAAAGAGTTTTTTCTTTACAATTATATTGATGAAAAAGTGGTGACGATGTTTGTTTATGCACTACTTCATAGGCACAATAAATATCACCTCAATCAATCAGATAAGCAGTGCTGTCATCAATAATATCAAATAGAAGAAAAGAATAAAGCATTTCCATTGTTTCTTCGCATAAATGATACTGCTTATACAGCAAAGAAGGAGAGTGACTGTTTTTGTCTCCTCTCCTTCTTTCAATCTTTTCCAGAAATCTTTATTAAAGCTGTGGAGCCACATACTGACGTTGGCCTAATTCGCGGTCAAGCTGGAACAGACCCACTCCGTCGTCGCCCACGAGATTAAGGTCGTCGAGAATCTGCGTCACGGTGTCTTCTTCCTCTACCTGCTCTGCAACGAACGTGTTCAGCTTCTGACGCGTAGCGAAGTCTTTCTCTTCCTCAGCCATTGCATAAAGATTGTGAATGAGCGAAGTCACTTTACGCTCGTGCGTAAGAGTGTCGTTGAAGGCAACACGAGGATTCTCCCAGGTTAAGGGAACCTCCGCTATAGGTTTGAGAAGGACGCGACCACCACGTGCAGATAGATAGTCTATTAAGGCAAGTCCGTGAGCTTGCTCTTCCTGATACTGCACTCGGAACCAGTTTGCAAATCCCTTCAGACCTTTGTTGTCGAAATCAAGCGACATCGCCAAGTATAGATAAGCCGACCACATCTCGGCATTTATCTGCTCATTAAGAGCATCTTCAATTCTTTTCGTAAGCATTGCTTTATAGTTTTTACTAAAATTCTATAAGGTTTTCCCCGGTCATATCCGATGGCTGACCCATACCCATCAGATGCAGGAGCGAGGGAGCGACATCGGCAAGACGTCCATCCTTAAGCTTGGCATCCTTATGCTCGCCAATATAGATGAAGGGCACCGGGTTGAGAGAGTGCGCCGTGTTGGGAGAACCATCCTCATTGAGAGCGTGGTCGGCATTGCCGTGGTCGGCAATGATGATGGTCTCATATCCGTGTGCCTTGGCAGCTTCAACCACCTTCTCCACGCACTTGTCGAGAGTCTCGACAGCTTTCTGGATTGCAGAATATACGCCGGTGTGACCAACCATATCGCCATTAGCAAAGTTTACGACAATAAAGTCATATTTCTCTGTGTCGATAGCATCAACAAGCTTATCAGTCACCTCCGGAGCACTCATCTCCGGCTTAAGGTCGTAGGTCGCTACCTTGGGTGAAGGCACAAGAATGCGGTCCTCACCTTCATATGGAGCTTCACGGCCACCGTTGAAGAAGAAGGTCACGTGAGCATATTTCTCAGTCTCGGCAATGTGGAGCTGTTTTTTATCCTTCTTTGAAAGATATTCACCCAATGTGTCGGGAACATCCTGTTTGTTGAAGAGGATATGAACACCTTCGAATGAATTGTCGTAAGGGGTCATGCAATAATATTGCAATCCTGGAATAGGCTTCATGCCATCCTCCTCATGCTGAGTGAGGACCACAGTCAACTCTTTGGCACGGTCGTTACGGTAATTAAAGAAGATAACAACGTGGCCCTCCCCTATCGTTCCATCAACAGTTTCATTCACGATAGGCTTGATGAACTCATCTGTCACCCCTTCAGCGTAGGATTCCTCAACAGCCTTGACCACATTATCGGTCTTTTTACCTTTGCCGTCAACAAGAAGATCGTAAGCCTCCTTGACACGCTCCCAGCGTTTGTCGCGGTCCATGGCATAGAAGCGACCGATAACGGATGCAATCTTTCCGGCACTCTTGGCGCAATGGTCTTCAACCTCCTGAAGGAAACCGGCACCGCTGCGCGGGTCAGTGTCGCGTCCATCCATAAAGCAATGGATGAACACCTTGTCAAGTTCATAATCCTTTGCTGTGTCGCAAAGCGCATAGAGATGATCAAGCGATGAATGTACACCGCCGGCTGAAGTCAACCCCATGAAATGGATGGGCACATTATGCTCCTTGGCGTATGAGAATGCCGACTTGATCTCGGGATTCTCCTTGAAAGAGCCATCGGCAATGGCACGGTTAATCTTCACGAGATCCTGATAAACCACACGGCCTGCACCGATATTGAGGTGACCCACCTCAGAGTTACCCATCTGTCCATCGGGCAAACCGACATTCTCGCCGCTGGCCTCGAGTTTGGAGTTAGGATATTCCGACACAAGCTTATCCATATAAGGAGTAGGCGTATTGAAAATGGCATCATCTTTCTTATGATCACCGATTCCATATCCGTCAAGGATAATCAATAATGCTTTTTTTGACATAATATATATAATTTCTAAAATATTAAAAATTCCAACAAGCGCCTAAATTGCCTATAAAGCCTAAATTGCCTATAAAGCCTATAAGCCCTTAAAAGCGCCTGCAATGCCTATAAAATATATAACAACCCGACCTGCATGACAGATCGGGCTGTTAATATTTTTCATGCAAAATTTATTTTGCTTTCTTAACGATACGCTCTTTGATACGAGCTTTCTTACCGGTGAGTTTGCGGAGATAGTAAAGCTTAGCACGGCGAACCTTACCAAACTTGATCACCTTTACAGACTCGATGAACGGAGATTCCATAGGGAAAATACGCTCTACGCCGATACCGTCAGAAATCTTGCGGACAGTGAAACGCTTCTTGTCACCGTGGCCTGAAATCTTGATTACAACACCACGATACTGCTGGATACGCTCCTTGTTACCCTCTTTGATACGGTAAGCCACGTTAACAGTGTCACCGGGGCCGAATGCGTCAATGTCTTTCTTAGGAGTTGCAAAAGCCTCCTCTGCGATTTTAATTAAATCCATTTTACCTTTAAAAAATTAACGGGTTACTTTGCAATATAAATAAGTTTCTTTTCGAAGGCGACCCGCGCCCTCTCTTACCAGAGATTGCAAAACTGCCACAAAATTACTAATTTTTTCTGATATAAGAAAATATCCAATAATTTTTATGCTAATTTTATCCCGCGAAATGCCTAAAATCGCCTACAACGCCTACCGCTCCTACTTCACTGCATGCACAGCCGAAAGCACTATCTCGCTGAGTGTGGGATGCCCGAAGATGGTCTCCGAAATCGAAGTCCGGGTTGCTCCTGCGTTCATGAAGTCAACGCATTGCTGAGCTAAAAGCGCCGCGTCGGCCCCCATGATATGCGCGCCCAAGAGCTTGCCATCTTCCTTAGAGAAGATTAGCTTGCAAAGCCCCTCTTCCTCACCCATGGCCAGGGCCTTCCCGTTGGCACGATAGAAGCTTTTGCCTATAGCCACTGCTATGCCGCGTGCCTTGCACTCCTCCTCGGTAAGACCGGCCATGCCGCATTCCGGAAGCGTGAACACTGCAGAAGGAACAAGGTCAAAACGGATTGCATCTTTCTTCCCCTCAATAGCATTGAGGGCGCGAAGGCCTTGGAATGAAGCTACGTGTGCAAGCATCATGCGCGCGTTGACATCGCCGATGGCATATATATGCTCCACGCTGGTCTGCATGTCATCGTTCACTGCAATCCCCTTGGGAGTATATTCCACGCCGGAGGCCTCAAGGTTAAGGCCTTCAACACGCGGAGCACGCCCAACAGCCATCAGGAGGTCGGAGCTGACAACCTCCCCCTCTTTCCCTTTGGCTTCATACACCACGCGCACTCCCTCATCGGTTTTCTCTATCCGCTTAGCGGCCGCACCGGTGATTATATCTATGCCGCGTTTCGACAATGCCTGCTTAAGGCGTTTGGCTATATCGCTGTCGAAAGGAGGAAGAATCTGCTTCATAAACTCAATCACGGTCACTTTCGAACCGAGATTGCTGAAGATGGAAGCAAATTCCATCCCAATCACACCACCGCCTATAATGGTGAGCGATTCAGGAACATATTCGATCGAGAGGATATCCGACGAATCCATCACACAATCAAGGTCATGGCCTTCGATTGGCAATGATTTCGATACGCTTCCTGTTGCAATGATGATATCATCTGCAGTGTATTCCTCACCATTGGCAACGACTGTCTTTGAGTCTTTGAAAGCGGCCTTAGCATCAACAACGGTCACTCCGGCTGATTTGAGCAGGCCGGCAACACCTTCACGCAGTTTGCCTACCACCTCATTCTTACGGGCGGCTATCTTGGTGAAATCAATAGCAAAGGTGAAATCATCTATACCGAAGCGGTCAGCCTCCTTGAACTGAGCCACCATCTCTGCGTCCCGGCACAGGCATTTGGTCGGTATGCACCCTTCATTAAGACAGGTTCCTCCCAATGCCCCTCCATTGAAAATGATTACACTCTTGCCACGGTGAGCGGCCTCGATGGCTGTCTCATAACCGCCGGGGCCTGCTCCTATTATTATAAGATCGGTCTTCATCACTTATATGCTTAACCTTTCATCTGACGATATGTGAGTATCGGTTTCTTGGCCGCTGTGGTTTCATCGGGATGAGAGATAAGTGTGGTATGCGGCGCATTCTTCACCATCTCCGGATTCTCGCGAGCCTCTTTGGCTACCTTATGCATCACCTCTATGAACTCATCGAGAGTCTCTTTGCTTTCTGTTTCGGTCGGCTCAATCATCATCGACTCGTGGAAGAGCAGAGGGAAGTAGATTGTAGGAGCATGGAAGCCATAGTCGAGCAATCGCTTTGCCACGTTGAGGGTGGTCACACCGGTTGACTTATCTTTCAGGCCGTCAAACACGAACTCATGCTTGCAAGCTCCCTCAATCGGAAGAAGATAATCATCTTTCAATGATTCCTTGATATAGTTTGCATTCAAGGTAGCCATCGGACCCACATTCTTCAAGTTCTCCTTGCCGAGCGAAAGGATGTATGCGTATGCTTTCATCATCACTCCGAAGTTTCCGAGGAACGAAGAGATGCTTCCGAGGCTCTTGTCGCCATTTTCGATATAGAATTTGCCATCCTCACCCTTCTTCACGCGCGGGTTGGGAAGGAGGTCAACAAGATGAGCCGCAACGCCGACCGGACCTGAACCCGGGCCGCCGCCGCCGTGAGGAGTGGAGAAGGTCTTGTGAAGGTTGATATGCATTATATCAAATCCCATATCACCCGGGCGGACCTTACCGAGCATCGGGTTAAGATTAGCCCCATCATAATAGAGAAGACCGCCGGCCTCATGCACAAGCTTTGCTATCTCCATGAT
Organism: uncultured Porphyromonadaceae bacterium; assembly: GCA_947178165.1. Taxonomy (GTDB): domain Bacteria; phylum Bacteroidota; class Bacteroidia; order Bacteroidales; family Muribaculaceae; genus Lepagella. The sequence goes on along the minus strand of CAMWXH010000025.1, from coordinate 783 downwards.
TTCAGTCTCGAACATGCCGAGAGTGTTGGGGTTGGTCATCATGATACCTGCAACTGTATCATCAAGCAACGGCTTGAGGTCTTCAACATCGATTGACCCGTTAGGTTTTGATTTGACCTCAACCACTTCCAAGCCCGCAACCATAGCCGAAGCAGGGTTGGTTCCATGCGCCGAATCCGGCACAATCACCTTGCGGCGCTTTTCGTCCCCGCGCGAAAGATGATACTGACGCATAACCATCAAGCCTGTAAGCTCGCCATGCGCTCCGGCGTATGGATTAAGCGTGAACTCAGCCAAGCCCGCTATATTGGCAAGAGCATGCTGAAGATTATAATAAAGCTCGAGGGCTCCTTGTGCCGATTCTGCCGGCTGCAGGGGATGAAGCCCGGCAAATTCAGGCATCGCCGCAACTTCCTCGTTAATCTTTGGATTATATTTCATGGTGCAGCTGCCGAGTGGATAGAACCCGGTGTCAACACCAAAGTTTTTGGAAGAAAGGTTGGTGTAATGACGCACAACGTCAAGCTCACTCACTTCAGGAAGCTCCGGAGTGTCCTTGCGGAGAAGGTCGGCCGGCATATCCTTGAGCGCATCGCAACCATACTTATCCTCGGGAAGTTCATAACCTTTTCTCCCGGGTCGCGACAATTCGAAAATCAATTTATCGTAATATTTCATTTTTTATCCCCATTAGGCCTCCAACATTAATGAAACAAGCTGATCAATCTCCTCTTTGGTGCGTTTCTCAGTCACCGCGAACATCACGCGTCCGTTGCCGAGATC
>CAMWXH010000024.1 GCA_947178165.1 uncultured Porphyromonadaceae bacterium | reverse complement strand
GCTTCATACTATGTTAAACATTTTTGATTCCACATTATCGTAATTTACTTATAAGGATAAACTGCTTCCTTAGCTAAAATGAAGTCTGTATTATTGAAATTCTGCTCTATGGCTATTTTAAATTTAAAGAATTTCCTGATGACATTCACTGACTGAAAAGCACATTTTTTTATTCCAATCCTATGAAAACACAACTACTGCTTCTGGCCTGTGCCCTTCCGGCCCTTATTCCGGCCACTGCTAAAGCGGCAGAAGAAGCAACCCCCGACACCACCTCTAAATCTAAGGTGCGAGTGGAGTTTAAGAAAACCGGCAAGGAGGAGGCCGAAATTCTCGAAAGGACTCGTCCCACAGATCCAAATGCGATTCCCACTCCAAAGTTCGTCGTAAAGACAAGTGACAACAAATTCCTTCTAACAATCGGAGGACAGATTAACCCGATACTTGGATTTGATATCGGCAACAATCTTTACAAACAGCCCGGTGCAGGCCCCAGCTTCGTCACCTCGGCAATCCCGGTTCCTGCGGTTTCAGGGAAAAAAGGGGACTTTTACATCAATCCCCTCAACGGATCCGTTGATCTCCAGGTTGTCGGATTAGCCGGAACCAAAAATGAGATAACAGGTTACATAAAGGCTGGAACAAACGGCATCGACAACACAATTGTTCTCCAGAGGGCTTATCTTACCTACCGAAACTTCACTGCCGGTATGAAGCTCACACTTTTCCAAGACGACTACGGTTGCCAGCCTCCCACAATTGACCCTGAAGGTCCCTCGGGCGAAGTGTCAACACTAAGTTACGAAATCTCCTACAAATCGCCTTCATATAATGGGTTCAGATACGCCATAGGTCTTGATATCCCTACTTTCTATTCCTCAAAGGGTTACTACCGTGGCAAAGATTATCCTCAATTCGATGGCACTCAAGTGGCCAACTATGCCGACGCAGAGAATCTGATTCCTGACATTCCGATGTGGGTGGAATATTCTTTCTCGCAATGGAACCGTATCCGTGTTTCAGCCCTTTTGAGAAATTTTGCTTATAGAGACCTTTTAGCAGGCAAGACCCGCCATGATGTCGGTTGGGGTGCGATGATTTCAGGTAACCTCTCTCCTAATCCAAAATGGATATTCTATTATCAGTTGGCATACGGTCAAGGCATCGGTGATTATATCCAGGATATAGCCGGTCATCCAATCAGCTTTATACCATCCGATTCAAAGCCCGGTCGCATGAAGGCCTCTCCTATGATGGGTGCCAATGTGGGCGTAAGCTTTAACCCTACTTCCAAACTTCAGTTCAATGCAATGTTCTCTGAAGCTCGCGTGTGGGATGTGGCTCCCTACAGCAATGTGCTCGACGAATCGCAAAATTATAAATATGCCCTTTATGGAGCCGTAAACTGCTTCTATACATTCAACAACTGGTTGCAGTGGGGAATCGAATACCTCTGGGGTCACAGGGAGACTTGGAACATAGGAGGTGCTCACGACAGCAGGATTCAGACACAGCTCTCATTTACGTTCTAAGCCGGCGCAAGGTCTGATATCACATGAAAGAAAAGATTATTGATAATTATAAAAACCTCATATTATGTTTCATATTAAATCCGGTTATGGCAACAATACCCTCCCACTATGGGCGGTGTTCAACCTATACGTAATTTTTATCTGTACCTCGTTGCCGGGTCTGGCAATTTCTCCTATCATGGGCGATCTGACCAAGATTTTCCCGGGAACATCAGCGCTCGAGTCTCAGTTCCTCAGCATCGGACCTAACCTCGCCGCAATTCCTTTCGTATTCCTCGGAGGTTGGATCGGTACGAAGTTCAATAACAATAAGCTTACCTTCTGGACATGTCTATTCTATGGCATCTGCGGAGTGCTCTTCTTCTTCGTGCCAAACATGATCACCCTGATCATACTTAGCTTCCTTATCGGTATCGCGGCCGGAATCCTTAGCCCTCTTGCAAGTGCGTTCATCGCCGATATGTTCCAAGGGAAGCAACGTACGGCCCAGTATGGTTACACTTCTGCAACATTGAACCTCGTCCTTATGGGTTGTGTGATTGCAACAGGCTATCTTGCAAAGATCAACTGGCGTCTCCCATTCGTGGTTTATCTTCTCCCTATCGTTCCTCTTTTCTTTGCCAAGGGTTTTGGCAAATATATCAAGGAACCGAGTCAGCTTCGCAAGGCAGACACGGCGACCGCAGGCAAGCCTGTCCACTACAAGTTCTCTGAGCAGGTCAATATGCCGATGCTTATCCGCTACTGTGCCTACTATTTCTTCATCACTCTCGTGATTGCCGCCATCAGCCTTTATATTCCTTTCAGGTATTCTAATTCAGCTACTGCCGGCGACCTCACATCAGTTCTCTTCTTCGGTATCATGATTTCTGGTTACACCCTTAATTATGTGCTGAAAATCATGAAGAATAAAGTGGCTATCATCTGTATCCTCTTTATCGTGGCCGGTTTCGCACTGATGACCTTCTGGAGTGAAGTGTTCGTCGTGGGTCTTGGTATCCTGATTGCAACCTACTTCTATGGTGTGGCCCAGCCTTACTACTACAATAAGCTCTCAGTTGCCTCAAGCCGTATCGCCCTTACGCTTACCCTCGCTTGGTTCGCCTCTATGGACTCTATCGGCAACGTGGTTGCACCGTTCATCATCGACGGTATCGCAAAAGTGTTCCACACTTCAACTCAGACTCACCCGATCGTTGCATTCCGCATCTGTCTCTGGATGACTGTCATCGCAGCCGCTTTGGTTATCGTCCGCAAGATTTATGTTGAAATCCGCAACAAGAACCGTGAGGATAAAGAAAAAGATGCTGTGGCTGAAGCAAAACCTGCCATTGAAGCTAAAGCTGACACAGCCGTTAAGAGCGTAGCCGCAGAACCTGCAAAAGCAGTTGAAACCGTAAAAGAGAATGCTGACAAAGCAGCCCAAACTGTAAAAGATGTTGTTGACGACAAGGCGAAAGCCGCCTCTGAATCGACAAATACCAAATAAACACACACTTATTAAAAAAACTGTTATGTACAAACCAAATTTTAAAAACACTGAAGTTAGTGAATTTGTACTCAACGAGTACACCCGCGGCTTCGCACAGTGTATCGACAACAACTGGAATTATGCCATCTATGCCCAGGATCCCGGTGTGAGCATCTATCAGAATGAATACAACGCCGGGTATGTGCAAGGCAAAGTGCAGACCAACCATGTGATCAAGGCTACCCGAAACAACACCTGGCGCTGGTATGTCCTCGACGAAGGTCCGGGCGCAGACTCTGTGACTCCTCCGGAAGGAGGCGTCGAACTCGCCACTAACGCTCTTGTGGAGAACTACAATTATCTCTGCAACTGGGCTGAGAAGAATCAGGCTGAAGCCAAGACTCAATCCATTATCCGCGTTATGTTCCGTATGCTCGGAATCTATCACGGGGCTGCCGACAAGGAACCTCTGAAGAATGTGAAATTTGATGATCTGAAGCTTTCAAACATGGATCCTGAAGATTCAAAGATGCATTCCGACGATCAGCCCCTTACCTTTATCGACATCTATTTCATCAATGCACAGATGGACCTTTGGGATGCTATCGCTAAACCATTGGGCGTGGCTTTCAACAAGGTAGAGAAAGATGACGATGAGCACACCTACAAAAATAAGGGTCTCGACCTCCGTATGAAACCGGGCAACTGTTCAGGTTTCGTGAAGAAGATGGAGAATGGCGACATTTACTGGGCTCACACCTCCTGGTGCTGCCTTATGGCCCAGAGCTGCGCTGTGACTTATGTGATCGGTGACGACTTCCTTACGCAGAACTCTTTCTGCCCCGGACAGTTCGGATCTAACACAGACTTTGGATTCAACGGTCACGGAATCGGTTTCAATGAGACAACCGAAACCTATTTCTACAATGAATCAAAGACCGAGGGTATATGGCTCACATGGCGTGCCGCCGCTGCTGAGTTCTTTGCCACGTCCATCGACGACTTCTATGATTACATCACTATCGACAACACCGGTACTTATCTGAATGCATATATGCTCGTGGATGCCTATAGAAATGAGTTCGGCATGATCGATATGAGCTATGCCCGGTTCGCACTCTTCAAGGGAGATGGCGAGAAGCTTACAGTGACCGACTCAACCGGCTACAAGCCTAACTTCCTTGATTATGACCATCACATGATCAGCGAATCATACGTAGTGGGATGTAATGACCCAATCTACAAACGTATCTGGCGTGAGCTGCAGACTATCGATGGCGCACCGAAACGTCGTTACCAGCTCTACCGTAACATTCCAAACGTTCACGATATGGATGGTGCAAAGGCTCTTATCACTTACAATGAAAGCCTCGAGCCGATATCCATCGCCGGACGTTGGGACAAGAACTACGGTACTTCGGAATTCTTGCGTTATCAGCCCCACGGCTCTATAGACGCAAAGACTTTCTCCACGGCAGAGATACGTAAGGTGCTTGCTTCCTTGAGTAAGAAACCGAGCAAGGAGGGAACAAAGACAAGCTTCTGGATGAAATTTGGTTCGCCATATCTCGACGGAACTCCATTCATCTGGTCACAATCTATCTGGGCTAAGTTCAAACAGCCCGAAGAAGTTGATTGCATCCCCGATGCTATCGACGGTAATTGGAATCTCGTTAAAATGTTTATGGAATAATTTATTCAAAAAAAATAATTTATTCCTAATTAAGACTTAAAAGTTATGGCTAAATACACCCCAAATTTCAAAAATACAGAAGCCACACAATATGTGATGGATGAATATACCTGCGGTTTCGCGCAGTGTATCGATAATAACTGGAACTATGCAATCTATGCTCAGAATCCCAATGTGAGCATCTACCAGAATGAATATAACGCCGGCTACGTGCAGGGCAAAGTGCAGACAGGAAAAACAATTCTTGCCACCCGAAACAACTCCTGGAGCAACTTCCTCGTGGGGTCAACCCCACAGGACGATATCTCCATCGAGGTCAAACCGGAATATCTCACTGCCTGCGGTCAGAGCGTGGTGGAGAATTACAACTGGCTTTGCGACTGGGCCGAAATGAACAAGGATGATGAGAAAGCTCAGAAGATTATCCGCCTGATGTTCCGTCAGCTGGGTATATATGAAGGAGCCATCGATGCCGAACCCAGAAAGAGTGTAAGTCTCAGTGATCTTCGCCTCTCCTCTTTCCCGGCAGAGCAGAGTGTGCTTAAATATGGTCAGGATCCTTTGACATTCCTCGATGTCATTTTCATCAACTCTCAGTATGACCTATTCGACGCCGTGGGCGACAAGATTGGTCTGGTGATGGGCTATGGCACAGCCAAGAAGCTTTCTCCTGAAGAGAAGCCTGACCACTGCACGGCATTTACAAAACTTATGCCTGATGGAAATATCTTCTGGACACACAACTCATGGTGCTGCTTCTGGGCTCAGTCATGTGCGGTTACATATTGCATCGGTGAAGATTTCGTGACCCAAAACGCCAACTGTCCTGGTCAGTTCGGTTCTAATACCGACTTCGGTTTCAATGGCAATGGCATAGGTTTCAACGAGACCACCCATGTGGATCTATATGATGAAACCAAGACCCTCGGTATCTGGATGAACTATCGTGCCGCCGCGGCCGAACAATTTGCCCGCAATATAGATGAGTTCTATGATTACCTCTCTATGGATAACACCGGTACATACCTCAACGGTTACCAGGTGATTGATGCAAATACTGGTGAAATCGGACTTATCGATATGAGCTACAAACGTTTCGCTCTCTTCAAATGTAACGGCAAGGAGATCACGATGAAGGATTCAACAGGATATGTTCCCAACCATCTTGACTATGACCACCATTTGATCACTCCTAACCACATATTCGGTGTCAACCAGCCGGTTTACTTCTGGGTAGGATATGAACTTGAGAGCATGAACCTCCGTCCGATGCGTCGTAATCAGCTATGGGCCCGTATCGACACTGTTCAGGATATCGAGTCGGCACGCGACCTGGTAACATATACCGAAGACCGCGAACCGCTGTCAATCTACGGCCGTTGGGACCTCGGATATGGAACAACCGAGATGCCTCGTACGCGTCCTGATGGTTCTATCGATGCCAAGGCTTTCTCTCGTGAGTTGATTCTCGACACATTGAAGAACCTCTCTAAGAAGCCGGATATCAATGGCGAAAAGACCTCATTCTGGATGAAATTCGGCACTGCTCACATTCAGCAGAAACCTTTTATCTGGAGCAAGTCGCAGTTCCGCGATTTCAAGCAGCCTGAAGATGTGGATTGTGTTCCTGATGCCCTTGATGGCAAATGGAATCGTGTTAAGATGTTTATGAAATAATCTGAATTATATTTGAAAGCAGGGCCGGCACCTTTTAAAGATGCCGGCCCTTTTTATATATCATTTATGACTTGAATCCGTTGAAGGGCTTATCTTCCCATCACCTTTGAAACGCTGAACACATATCGGCTGCCCTCATTGTATTCCTTCTCGAGATAGAGGTTGCTGTCTATGAGCAATGCACTCAGACGGGCTATGAAGAGACCTGCATCATCCCTGTCCATCAACTTCTCCACATTAATGAAGTTATCAAACATTACATCCTCATTCCCCTCAGGCACATATACGCTTGAATTGCTGAAAATGAAGTCAACACGCTTGTCATCTTCGCGTTCGCGGACCTCGAGGAGGATTGTTCCGCCGTCAGCCACTCGGTTGGCGGCATAGAAGATGTGACGCAACACATATTCCAGGCACTCCTTATCGCTGCGAATCTCTATATCCTTCTCCGGATATTTCACTTCAAGACGCGCGCCCGAAGTCTGATGAGTCTTTGCAATTGAAAATTCATCATCCATGACCTGCGTCACGCTTAAGGGGCGAACAAATTTTCCGCGCCCTATCTTTCCTATCGAAGAGATATAAAGGATGTCGTTAAGGATATAATTGAGCATCGACAAAATCGACTTTGACCTTTTGCGCCGTTGCACCTCTTTACGGTTCTCAAGGTTAATCCTCCTCTCGGATGGCGAGCCGACCCTCGTATCGCGATATTGCTGATCTTTCAGATAAGTGCATTCGTCATCGAGATTCTCTTCAAACTGACGTATCCTGACAGATGCAGTGCGATATTTCCCCCAGATGAAGAGCACAACGATCAAGAGCACCGCAAATATGAGCCAACCCACCATGATGAACGACATCATACGCTGGTAAGACTGTTTCTCCTCTTTCTCCTTCTCCATCTGGAGATAGGTCTTGTCGGCCTTAAGTTCATTCACACGCGTGCGGATGTCAAGTTCCTTGGAACGGTCTGAAGAGCTTGACGTGTCGCGCTCCACGAGCATAGCATTGTAAAGTTTCAATGCTTCTATCTGTGTATCCTTGTCGCCTATCCCTTCTGCCGCAATCTGCATCCAGCGCACAAGACGGCGACGTTTGGCCGGCTGTCTCTCTGTCTCCAGATTTTTCCTTATCAACGGAAGAGCGGTGAGGTAATCTCCAGTGGCCATAGAATAAGAAAGAAGGGCAAGCTGTGTTTTGCTCTCTGTGTTCTGAACATCCTCATCGTCGGCCATATACTCCTTGATTTTCCCATAATATTCCTCTATCTCCTGAGGAGTGAGTGCCTGGTAGTTTCCAAGCATGCGGCGATAGATGATATATTTATTGGGAACATAGTTTCTATACTTGCGTCCTTCCGAATGATATTTCTGCTCAAGATGATCGATCATCTTCAGCATCTCCTTGTCGGCCGCCACAGCTTCCTTCGGATCGCCGATGGTGGTGTATATATTTGCTGACTCAGTTAGAAGGATATTATTGAGGGCATAGAGATTAAAGTCGGCCTGACCCATCCTCTCCTTGAGCATTCCCACATATTCCCCCAATAGCGGACCCTCGATCCCGCTGTTGGTGAGGTATTCCACAATTGTGAAGAGCCGAAGCACCCGAAGATTGATTGCAAGATCCTTGGCCTTTGATTCCTCGGCTATCAGCTGGGCTATGCGGCCTTCTATTTTCTTTGAATCGGCCTGGCGGGCATCTCCCGAAACCTGACGCATCCGCACGAACAATGCTGTCTCCTCCTGCTCCTGGCTTCTCGGTATCTTGGCAACCTCCTCATTCAGGTAACGATACACGGAATCAACATTTCCTAACGATGCTCCCAACTGGCTTAACTGGCGGAGAAGATCGAGCTGAATGTCTGTGCGCCCCATCCGCGCCGCAAGACTATAGAGCTTGTCGGAATAGCGCAGCTTCTCTTTGCGGGGAACAAGGTCGAATAAATCATAAAGGATCCGGATAGAGTCTTTCTGGCTCTTGGTGGCGGCAAGCTCATGATTTAATTGCGCTTCAATTTCATCAACACTCTTGGCATTGGCATACACATAATTCACGCCAAAGAGAATGACAATGAGTGAAAGAAAATATTTTTTGATCATCGGTTAGTTGATATGGACTTTATGAATCCGGAGAGACTCCCCGAAGGTCGCCCTCCTCCGAAGTCGGGTTGTTTAGTCGCGTTTTAACAGTTCTTTTATAGCGTACTGCAAATTTAATGATTTTTGCGTATTTCGGCAAATGATTTATGCAAAATCTTATTTTCTTTTAACGATATAATGATTAATTTTGCATCCGGATAGAATTACATTAATCCATTATCCGGAATCGCTTCATTTTTCAATCCGGAATTAATTTTTTATTAAATACGTTCTTAAATTAGTTTAGACAATTTCTAAAATAGATATTAAATCTTAATCTAATATAATCTTACATGAGATCAAAAAATCTTTCAAGACTTATGTCGTTCGTGATGCCTTTGTGCGCCCTTGGTGCCGCTGTGCCTGTATATGCCCAAAGCGACTATGACGCTCAGTTCATTTCCTGGCCAACCTATAATGGCGATGACCTTGAACTGACAGTTGACAATTCCGGAACTCATTTCCGTCTATGGAGTCCTAAGGCTCAGGAAGCTGTGGTGAACCTTTATGATAACGGACGCACCGGCGAACCCTACTCTACCCTTAAAATGAGTTTTGATGCGGCCACAGGAACTTGGTCGGCCTCAGTGCCTGAAAAGCTTTATGGCAAGTTCTACACTTTCCGCATCAAGAACGATGGGAAATGGCTTAACGAGACTCCCGGCGTGTGGGCGAAGGCCGTAGGCGTGAATGGCAAGCGTGCGGCAATCATTGATTTCGCCACCACAAATCCCGAGGGATGGAATGCCGACAAGGGACCCGAGGTGAAGAATTTCTCGGATGTGATTGTTTATGAGATGCATCATCGCGACATGTCGATGCATCCCTCTTCGGGCATTGCCAACAAGGGCAAGTTCCTCGCACTCACCGAACCCGGCACTACCACTCCCGCCGGAGAAAAGACCGGCATTGATCACTTGAAGGAGCTTGGTGTGACACATGTCCATATCCTCCCCTCCTATGATTATAATTCAGTGGATGAAGCCAATCTTTGGCAGAATACATACAACTGGGGTTACGACCCTCAAAATTATAATGCTCCCGAGGGCTCTTATTCTACCAATCCCTCCGATCCTGCAACGCGCGTGCGCGAAATGAAAGAGATGATCAAGGCTCTGCACGATGCCGGAATAGGTGTGATTATGGATGTGGTGTATAACCATACGGCTGAAAACGACGGCTCCAATTTTGAGCTTACCGCCCCCGGATATTATCACCGTCACCGCAACGACGGCTCTTACTCAGATGCTTCCGGTTGCGGAAACGAGACTGCATCCGATCTCAAGCAGATGCACGACTATATTGTTAACTCTGTGAAATATTGGGCAGAGGAGTATCACGTTGACGGCTTCCGTTTCGACCTGATGGCCATTCACGACACCGAGACTATGAATGACGTGGCCGCTGAGCTCAAGAAAATCAACCCCTCAATCTTTGTATATGGTGAGGGATGGACAGCCGGCGACTCTCCCCTTGCTCCCGAACGCCGCGCTTTGAAGGAGAATGTGAGCAAGATGACCGATATCGCCGTGTTCTCCGATGACCTCCGCGATGCCGTGAAAGGACACTATACTGATGCTTCCGACCGCGGTTTCGCAACAGGCAAGCCGGGTCTTGAGGAGACTGTCAAAATTGGAATCGTGGCCGCCACGCCTCATCCGCAGGTGAACTTCAAGAATGGAAATAATTCCAAGTTCCCTTATGCGGCTTCTCCTGAAATGATTGTCAACTATATCTCATGTCATGACGACTTATGCCTCACCGACAAACTCCGCAAGTCGATGGAGGGTGAACCGGAAGAGAATATGCTTGCCGCCGCCAAGTTAGCGCAGACCATCGTTTTCACTTCTCAGGGAACGCCGTTCATGTTTGCCGGTGAAGAGATATTCCGTGATAAGAAAGGGGTGCATAACTCTTATAACCAGCCTGATTCAATAAATGCCATCGATTGGGCAAACAAGACAAAATATAAGGATCTCTTCAACTACTACAAGGGGCTTACTGCCCTCCGCAAGGCTCATCCCGCTTTCCGCATGACAAAGGCCGAGGATATAGCCAAGAACCTTGTTTTTGATAAGATTGATTCCAAGAAGAACCCTAACCTCATCTCTTATTCTCTTAAGAACAATGCCAATGGCGACAGCTGGAAAGAGATAAAGGTTGTATTTAATGGTGCTTCCAAACCTCAGGTGGTTAACGTCAAAGGCGGAAACTGGAAAATCGTTGCCACTGATGGCAAAATCTCTCCCGACGGAAGCCTTGGCGCCACACAGGGTGGAAAAATCACCGTTCCCGCCTATTCTGCTCTGATCCTTGCCCAGGAATAATCCGAGTTGAAAATTAAATCTGAAATACCTGACAAATAAAAAATGCGGCTGAGTCATTCAGTCGCATTTTTTATTTGAGTTATTATTTCATCTGACAACCCTGTCACGGCCTTCACCATTTCCTTGGCGATTCCCATCTTCAACATCTCTCTGGCAGCACGAACTTTTTCTTTATATTGGCCTTCAGCCATACCTTCCTCTCTTCCCTCTTCCCATGAACGTTTTTCTGCAAAACGGATTGCACTCTGATGATCTATCTCCTTGAAATATGACTGGGAGTAGGCCACAGCCTCCGGTTCAGACAGCATGCTTATTCGCGAGGCATCAAACATATCTTCGTAATCTCCTTCTATATAGGGCTTTGAATCTGTGGTCATGTTTTCCATATTCTTTATAAGATATAACATTCTTTTTAAACTTGTATCACACTCATCCCATTCACGGGGCACCTCCTTTAGAGAAAGAAAGAGAAGACGAACATCTTCTGTGTAAATCTCTTTGGTGTAACGATCCATCAATATGATGTCGTGAAGCAACCCATGAGAAAGAGATGAGAGATTAAAGTCAGTGATTGCTATACAATACACGGGGTTCAACTCATATTCCTTCCCTTTTACACCCTGATCTACCACTGCACGACACACATAGAACAATATCCGGCTCGGGAAGTTCTCTGACTCAACCTGCTGCATCTCCACAATAAACTGATGTCCTGTATCGGTTGTGCAGAAAATGTCATATATAACTCTCTTCCCGGCAGAATCCTTTGGCAAAAGCTCTTTATCATGGAACTCCACCTTTTTAATCACCATTTCTCCTTCGAACAATGCATTCAAGAACCTTTTTAGAATCGAAGATCTTTTCTTGGAACCGAATAGACGCTTGAATCCAAAATCAGTAGTCAGTTTTATGAAGGTCTTCTTTAAGGGATCATTCTCTTTAGTCATATCGGGAGCTTTAAAAGGTATCTTCTCTGAGATGCTATAACCGACAAGTCAATAGCATATTGGTTATAGATGCAAATATAATGAATATTCCCTAACCTAACAACTTTTTATTTTTTGTCAACCCAGTTTTTATGACCTCTATAATAAAAAATCCGGCTGCAGAAATCTACTGCAACCGGATCTTTACTTATTCTGTGTTATCTTGAATCTTTTGTCTTAGAAAAGAATCTTATAGCTTCTGCCTCCTATCTTTATGAGATAGACTCCGGTGCCGGGAAGAGTCAGATTGATGCTCTCCTCGTTTCCGCTGTAAAGCAAGATGCCGGAGATGGATGTCACCCCTACCCTCTCTTGCTTCGGATTAAGGATTGTCAAGCTATTCCCTGTGCGCACAATCGATGATGCGCCCACGCTTGCCGATGACACTCCGCTGGTCGGCTTCATCGAATATCCTCCAAGGATGAGAAAATTGTTCGCAGTAGGAAGAGAGCCGTCAATGTAGAGGCCAATCCAAGGCTGGTCGAGATATTTCGATGGAATCTCCACTATAACATCCTGCCAGCCATCGCCCGCCGGAATATCCATTATCTTCTCCGGGGCATTCATGTCATAAAGCAAGCCATAGATCGCTTTATTGTTGGCTGACCCCTTGCCGTTCCAGATTTTGAACACTGCATGCGCATTCTCAAGACCCTCCGTTGAAATCCTCGGCAGTCCCATACGCACCCACGCCTCAGGCTCGTCCGTATAGCCGATCACACCAAATTCGACTTCGCTGTTTGCAAAAGAGGGATCAACAAGTTCAGGCTGACACCATGTCCATGCCCCGTTGGTGTATTTGGAACTCGGAGCCGCTGCCTGTAAGGGCTTATAAGTGATCTCCATATTCCTGAATTTCTCTTCCATCGGCATAGTATAAGGAGTGCCTATGACCTTGCCAACGAATGAACGGGCGGGAGAGATTCCGGCCGCATTCTTGGGCGCGATTCCGATCCGGTAGAAATCTTGAGGCGCTCCTGCAGGAAGCACATATTCATATTCATAAACATCCGTGCCGGCATTTATCGGCTCCTCCAGGAATTCACCTGATGAATCTATGCGTCCGATCATATATTCTATCCCGGTGAACGCAACATAGCCTCCGTAAAGGCTCTCCACAGGAGCTTTCCATGTGAGCTTTAGGCTCATATTGTCGCGTGAAACAACCCCGTTGAAATCCTCCACGAATGAAAGATAATCCATTCCGGTGAATAGCGATACCTCCGCAGGCGTGCTCTCTATTCCTTCATCCACGATAGTTACCGTGATGTAGTTCTCACCCTGGGCGGTGCCGACCGTTACAGTGACAGGAGCTCCAGGAAGGGCTTTCACCTCCTTCTTCTCAGCAGAGTTAATCACGGCCGTCAGTTCCTTATCGGCAGGAATTGCCTCTCCGGTGATATATTTCTCAGGCATGGTGAAAGTCAGTGTGGCTGTAAGATTCTCATTGCTTGAAGCCGTTACCTTGAGATCTGTCACCGAGGCCGGAACTTGTGCCGGAATATCAGTCGCACTGACACGAATATTTCTGACGATCAAATCTTTTTGGTCGGGATTAGAACATCCGCGCACCGCAATGTAATAGCTTCCAGCCCGCGGAACCGCAAATTTACCGCTATATTCCTTCCATTCATTGAATTTTTGGGCGCGTGTCTTGCTCATCACGGGAATGGTCATAGCCTCAATCGTAGGAGCGTCGCCGGCCCAGACTTCGAAGTATTCCATTGCGCTGTAACCTCCACGGGCGGCCTCTAAGCTCACTTCATAGACAACCTCGTTGCTTTCAAACTGAGCAGCCGGCATTATCAACCAGTCATCGGGCTGTTCATAACTCCAACCCGATGCGAAGCAAAGGTCGCCCCAGGCATCAGTGAGACGCCACATCCCATATTCCGGACTTCCGTCAGCGTTTATTATGGTGACCATCTCTCCGTCATGCTCTGTTGGCTTGATGGTCATGGGAAGGGAATAAGGCTTTCCGATAATTGCCTTCTCCGAAATTCCGGGCTCAGACTCGAGACCGGCACACTCTGCAATCACCTTGGCATAATACACATCCTGAATCTGGCTTTCATCCAATTCCACTGCCATCTCTGTCGTGGCCACGGTTCCCTGCAGCTTATCATTGAGATATACTTTATACGTTACAGCCGATGCATCCATATAGCCATTGTGGCTGCCCTCTGTCACAGCGTCCCATGTAATCAAATTCTGGGTTAACTTTACATTTTCAGGCGCTTTAGGAACATCGTTGCCGATATATGCAAAGAAGGAAAGCGGATAACCCTCTTTTCCGTCAAGGGTGGTTTCAAGGCGGAAAGTATGCTCACCCTGCTCTGTAGTCACAGGGATAGTAATCTCGCTTCCGGCCGAATCTTTACCCTTTGCAATCTCCTTCCCGTTGTCATATAAAATCCAATCGAGGCTTCCTGAAATTGGAGAAGCGCTCATTAACGATGATGGCAGGCGGAACTTAAGCATGCCGTTAAGGTCTGCTCCGGCAAACTCAGAAGAGATAAGCTCTGACGCTGCAGGCCCGGATGCATCTGAGGGTCCGTCAGGAGTAAGGAAGAAGGTGAACCCGCACATTGTCGGGAAGCGATACAGCTTCTCCATCCTCTTCTCAGCGGGATAAATGGCATACAGCTCCGACACAGTTGAATAGACGCTCGGATTCCACAGAAGGAAGCCATCGTATGGGCTCACTGTCAAGGCGCCTACAACGTTAGCGAGATCAGGTACCGAGACATCAAATAGCTCTGTCATTGTGCCGTCGGTCAGTATCTTTACAAGCATTCCGCGTGTGTTGACGCCGTAAAGGCATCCGTCGGCAACGCTGTAACATAACGAATAGCATCGGTCGCCGGGAAGGTTTAGCTCCTTTATTATTTTCGTTTCCTCCGGACGGTCGGCGGGAGCTGATTTGAAATAGTAAACCGACTCGCTGCTATTCTCACCTTTCCCAAACCCATAAATCCTGTCCTCTGATGGTATATAAGCCGCCGTGTAGTAATAGGGCACATAATTTTCCGCCACCTCTATCGGCCTGCTCTCTATCAGCTGCCCTGTATTGGGATCCAGCTCCTGATATGCATATACCCCTACAAGATCTTCCGATCCCCACGTCAAGACGCACAGGCCGCAAAGTTTCCCGTTGCGAAGCCAGCCGTTGGTGAGCGACGCGCCGTATGATGCGTAGGGATATTCCCACATTCTTTCAGTTTTCCCTGACGGTTCCACCTCATACCAGCCATTCAGGAAATCATCTTCATCAAGATACGACATAAAACCGTAAAGAGACGAACCCGTAGCGCCTACCTTCTTTGGTTTGGAATCTGAAACTATGCTTTCAGCATGCTCTCCCTTCTCTTTCTGCATCCCTGCCTCAGGATGATATAACACCCTGCCATTTTCAGAAGCGGGTTTCAGCGGAGAGGCGATGGTCACTCCCGCTAAAGCTGCAATTAAAATCGTTACTAACTCTCTTTTCATGAATTATAGTTTGGGTAAATAAAAAAGGACGGTGTGTCAAATTTTTGTATTTTGACACACCCTCTTCTTCAATATTGATTCAACTTATTCTCTTACAATCACCTTCTCAACCTTCACACTTCCATTTTCATTGACAGTGCGACGGATGATGGTGGAGCCTTTCATTGCCTTAACAACTGGAAGACCGTTTACATCAAAGTATTCGACCTTCGCATTTCCATTTCCACCGATAGTCGAGATTCCGCTCAAAGAACCGCCGGGAACGGCATCGAACGATGGCGAGAACTTACCCTGAATGTCACCATAGTTTGCACGGACAGATACTTTATGAGTCTCTGTCACATCGGCTCTTGTAGCTTTAATCACATGTTTTGTTTCGGTTACATTCACCGGCTCAGCGTCATCTACAACTACATCATAGCTTTCGGGTTCCTCATCGTAGCTGTTCTTGGGAGCAATCCAGCTCACTTCCAATCCATCGGCAGTTTCTGCAACCGACACCTTGTCTATACCTGGATAATCTGCAATGATGATGCGGTCAAGACACACACCGTCAAAGTCTTCTGCATCTTCAGGTATATATGATGTAAAGATAAGAGATGCCTCTTTACCTGCAACTTCCTCCAATGGAAGTGTATGACGTTTCCATGTCACCTTTTCCCCTTCTTGCAACTCGCCTGGAACTAAAGTTACGAGATCTATTTTCTCATTATCAACTTTCACGCTTACTCTCAATTCCGAAGGATCACCGGCCGTTCCTGCATGATAGAAATACATTACAGGATAAGTTGCCTTCTTAAAGTCAATAGCTGAAGATATCATGCTGTCAGAATGTCCTTTACTTCCATAATAAATGAATGCAAAACCTTCATCCTCATCTTCATTCAGAGCTTTTCCATCCCCAACTCCTGTAATCCAGTGAGAAAAGGAATAATTATCAATCTTCCAGTCTCCATAAGAAGGTTCAGTTGTCCATTTATTATCCCAATCTAATCCATAATAAGAAGCAGGACTATTGAAATTCTCCTCAAATGGAAGCTGATAGGCGGGACCCTTTAATAGCTCGGATGACATTGCATAATCGCCATCTCCCATAGTGTTGTAAGCTACCACCTCATATTTCACCGTAGTTGGACCAGTCAAACCTTCAAGTGAGTCAGTGTAAGTACACTCAGTCAAATCCTCTGCAAGATCCTTGGGAGAATCACCATGTCGAATAACTTTATAGCGTGTAGCCGCAGGATCCAAATATCCACCGTTCTTACCCTTTTCAGGAGCAGACCATGTTAGCGTTACGCTACCATCTTCATTTTCTGTGAGAACAAGATTTTGGGGATTTCCGGGAATATCCTGACCTACAAACGCTTGAACCCAGCCATGTTCGCTTGTACCAAATTCACAGCTTGCATAAGCACGATAAGAATACTTTTTCCCTTCCTCTGCCTCATTATCAACTACCTCATAACTCTTGCCGAGAACAGGATCGTTTATAATTTTTATCTCACGCTGTTCCTCCGAGCTAATGTATTCAATTACTCTAAGTTGAGTCAAAGGAACAATGAGTGTTTCACCACCCTTTGTTTTCTCAGGAGCAACCACGGTTATTGTGACAGGAAGCTGTCCCTTATCGCCCAATGCCACAGTGACAGTCGGTTCACCTGGTTGAATGCCATAAAATAGTGAAAACGGTGCCCCATAGCTTTCAGTTCCCTTTTCATCATATATCACGGCTTTATAATTATATGTATAGCCGTATTCTAATTCACCAAACTCATCTGTGAATTCTACAAGCGAACCAGGTTCACGTTTTTCCTCCGATTCAAAAGCCACTATATCCGTTTCCCCCAACTCGTAGCATCCCCTTGTCACCTTAACCTTGGTGATCTTCTCAATCTGAGGCTTGGGGTCATCCCAAGAATAATGCTCGATCGGGCATACAAAAGAACCCGATACAACGGGACTGCCTCCATTTAAATCAAAGGTCATCTTAAAGTCCGATGGATTGTCGGGCGTGGCCCATGCCATCATGCTGACAGTTGCCATCGCTGCTACAAGCGTAAATTTATTCATCATGTTGGTATTTTTTAAGCCGCCGGGCCGGCTGTGAATATTTCAGATATCGAATCCGGAGATTGTCTCGTCATAGCTAAGCATTTTAACAAATCTGCACTCGATATCTATGTTTTTATACAAATTTAATAGATAATATTGAATTTACCTACCTTTTTTCTTCCATTCCTCCCCAAACAATATCATTTTTTAACCTATGTTCAACTTTTGCACCTTATTTTGATTTTCCCCAGCGCTTCGCATAGCATTTCTGCTATGCTCTACACCGGGGTTCCATAATCAAATGAAGTTCTCGTCGTCTTTTACCTTATCATAAGTTTAATTCCTTGGCCATTTACCTCAACCATATATATTCCGGACGAAACATATATGCTATCGTCGCCGTTTAGAATGCGGTCATACAGGATTGCTCCATCTGTTCCGATTACCCTTATCTTCTCGCCACATGCATTTTTCAGGATAATCTTTCCATCTCCTGCCAATACAATTGTGTCTGAATTTATCTCATCCACACCGGATAAGTCGAGGATAAACTCATTGGAACCTCTCGACTCCCCTTTTTCGTATAATGCCGTTACCACGTAACGAGCATTTCCTTCCGCGGGCTTCGAGTCAAGATATTCTCTATCTTTCAAAGGAGTTTCATTAACTAAAAGGCTGTTGCGGTATAGGTTGTAACCCTCTACTGTCAATCCGGCAGTTTCTTCTGCCACCTCATACTTGAAGTCATCGAGCATAAGCATGAAGGTGTCTGTTCCGCAAGAACGGATGGCGAAATGCTTAGCACCCTCAGGCAGTGCCGCCTCGTAACGCGTCCAATCCGATGGAACTTTTTCCACAACCGATAGATTGACGAAATCATCAGGATTAAGGCTGCCCATGGAATAATATATCTCTATTTTCTCCGCAAATGTGCCGCTATAGCTCTTGGCAAAGAACGAGATGGTCTGTGCTTCTCCCGTGAGTTCGGGCGATATGGCCCAATCATCCACCGTGCCTTGGTCGCTTCGGAAAAGGGAGGCAAGATACTTGATTCCGGAATGAGCCTCGAATGAAGAATTGCCAAGCGTGGAATCAAACACGAAGAACGATTGCAACGACTGCTGATCTATTCCCGGAAGCGTCATACCCTGAAAACCGCCCACAGGGCTACCGTCACGGTCAATGAAGGTCCAACCCTCCAATTCGCGGCTCCAAGATTTAGCAATTTCAAAATCATCAACTTTCTCCACGCTTCTTTTCCCCGTAAGGTCAGGTTCATCCCAAGCGAGCGCGATGCCATCGGCGTTTACCTCTCCTTTCAGATTGGTTGCCGCCGGCAAGGTTGACAATACAGGATGGATAGAAAGCGCCTCTGAATGATTGTTCTCTTCGTTGGCATCACCATCCATGATAACCTCAACCCGGTGAACCACTTCACTCTCCTGCAGGGGATGCAATATGCAGTCATATTCAAACTCATATTTTTCTCCGGCCTTAAGCTGAGGGCAATCAAGCAACGATTCAGCAGGTTCGGCACCCTCGGTAATCAGCCTTACTTTAAATCCTGCCACATCAAGATATCCTTCATTCCTCACATATCCGCTAACCTTATATTCCTCTCCTGAGGCAACTTTGGAAGGAGCCGAGGCAACAACGCTCAGATCCTTGGCATAGCTCTGTCCGAGGCGGATATTGTCGAATAAAGTCAGATCGAAGATATTGCATTCAGCCACAATGCGGAACTGAACCGTCTTCCCTGCATAGTCTGAGAGATCCACGTTCACGCGACCCCAGCCCTCTTCGCCATTACATAAGGCATCAACAGTGGCCTCCTTCACTCTGGTGTAAACACCTCCCGGCTCACGAACCTCCACAGCGACAGTATTGATATCTTTTTCTCCCTTCGTTCCTTTTATATTATAGGTGTAGAAACTCAAGATGGGGCTGTCAATGCCGGAAAGCGAAATCTTCGGTGAGGTGATGGAGGAGATATCTCCGATCCCGGAGGCTTGCGCTCCCAAGAATCCGTTATCCTTATCTTGAGATTCAACTCCCGATGCATCAGAATAGATGGACCACTCCATGCCTTTCTGCGCCAATGTCTCCATAATCATCGGATATGAGAGAGCACCATCAGGGAAGGATTCGCTGAAACCCTTGAACGGAGTTCCAACTGCCTGAAGGCCGGTGAAAGCAAAGTCTCCCTGACCTCCCTCGCTAAGGCCGCACACGGCATACGACACAAATGTCTGCTCCCCTTCCGCAACTGCGCGGAATGTATATTCAGGCTCCATGATGTCGCGGTAGGTGAGGTTCCAGCCATAATCTCCTGGAACATATATGAGATAGCTCACCGCACCCTGAGGATACACAAGGCCGTTGTCGTCAAGGGTAACTTCGGGCCATGACAGAGTAATCACACCCGGCGTCTGCGGATTCTCGGAAAGCTTCACCTCCTCTACTGCTGCCGGGAAACTATATCCTATATGCACATTGACTGAGGCAGGATTGCCGCTCCCTTCTCCATTCATGGCGTATGCAGAATAGGTGACGCGTCCCCCTTTGGTCAAAATGTCATTACAGCTCACTGTCTCGCCGGGGGCTACATTTGAAGCCCGATAAATCACCGTGTTGTCACGCTTAATCTCCATTGTCATGGTGCCGTCAAGCTCTGCTCCTGAAAAAGTTACTGTCGGAGCTTTGACACTGATTGCCGCTTTGTATTCCCCATGGGCATCAGGTACGGCTTTCAGATCGTTCGGCACACCGGGCACCATAGCTGAGATTCCTGCTTCCACACTGATCTCATCCAAATGAAGCTGGTAGGTGTCAGGATCGGAGATTCCATGGAAGCCTATATAATAAACTCCCGTTTTGGATGGAGTGATATATTCCGAAATCTCCACATAGTCGGAACCTAACAATTCTGTGGGCGCGATGAGGGGCAAAATCAATGCTTCCGCTGTCGGAGCCTCCCCATACAGAACCTCTATTCGCTCGGTATCCCTATAATTGCCGGCCATCGTCAAGGCACTTACGCGGTATGCTTTCCCGGCCTCAAGATATAATCCCGGGGTCACAACCCAGTCGTCCATAGCCACCTGAGAGTTATAGCTTATCCGGAGGTTATGCATGAATGAGATGATATCCCATACCACTCCGTCACCGTTGCCGTCAATGACACTGAACTGGTCGAAGTCCGATTGTGTGTCGAAATGCGCTATGAAGGGAGGGATAATGGCATCATCTCCCTTTGCCTGGCTTTCTAAACGATTCTCATAAACTACATTTGGAGAGGCTGCCGCCTTTAACTCTCCTTGTGACGCGGATCGCGTCAATGGCGAGCTGTCGGCAACGTCGAGCCTTTTTGCCGAAAGAGTCTTCTTTTCGGAAAAGCCTGACATGAGCTTTCCTCCTGAATTAATGTCGGCCATAAGCCCTAACCCTGTCAAACAGATGAGGGAGCCGGCCATTATGCTATTCTTAATTTTTTTCATGCCATATAAGTTTATGGGATTATAACCTTTTCAACTCGCGAACCGACCTTGACCACGTAGGCTCCCTTTGCCAAAGGTATCTCTACGCTCTCTGCTGCATCACGTACAGAGGCTACGCAAAGGCCTGACATTGAATATACGCGAATCTCTTTCCCTGTTGCACCGTAAACCCTGATTCCTGCGCGATCGCAGAGAACTTTTACGGCATTCCCAATCTCATCTATTCCTGACAGGTCGGGCTGGAAGGGTGCAGAGGGTGCAGATTCACCTTCATCATAGACTGCTGTGACATGATATACGTTCACATCTCCTGAAAATTCTGAGTCAACGTATGAAGGCGCTGTCACAGGAGTCGGGGTGATGCGCTTGCCGTTGCGGTAAACATTATATCCCACATGATTGACGCGCTCGCTCCAGGCGGCAGGAACATAACTGAAATCATCGATGAAAAGCATGTACTGGTCGTTGGAGATATAATGAATGGCTGCGTAACGTGCTCCCTGCGGAAAGTCAACAGTTATATAGTCCCAGTCGCTCCCTTCAAGAGTCTTGGTCAAGGCGATGCCGGTGAAATCCTCGGGATTGTTGCCACTTACTGAATATCTCACCTCAATAGTCTCTTTGCCATGCACCTCATAATAGTTCTTCGCATAGAAAGTGATGGTCTGAGCATCGCCCGAAAGACGCGGAGAGATGGCCCAATCATCATTCTGGGCGGCTGCATACGATGCCATGAGATATTGCTTTCCGCTATTAGCTTTGAATGTTCCGTTAAATGCAGGATGATCGGCATTCATCACGATGAAAGCGTATGCATGGTCATCGCCAAGCCCATCAATCTCCACACCCTGAGGAATGGCTGTGCGTGCCTTATCCATATCAACGAATTTCCATTCCCCTCCGAGATTCATGGAGAAAGGTTCATATTCTTCAAAGCTGTCGGTGACTGCCTCGCCGTCATATTTGGCCATATCCAATGCATCCCATTCAAGATGCACAGCCAAACCTTCTACCGATCCGCGGATGGCCTCTACCGGAGGAAGATCTGTCTGACGCACCCTTATCGGGAATGCATACATCTCATTGTCGCTTTCATATTCATCTTTATTCCATGAGAGGCGAACCATATATTCCACATTTTTTGCCTCCACAATAGAAAGCGACCGGTTGAAAACGATAGACTTAAGCTGACCCTGAGGCAGAGAGAGATCGTGATAGCTGTCAATCACTTCATCATCGCGCAATAGCTCCGCACTGAAGCTGTCGGCATCTGTCAACGATGAATTCTCAATCTCAACCTTTATTTCAAATTCCTCATCAGGGTTAACCATTTCAGGTACTTCTATGTCAACTATCCCGATATTGCTCTGATAAATATGATCAATTATCAAGTTGTCAATGAGATAGTAGCTGTATGAGTTGGCCGTTGCCTTGAGACGAACCTGGATGGTCTTGTCTTTATAGTCACTGAGGGGCACAACGATCCTGTTCCACCCGGGAAGAGGAAGAGTGTTATTTACTACCTTGTAGATAGATTTATACTCACCCTTGTTGGCCTCCCTGACCTCTATTTCAAATTCATTCTCGTCATCTTTTACCCCATTGTCGGTGAACTGATACACATAGACCGATACCGAGGGATCCTCACTGTTAGCAAGCGAAATCTTTCCGGTATATATCGCTCCTGCATCTCCGGGAGAGTTGGCCGCCATCACTATCATGGCATCATCGCCATCCTGCGAGTTTACGCCTGCAAGATAGTCGTCGTAACCAACGCTCCACGCAACTTCCCCGTTGATTTTCGTTGAACCTAAAATCCCTCCGTAATTATTATTGAACGACTCGCGGTAGGGAGTATTGTAAGGTGTTCCCATAGGCACCATTTCCGAATATACCATCGGAGATTCACCGGCCTTCGTAACGGAACTGATGCCAAACCTCACAAAATCCTGGTCTCCATCCATGAGGGCCTTAAATGTGGCTGAAGTTTCTGATGCCTCATATTCATCTCCATATATATCGACCATCTTATAGCTTATGAAAGCCGGATTAATGGGATATCCGTCGCGGTCGGTGGCCGGTGGATTCCAGCTTATGGATGCAACACCCTCCTCAATCTCTTTGAGGACAATATCGCTTACTTCGCCCGGAACATTGATCCCGACGAAGGTTGACACGGCACCTGTTGCGCCCGCGCCGCTCTCGTTGAATGCCGTAATAGAATATGTGTGTACACCCTCTGAGAGTCCCTGATCGTGATAGGTCAGCAGATCGCCGGGCTTAACATCATTGTAAACCTTGATCGGTTCGCTCTCCTCATCACGGAAGAGCTCAACGTGCGATATCGTTTCGATCGGATCACCTGCAATTGACTTGCCCGGCACCTTGAACGAAAGATCCACAAAGTCGCCTCCGTTGATATCGGCCACTGCCTTCATATCCTCCGGAATGGCAGGGGCAGAGGTGGAACGTCCGCTTCTGACGGTGAGGTTATCTATTCCTACCCAGAACATATTCGGGTCGCTGATTCCATGGAAACCCAAGTAATATCTGCCTGTTTTCCGGGGAATGAATTCTACCGTGATATTCCTCCATGGCTCATTGTCAACTGTGGTGGGAGGAAGAAGGGTTATGGTCATTGCTTCGCTTGTTGCTTCTTCACCTATCTTCACCTCTATCTTTTCAGGGTTAAAGCTTCCATAGCTGTTCCTGACATCAAAGGAGATGCTGTATTGCTCATTTTTAGTAAGGTTAAGGGCAGGAGTGATAAGCCAGTCGTCGCCCTGTCGGTCAGAATAGAAGAGACGTGGATAGCCCGGTCCATATTCCCAGGTCTTGCCATCTTCGTTGCCGTCAATCAGGGTGAATGTGTTGAAGTCGGCCTCGGTCTCAAATTTCTGGTCATACGGTGGAGTCACTGAGCCTAATGTGATGGCTGAAGTATATGCAGGGGCTCCTTCAAGAGATGCAAACACCGGTGTCACTTCAAAAGAATAGGTGACAAGAGTTTCAGGCTCCGGGAGCGGAGTCTCCATGGATGTGGATTTTGTCTGTTCCTCTACCACGACATTATCCGGCAGACGCTTGATGCGATATGTAACTTCAGCTGGGTCAATGTAACCACCATCGACCGACTCGGTTACGGCATTCCAGCTTACGGTGGCAATGCCGTCGGAATATTTCAATGTGGCTTCAGTTGAGGAGGGGACTCCGTTTCCGATATATAAACCCTTCCTTATGCGCGGTGACAGGCCGGCCTCATTGGAAACCGTGATGCAGAAAAGATATTCTCCCCTGTTTGCCACTTCATATTCCACGCTCACTTTATCTCCAGGCTTCCCTTCGCCGGTCTTATCTTCCTCTCCCTCGCATGAAATGCTCCACTCAAGATTGCCCGACAACGGATTGCCGTCGTAGTTGGCCGAAGGAAGGGTGAATGAGATTTCTCCTTTGTGTGAGCCATTCGGGAAACTTACCTCTAAGTCGGAGGCGGCGGCCGGGGCACTTCCTATCGCTTCGGGAACAGGAATAAACAGTCCCATCACCTGCTCATCGTGCGAAAATTGCATCAGCTTGGTTGAGGAGCCCGTGGAGAGGTCAACCTTATAGAGATAGGAATGGCCGTCTTCAGGACAAACGGTCCAATACATATCTCCCGTTTCCGGGTCTATTGTCCCTGATGAGGGGTAACGAGGCACAACTCCGGTGAATCCTATCAGCGAGGTTTCCCCGGTTTTCTTGTTTACGCTAAGAAGGTTTCCCTTCATGTCGATAGCGTATGCACGCCCCCTCATATCAAATGCCAAGGCGTTCCATTTCTCTATATCTGCAATCTTATGGCTCTCCCCTTTGGTGTAATCCGCTGTTCCGAACCACGCCTTTGAATCGGATCCGCTCACATAGAAGCAGCCATATATCTGTTCTGAAACAGGATCGTATCCTAAGTCGTAAGCCATCATCTCAAATGGGACGCTGCGCATTTGCCCGATCTGTTCCCAGGTGTTCAGATCGTATGTGTAGGCCTGAGTGTATGACATCCCGTAGAACGTGTAATAACGCACTGCAGTGTAGGTGGACGAAGTTGCCACTCCGCTCCCTCGGCCAAAACCCTCGGCAGCTTCCACAAACCGTTTGAACGATTCGTTCTCATTGGCCGGGATGCTATATACGCCCCAATTTTCGAATTCCTCCGTATCGGCGAGTATGACTGTGCCATAAAGCTTAGGTACTCCCGCGCCACCTGAGTCGGAGGCCGGAACATCGTTTTTGCCGTTAAGCGCAAGGCTCGACATGGAGGCAGCCAACAATACTCCTGAAATGATGTATAGGTGGTTTCTCATATCTAATAATACTTTCTCTAATAATACTTCCGTATCTTGTCATTTTCCAAATGGCATGACAAGATAATTTATTTGATAGCAAATTTAATCTATCGGGATTTAAAAAAGTTTACCCGATGATAAGAAGTTGATAAAAAATAGGCAAAAAATTATTTATATACGAAAATAACCTATCCCTCTTTTTTAAATGTTAGGCCTCTGAATATTCAAGGTTAGTCTTCTGAATCAGATTTTAGCAATGATCTTTTTATGCGCGACAAGGATTGTTCGGTTATTCCTAAATATCTGGCAACCACTCTTGAAGGGAGCTCACGGAAAATTCTACGCGGAAGATTCTTCTCAAGCTTAAGGTATCTTTGTTCGGCATTATCGGAAAGCAGAATGGCCCGTTCTTCACTATATAAAATGAAATTTTCCGCTACCCCATACATCCATAACGCAAATTCATGGCTTTTTTGCATATAATCGCGTATAAAATTATCAGGCAGGCATAGAGTGCGGGTGTTCACCAAGGCTTCCCATTGCATCATGGGTGCCCTTTTCCGGAAGAAGGAACCTCCATGAATCAAAACCGTGCAAGGGATTGCCATAGCATTCATGATAACCTTGTTTCCGCTAACATAGGTCGAGCCTACAAGCCCCGATAAGATGATATGCACTTCATGAATTGGCTGGCCCGGGTGCATGATTATCTGTTGCCGAGCAAACTCCTTCACCTCCCCTGCTTCAAACAGAGGGTCAAACAGAGAGGGTGAAACCGGATATAGGCTTTCCGATTCCGATAGAAGCTTTTTGGTATTTTCAATTTCGCTCGGTGAAAGACTGCTCATCAGTAGCGTTACGGTTTATGATTGCTTAATCTTAATTGTATATCTCAGATAGTTAAATAAATTCCTGCAAACTTAAATAAAAATTTTGAATAATATCTTCATTTGCCTACTTGCCAATGTTAATTTTTGTTAAATACGTGTTTACAATATGGGTGCCACCAGTCTTACTATCGACTCCATGGTTCGTTGGAGACGGGGCCGTTTGTGCCATGTGCTGTAACGCAACTTCTCGCATTTCTTCAAATCTTCAAAGAAGATGTCGCGCATCACGCGGTTGGTGTCCCGGTCATAAATCAGAAGGTTTGCTTCAAAGTTATTTTCAAAGCTCCGGAAGTCAAAATTTGTTGATCCGGCTGTCACCAATCCTTCATCGACTATCATTGCCTTGGCGTGGAGCATGCCCGGATTATAAAGATAAACCTTGATGCCGGCCTTGAGGCACTGCGTCACGTATGAAAATGAAGCATATTGCAGCATCTTTGAATCTCCCTTGCGGGGTATCATGATGCGGACATCGACATTTGCCAAGGCCGCCGCCTCCAAGGCATGAAGCAAGCCGTCGGTTGGAAGGAAATAAGGGGTCTGGATATAAATTGATTTGGTTGCCGCCGAGATTGCTTTCTGAAAACATAGGGCTATGTTGTTATAGCGGCTCATCGGCCCCGACGTGATGAGCTGCATCCCTAAATGATTCTGCAACCGGCACTCTTTGGGCATCGGATAGTCGATAAGCGACTCGGGATTCCGGAAATACCAGTCAATAAGAAAGGAATAGACAAGTGAACTGACTATATCCCCTTTTAACCTGAAGTGGGTATCCCGCCAGGCCGACCCATCGGCCGTGCCTCTTTCGTATCGGTCGGCGATATTCATTCCTCCGATATATCCTATTTCGTTGTCGATCACCACTATTTTTCTATGGTTTCGCCAGTTGATGCGGTTGGCGAGCTGAGGGAATGTAACCTTGAAGAAAGGATGGGTCTCCACCCCATTCTCATTCATATTCTTGAAAAAACGGTTGCGGGCAGAGAAGCTTCCCACATGGTCATATATCACCTTCACTTTGATTCCCTCACGCGCCTTGCTAATAAGGATGTCGGCTATCTCTTTTCCAAGCGTATCATCCGAAAATATGTAATATTGTAGATAGATGCTCTCGCGAGCATTCTTCAGGTCGCGTTTCAACGATTCAAATTTTTCATGGCCTGTGGTGAAAATCTTTATCTCGTTATTGGTAGTGTAAAAAGAGGAGCAAAGGTTTCTTGCAAGCTTCACAAGCGTTTTCTCTTCGGCAGAAAGCGGTTCTTCCTCGAGATTCACCCCCCGGTTATACATACGGTTCATCAGCTTGCGTTTGTTTCTCCGGCTGATTATGTGCTGCCCTTTAAGGCTCCTGCCAAAGAATAGATAGAAAATCAGTCCGACTCCAGGAAGAAACAGCAGGGATAACACCCATGCTATAGACCGTATGGGATTTCGGTTTTCCGACAGCACGACAACAACCATACTTATTATCGTCACGCTATAGGCGATCAGGATGATAAGTGTGGCCCAAGCACTAAAGCCAATCCATAATAACTCGGAGGATGTTGTCATTTCATTAGTTTGGTTCCGCTAATTTAGCAATTATTTAATTAAGTTCCAAATGAAACTTACCGCACTTCTTATATATAATTAGAGGAGGCAGTTTCACAACTTCCTCCTCCTTTTGGCTTAACTAAATAAATTCTTACATGTTAGGATCATAGTATCAATACGCAAAAGTAATGCTTTTTCTTTAATTACACAATTTTTTCAACATCATTTTTATTTTAATTTATCTATTTCACATCTTCTTGCAATCGCATTGCTTATTTATGCATGATATTGCATTTTAGTTTATTCTCTCGAGTCTCCTTTTTGTCTTAGCCATTCCTTTGCAGTTTTGTCAAGTTCTTCATACCACTCTTTTCCGAATTTCCTAATCAACGGGTCTTTAAGGAATTCATACGCGCGTATCTTTTTCTTCCTTCCAAGTATTTCGGCACATTTGCATATCTTCCAATGATGCATGTTGACAGCAGTAAAACCGGAATATTCTTTGAGACGAACGGGATAAAGATGACACGACTCTGGCTTGAAAAAGGGTATCTTACCTTCGCGGTGTGCCTTTTCAAGAGCGCAAAGGCATAGGCCGCCGGGGGCGTATGTGGTGAAAACACAATCTCTGCCATCCACTATTGATGTCACAAGATCACCTTCCTCATCATAGTAGCCCGGACCCTGCTCCTCTACCACCCGCTGCGCCGCCGGCGTGAGAAGCGGATAAACTTCCGGCAGAAGCACACATAGCCTCTCATATTCCTCTTCTGTCAATGGCGCTCCGGCATCTCCTTCTATGCAACAGGCACCAAGACAACTGTCAAGGTCGCAATGAAAATATTTTTCCACAAGGTCGAGCGACACTATCTTATCTTCTATCTGAATCATATTTTTAATTTTGAGAATAAACAGTGGCATAACCGATCAGGCGGTCATATCTGTCACCGGGTTTTCTAATATATACGAATATGTTGTATTCGTTTTCCGTCTCATATTTATCGCCTTCAATCGTCGAGGTCGATTCCACGACATTCTCACCGATTTGCTTAACCACATACTGATAGTTATATGCCCCTTGCTTTAACGGAATCTCAAGCTCATATCCCATTCGCTCCCTATTGTAGCTCATTCGGTTGGAACTGCCGAACTTTCCGTTGGTGAATTCACCATCAATATAAACCTCCTTCCCTATATATTCCGGAACGTCGAGGAAAAAATGTACGGTTATATAGTCAGCTCCTATATTGGAATCGGTGGAATTATATTCCCTCACAAGAAACCGCCCATGCTGTGTCCGGTCATATTCATAATTTTTTTCATCGCGCGGATAATCCACATTTATCCATGTATGATAGTTGGTGCCCATATATTTCGTGGAATCAACCCTCATTCCTGGAAACCGAACGCTTGTTGATTCAAACCTCCGATACTCATTCGATGCCGGGAAAAGAAGCTCAGGGGAATGCTCATATATCACTCTCGACCCTTCCACCCGAAGTGGAGCCCGCAGGAAACGCGAGGTTGATTCCCTCCCGTTCTGCATGACTTCAATCTTTAAATCCTGATACGGATTCCCCATATCCGTCCCTTCACCATCAATCTGTATGGCCAACTGCTGCCATTTTCCGTTTATCCCTCTGTCTGTTTTCGAACTGCTTACTGCCGCAACTCCAACAACCGGTTCAACAACTCGGAAACGGGTCTGCAATATTACTTCGGAAGGATCATCGCGGTCATAAACCTGCAGAAGATAGTTTCCTGATACCAATGGATTCATTGATTCATTGGGAATTTCAAGCAGGTAATTGACATAATGAACGAATGTATTAGATGAATATGCGTAATCCTCTATGTCCATTGTGTTAAAACCATCGAGATACTCCGATTCCACCAGCTGTGATGGTTTCCAATCCGAGTTGCAGTGTACCAGCCGAGCCGAGAGGCAGCGGTTATCCTCAGAAATTTCATCGAAACTTACTTGCAATCGCTCTCCGCTCCCCAGCCTTATCACAGGTATTGACATAAAATTATCTGCCACGCCTGTCTTTAAAGTCCTGAAGCTGGGGAAGTTTATGCCTGTAGCTGTCTCTTCCTCCCTGGCAAGAGAGGGAAGAATGGAAATTATAAGCAGTAAGAATACTATCCTCAGTCGTGCTACCATTTTATCTCACTTTTACCCTTGCTCTTCAAATATTCATTTGCTTTTGTAAAATGATGGTTGCCGAAAAAGCCTCTGCTCGCAGACAATGGCGACGGATGCACTGATTGAAGCACGAGATGCCTGTTACGGTCTATCGCATTTCCCCTCCTTATAGCGTCTGAGCCCCATAGCAGAAAGACAACGTTTTCACACTTGTCGTTAACTGTCTTTACCACCGCATCGGCAAATTCTTCCCAGCCTAATCCTGAATGGGACTTTGGCTGATGTTCCCTTACAGTAAGGGATGAATTGAGCAACAACACGCCCTGTTTGGCCCATCGCGTGAGATCGCCATCATGCGGAAACGGAGCGCCGGTGTCTTCGCACACTTCCTTGAATATGTTGCGCAACGAAGGAGGGAGAGTCACACCGGGATTAACCGAAAAACACAACCCGTTTGCCTGACCCGGACCATGATAGGGATCCTGCCCTATAATTACAACCTTTACATCATCAAACGGACAATTATCAAAGGCGGCAAAGATTTTGGAAGCCGGAGGATAGACCCTGTTGCCGGGGGTGGAATATTCTCGTTTCACATGATCTGTGAGGTTTTTGAAATATTCCTTCTCAAATTCTGAAGATAAAGCTTTTTTCCAACCCTCTTCTATGCGCACTTCCATATATTATATTCTTAGGATAACGTTTATACTCACATTCTGATCCTCATTATTTTCCCTACCATCCACATCCTATTTTATCAGAAAAAGATAAGATTAAAGAGGATAAGACTAATGAAAACAAGACCAATACGATATGTATTGGTCTCTTTATGGTATCTCCATAGGGAGTCGAACCCTAATCGTCGGAACCGGAATCCGATATTCTATCCATTGAACTATGGAGACATTTAAACCGGCAACCCGACAGTTGCCGGCTTATATTTTATTAGCCTTTAGCCTGATTTATTCTGCGCTTTCCTCTGCAGGAACCTCAGTTGCAGGAGCTTCTGCAACAGGAGCGGCCTCAGGAGCGGCAGCTGCCTTCTTTGAACGAGAGCGACGAGTAGATTTAGCTTTCTTCTCAGTCTTGGCTTCAAGCATATTTTCGTTGAAGTCAACAAACTCGATCATAGCCATCTCTGCATTGTCACCAAGACGGTTGCCTGTCTTCAGGATGCGGAGATAACCGCCGGGGCGGTCAGCTACTTTATCAGAAATGACACCGAAGAGCTCTTTTACAGCTTCCTTATTCTGGAGATAGCTGAATACGAGACGACGGTTGGCCTGACTGTCATTCTTTGATCTTGTGATCAGAGGCTCTGCATAGACGCGGAGAGCCTTGGCCTTGGCCACAGTCGTGAATATTCTCTTGTGCATGATGAGCGCGATTGCAAGGTTTTTAAGCAACGCATCGCGATGTCCCTTCTTACGACTGAGGTGGTTGAAATTTTTATTGTGTCTCATTATGCGATTTATTCTTTATCTAATTTGTATTTTGAAATATCCATTCCAAAGGAAAGGTTAAGCTTTTCGAGAAGCTCATCAAGCTCGCTGAGCGACTTCTTTCCGAAGTTGCGGAACTTCAACAAGTCATTCTTATTGAACACCACGAGCTCACCCAAAGTCTCCACTTCTGCACTCTTAAGACAATTCAATGCGCGAACTGAAAGATCCATATCGACAAGCTTGCTCTTCAAAAGCTGACGCATGTGAAGAACTTCCTCATCGAATTCTTCAGGAGTGTCCTCCTGAGGAGCCTCAAGCGAAATCTTTTCGTCGCTGAACATCATGAAATGCTGAATCAGAATCTTTGACGCCTCCTTGAGTGCCTCTTTCGGATGGATCGAACCATCGGTTGTCACCTCCATCACAAGCTTCTCATAGTCGGTCTTCTGCTCCACGCGATAGTTCTCAACGGCATATTTCACATTCTTTATTGGAGTGTAGATAGAATCGATGGCAATCTCATCTACCGGGCCTCCGGCAATAAGTTCGCGATTTTCATCGGCCGGCACCCAACCGCGTCCCTTATTGATTGTGAACTCCATTGTGAAACTTGCCGAGGGATCGAGATGGCATATCACCAGCTCGGGGTTCAACACCTCGAACCCGGAAAGCACCTTACCCAAGTCGCCGGCGGTGAACACATCTGTTCCCGACACTGTGATCACTCCCTTTTCAGT
>CAMWXH010000023.1 GCA_947178165.1 uncultured Porphyromonadaceae bacterium | reverse complement strand
TGGTGCTCGGCTTCTCTTCCTGCAAGCAGGAGGATGAACCCGTTTACCATGCTCCCAATGCAGCCTCATTTCTGGTGAATCGCTCTCCTTTTGAGGACCAGGAATTCCGTACAAATACGGAAATGACAGATAAGGAGACTGTCAATGTATATTGCTCTCAGCCCGACTATGGCTATTCCGCTATCTGCAACTATTCGGCTCTCGTTTCCCTTAATCCGGATGCTCCTCTTGATGAGTGGATTGAAGTGCCCAACGAGACTCCTACCTCTGCTCAGATGGCAATTAAGACATACGAAATTGGTGTGGCAGTCAATTTGCTGCTCAATGTGGAGAATCAGGAAGAATTTGATAACCGCAATTTGTATGACCAGCAATTCAAAGTGTACATTAAGGCGGTATGCGAAATCCCCAATATTGAAAACTCTCGCGTAGTCAGCAGCAATGCAATCTCCTTCAACAAGGTATATATCCAATATGCAGAGAAGCTTCCGGCATGGATTTATATATGCGGTGACATCGAGAATATCGAGACTGGTATGGTAAACGGCTTCACTGCTCCTTCAATGGCAAACTTTGATGCTTACAAAGCAAACTGGGTGCTCTATGAACCTGAAGACATGATTGGCCAGAAGCTATTCGTAGGGTCATTTAACCTTGTTCCTAAGGAGTCAGCAGTTGCCGGCGGAACCGGTCCTGACGACTGTGCTCAGTTCCGCTTCTTCACTGAACTTCTCGGTTGGGTTACTGATGCTTCTCTCGGCTCAAATGAGGCTGACTTCTACAGCCTGCCGATTACCGATAAGTGGGAAAAAGGCTATACCGGTGATATTGTTGAGAAAGGTCTTGGCAACTGGGGCGTGTTGGTAACTGAAAAGAAACCGATAACAATCGTGGTTGACGTGCTCAATCTCAAGATATACTGCAAGGAAGGCGTTCACGAAGTTACATTCGTAGGCCGCGATCCTGAATTCAATTGATGCAACTGTAGGGACGCACTCTGGTGCGTCCGCCGGAACAAAACAAATCCGGACGCACCGTGGGTACGTCCTTACAAGCAAACACTAAACAGAATTTAAAAATGAAAAAGATAAAATTATTTTCAGCTTTGGCTCTGACCTTGGTTATGGCTTCATGCGATGACTTCGATTTGCCCAATCCTCCGGGTCAGACCAATACGGATCCCTCGGCCTACTTTACCGACGCGGATCTTGAGCTTGCTCCGGTTAGCGGCAATCAGAACCTTACAGAGTTCATGCAGGCCAACAAATTCGTAACCGTTGCAAATATCACCACCCTTGAAAACTTCCCCGCAGATTATACTCTCGTTATTGATATGGAGGTGGGTAGCGATAACAACTTCACCAAAATATCAAAGGTTGAGACTGTGATCGATGGAAACAATGTGACAGCTGACCCGGCTCTTATCAATGGCGCTATCCAGAATGCCATAACTAAGAAGCCCGGAACAATGGATGTCAATGTCCGTTTCCCGGCTTATGCAGTTAAAGGAGACACCAAACTTCTTCTCGGTGGGCTTAATAACTACTATCTGACTGAAAGCCTCAACATAACTACCTTCAATCCTGATAAGGTTATCGAAAATATGTATTATGTTGTTCCTTGCGGTGCTGACGGAACACCTAATTGGAATGCGGCGATTGCAATGAACAATAACGCAGGCGCCGGCGCGATAGGTTATGATCATCCTGAATTCTCCATAAAAATCGAATCCCCCGCACCTGATGGATATATGTTAAAAATAGCACCCGAATCTGTTATGCAGTCTCGCGATGCTTCACAGCTCCTCGGGGTGAATGTGGCAGAAGATGGCTTCGGCGGTAAACTTGGTACAGACTATGGTGTTGGTCACATAACAATCACAGGTGATGTCTTGATTACCATAAATGCTGAACAGGATTCTATCACATTTAGCTATGCATTCAATGTGCTATATCCTTACACAGGAACATTGAAGGCAGATGCTCTTATGCTTCTCTACACTGATAACTATATCACTTACTCAGGTGTATGTGCAATCAATAACCAGTGGTTCCTTGGAGCATACCCGGACAAGAAGGCAGAACCTCTCTTCAAGCAGGATGCTGAAAGCACACCTGAAATTAGCAAGGATGAACTTTCTATGAACGGTCTCCTCTCTACTGCTTCAGATGCCGCTCTGATCAAGACTCCGGCTAAGGGTAACCATCTCTATTGGGTAAGCGTTGACCTTCCCGGCCTCACTTACAGCATGACTGTAATCAACGATCTCGGTATAGTTGGTGCATTCAATGGCTGGAATGAGAAAGAGAATGTTCAGCTCACTCCATCTAAGGACTTCAAGACTTGGACTGCAACAGATGTTGAGATCGATGGCGAATTCAAGATCAATGCCAACAAGGATTGGGCTATCGGCTTCAGCGGCGTTATGGTTTCAAATCAATCAGGAACTGTTGTATATAACGTCAACAAACAGGACGGCGGTGCTAACCTCAGCGTTGAAAGCGGCAAGTATGATGTAGAACTCAACTTCACAGTTCAGCCCTACGTTCTTACTCTTAAGAAGAAATAATATTGACACTTAAGAAGAAATAAGGATAAAACCTTCATCTAATAAAAATATCCGGCCCGACAATCGAGCCGGATATTTTTTTGAGCTTCCGTATAAGATTGCATTTTCCACTTTTAATTATTATCTTTACAGGCAAATGAGCAAAGAATAAAGTGCAACCGCTCCGCGGTTGTATGTCCCACTCATACAAAAGACCGACGGTTCCACCAAGGTGGGAACCATCGGTAGCCCAATATATTGCCTAATCCCCAAATTTAATATGAATTTAGTGATTATAATCCCCAAATTCATATTAAATTTGGGGATTAGGATTAAATTTAGTAAATTTGGAGTGGATTTCTTCGGAGTATTTTAATTACTCCAAGCGCAGATTTTTCAGGCTCGGAGATTCATGAGTCCTGCGTTCCATCTGCTTAATCTGCGTTAAAGCGAAGCTAAATCCTGCGATCGGAATAGTAGCAAGTATGACGTTGAACTCAACTTCACAGAGAAAGTGAAACCGCTCCGCGGTTATATCTCACATCTTACTTAATCATACCCATAAACTGACAGTACAAGCATATCCCCACCTTACCGCGGAGCGGTTGCAATTTCCCATCAAGAGAGATGGTGTCATAGGGTATAGCATAGATCAAGAAGCCCATCATATCAAACCAATTGATAAACCAAAAACCGTGCAAATTGAAAATCCGATTTTCAATTTGCACGGGTTTTAACCTTCGTAATTGTTGATGAGGTTACTAATATCTTTTTTAATTCGGGGATATGTCTAATAAACTCCAAAGGAATTCAGGTTTAACAGAATCGTATGCATGGATTATCCTATTGCGCGTGTCTATTATAGACCTGGCGTGTGGAATAGGGAAATCATGTTTAATCTTTAAAATTCTGTTTATAGCTTCTCCCATTATCTCTGCTTTTCTTTCGACAGCACTTCTTCGGAGATAATCTTTTTCAAAAATATCATATCTCATGGTGTAACCAATGAAGAAGCTTTCAAGCTCTTCAATTGCTCTCTTTATATCATAGAGATAAACAAGGATATAATCATCCATAGATCAGTTTCTTTTTCTTATCTATTAATGCCTTGAATATTGGGTTAAGATCCGGGCCATATTCAATTAAATCCACTTTTCGGTGGAACAACTTCTCGAGGGCATCGCGAAAATCGAAATAATTAGACACATAGTCAAATGTGTCAGGATTGTTAGGTTCAAAATCCACAAGCATGTCCACGTCGCTTTTCTCATTGAATTTGTCAGTTAATATAGATCCAAAGACGGAGAGGGTCTTGACCTTGTACCTATGGCATAGCTCAAGGATATGTTGCAGATTAAGTTCTATCAGCTTCATTTTGTAATTATTTTGTAATTAAATGTAATGGTCTGTAAAGGTAATGATAAAAAGTGGAAAATGCAACACTCCCCGTGGCGGGAGCCTCCGAGCTTCCGCAGAGCTGTAGGAACTTCTTTTCTTTAAGAGATTAAAAAAATTTCCTTAATTTTTTTGAAAATTAAAAAATTGTTTCTACCTTTGCACCGATTATAGGCGTAAAGAGAATTACCATGACTTAACTCTCCGCCTTACATAACCAACAGGTACCCTCGATTGAAACATAACAATACCCCGGTGCCGGCTTAACTTAGACAATTTTTCTATTAATAATAATTTC
The DNA here is from genome assembly GCA_947178165.1 of uncultured Porphyromonadaceae bacterium. Classification (GTDB taxonomy): domain Bacteria; phylum Bacteroidota; class Bacteroidia; order Bacteroidales; family Muribaculaceae; genus Lepagella. Next base: position 28,625 of record CAMWXH010000023.1, on the reverse strand, counting down.
TAACTTAAAATCTACTTCATTATGAAGAAATTTTACGCTTTTGCAGCTGCAGGTATGATGGCTTTCGCAGCTAACGCACAAGACCTCTATGTATGTGGTAACGGAGATGGACTCGGCTGGGATCCCGCAGCTCCTCTTGTAGTTGAGAAAACCGGTGACAACTATACTTTTGAAGTAACAAATCTCTCCGGTCTGAAAATCTCCACTGCAATGGGTGACTGGGATGCCTTCAACGGAGGTGTTTATGGTTGTGCATACGGTGAAGAGCAAGGAGTAGCTGTGGCTCTCGAAGCAGGTTATACTTCAAACATCGAAACTCCTTGGAAAGGTGACTATACTGTAACTGTAGCAGGCGACCTCTCTACAATTAAACTTTCAACTGAGACTCCTAAACCAAGCGAAGATGCTCTTCCCGAGGTATATCTCCGTGGCGATATGGTTGAAGGCTGGGCAGCAGTTCCCGAATGGAAAATGGAGGCTAAGAGCAAAACTCTCTTCACTTTCACATGCGCTGAAGATCAGGTTATTGGTGCTGGCGTAGCATTCAAGTTTGCAGATGCTGACTGGGGCAAAATCAACGTTGGTGGCGATGGCAATCCCTTCATCCTTGACACAGATATTGAGGTATTTAACGGAGGCGACCCTGCTAATATTACTCTCGAAGAGGAATGGAACGGTGTTGTTTGGTTGACACTTGACCTCGACGGTGCAGCATACGTTGTAATGAGCAACGACAAATCATTCGTTCCCGAATGGGCAGAAGGTGGACAGGGTGCTGTTTCCGCTATCGCAACTGACAACAACGTAGCTCCCAAATACTTCAACCTCCAGGGTGTACAGGTAGCTAACCCCGAAAACGGTCTCTTCATCGTTGTTAAGGGCAACAAAACTTCTAAAGTTCTTGTAAAATAAATCAATAACCGCATAGCGGTTACACATCCTATTAGCCGTGGGTTCACGCTGACAGCGGAACCCTCGGTTTCTTTATATATTATTTACTTAAGTTTCTCAAGTGCAATTAAGATTTTAAAATTATCCGAACGCAGGATTTTTAAGCTTACGCTTCTTCGCGAGATTTTAGCAGATTGAACGCAGATCTGATACCTTTTTAACTCATTCAATGAAATTTAAGCAGATAAGGGTTCTTTGAACCCGACAGATAGGGGCAGGATCAATCTGCCATAATCCCTGGGGATCGTCAGATCCTTGAATCTGCCTTAATCCAAATTTGACAGAAATATCTGCGTAAAATCCTGCTCTTATCCTGCGTGGCTCTTCGAGCCTAAAAGATCTGCGTTCGGATAATTTTAGATCCCGATGCATAATATTTAATTTTTTAATAGAATATATACTTGCGAAAGTTGGATTATTTAGATTTGGCTTCTTATAAATAAAAGATTATATTTGCAAGAGTAAAAATTTCAATGTTTGCAATAAGTTTAAATTGATATATGGACAGAGAGGCAATACTAAATAAAATAGGGAAAATGATGCGTCGGCTTTATCCAGGAGTCGAAACATACTTATATGGATCATCAGCCCGTGGAGAAGCAATGCCGGATTCCGATTTTGATCTTCTGATGTTGCTTCCTGATACAATGGACAACAAGGAATGGAAGGATTTAAAATATAGAATATATAGTTCCATTTTCGATATTGAAATTGATGAAAATGTAAATCTGTCACCACTTATTATGCCTAAGAAAGTATGGCAAAGTCGTGTCACCCCATTTACCATCAATGTTAACAAAGATGCTATAAGAATATGAAACAGGAAATGAATGAAAAATCTCGTAAGGATTTGATAGCATACCGACTGAAGAGAGCAGAAGAAACTCTTGAAGAAGCCAAATTCACAGCTTCCGGAGGATTCTATAATGCGGCGATAAATAGACTATATTATTCAAGTTATTATGCTGTTTTAGCAGCGCTTTTGAAGGACAGTATCAGCGCGAATTCTCATGCCGGAGTAAAAGCAATGTTTCATTTAAATTATATCTTGTCAGGTAAATTTCCAAGAGAAATTGGGAAATATTATTCTGTTTTAATGGAGAGTCGTCAAAGTGGGGACTATGAGGATTTCACTTACTACGATAAGGATGATTTCATACGTCTTTTAGCTATGGCAGAACAGCTCCTTGTAAGCATCCGAAACTATGTCTTATCATGATTTCTTTATTTTTTGCTAAAACGGTCTCTTCATCGTTGTTAAGGGCAACAAAACTTCTAAAGTTCTTGTAAAATAAATCAATAACCGCATAGCGGTTACACATCCTATTAGCCGAGGGTTCACGCTGACAGCGGAACCCTCGGTTCTCTTTATGAGGATTCCGAATCAAAATCCGAAGCCTCAACTCATTTCTACTCAAGTGAATTTTACAAATAAAACAATAATATTTTGGAATATTGGAACAAATTTGCTACCTTTGCATCGCAATAACAAAAGTTCCATGACATTATGAAGTATGCACAATTGTTGGCAGAACTAACTGCCGCAGGTTGCTATCTCGTGCGTAAGGGTGGAAATCACCAAGTTTGGTATTCCCCAATTACAGGAAAAAGATTCCCTGTTCCCTTTCATGGGAGCAAGGAAATCCCTAAGAGCACTGAGAGGTACATCAGGCTTAATGCAGGTTTAACCCATTAAGTTTTTAGTCTTGGTGGAAGTCGAAAACTTCCACCAAGATCTAAAATTGTCATACTTTTGTTATTTCTTAGTCGGGATTAAACATTCAATCCCGACTATTTAAGGATATCAAAACAATAATATATGATAGCGAATGTAATTGTAGAGCAAAATGCAGATGGGTATTTCTCTTGCTTTGTCAAAGAAGATATCCCATTTCTGGGTCTATTGGGTTATGGAGAATCTTCTCAAGAAGCGATTGATTCATTAATAGCATTCTACAACGAAGAAAAAGAATTACTTGCTGAAGAAGGGAAAATCGTGCCGGAATTAGAGTTTAAATTTCATTATGATATGCAATCTTTCTTCAATAGATTTAACTTTTTTAATGTATCAAAGATTGCTGAAATAGCCGGTATCAACCCATCCTTGCTCAGGAAATACACTTCCGGAGTTGCAAAGGCGGGAGAAAAACAATATGAGCGGCTTCATCATGCAATCCGCCAAATAGCCTCTGACTTACAGGAAGTGGCTTTTTAATTCCGAATAAAATATGCGACCAAACGCATACTTTATATTGTCTTAGAACTTCAAGAGGCCTGTCCGTGAGGATAGGCCTCCTTATTTCCTATTATCTGTTTTATTCCATATTTTCGGACGCACCGGGGGTGCGTCCCTACTTTGATTATTCACGAAAATTTGTTAACTTTGCAATCCGTTATGATAAACGGATTCGACAACGACAAGTATCTTAAGATTCAGTCCGAACATATTCAAGAGCGTATCGCTAAGTTCGGCAACAAACTCTACCTCGAACTCGGAGGTAAATTATTCGACGACCATCATGCTTCCCGCGTCCTGCCCGGCTTCCAGCCCGACAGCAAGCTTCGCATGTTCCAGAAACTCAAAGACCAGCTTGAAATCGTCATAGTCATCAGCGCTTTCGACATCGAGAAAAACAAGGTGCGCGCCGACCTTGGCATCACCTATGATGAGGATGTGCTTCGGCTTCGCAATGAATTTCAGAACCTCGGCTTCAAGGTTGGCTCCATCTGCGTCACCCACTATAACGGCCAGATCTCTGCAGACGCATTCCGTCATAAACTCGAAAGGATGGGCATCACGGTCTATTATCACTACCTTATCGACGGCTACCCCTCCAATGTTGAGCTTATCGCCTCCGACGAAGGTTTCGGAAAGAATGACTATATCAAGACCGAACGTCCCTTGGTAATCGTGACTGCTCCGGGCCCCGGAAGCGGCAAGATGGCCGTATGCCTGAGCCAGCTCTACAATGAACATAAACGTGGAGTGGAAGCAGGATATGCCAAGTTCGAGACCTTCCCCGTGTGGAGCCTTCCTCTGAAACACCCTGTCAATATCGCCTACGAAGCCGCCACTGCCGACCTCAACGATGTCAACATGATAGATCCCTTCCATCTGGAGGCCTACGGCAAGACCGCTGTGAATTATAATCGCGATATCGAAATCTTCCCCGTGCTCAACACTCTCTTCGAGGGAATCTATGGCGAGAATCCTTATAAATCGCCCACCGACATGGGAGTGAATATGGTTGGCTTCTGCATCAGCGACGATGAAGTCTGCAGCCGCGCTTCGAAAAATGAGATAATCCGCCGTTACTTCACTGCGCTCAACAATATGGCCGACGGCGAAGGAAACGAGGCAGAGGTGAATAAGATTGCTTTGCTCTTCAAGCAGGCTAAGATTGACACCTCCTATCGTAAATGCATCAAGGCCGCGCGCGACCGTGCTTCACAAAGCGGCAAACCCTCTTCAGCAATCGAGCTTGCCGACGGCACCATCATCACCGCCGAACAGAGCGCACTTCTCGGCCCTTCTTCAGCCTTGATACTTAATGCAATCAAGCATCTTGCCGGCATCGACCATAGCGTGAAGCTTATTCCGCAAGCTATGATAGAGCCGATACAGCATACCAAACTCACTTATCTGCGCGGCCACAACCCTCGGTTGCATTCGGATGAAGTGCTTGTGGCACTCTCGGTGCTATCGACAACAGATGAAAAATGCCGCCGGGCACTGGAAAAACTTCCGGAACTCAACGGCTGTCAGATGCACTCAACGGTAATGCTGGGCGAGGTGGATCATAAGATCTTCAACAAGCTCGGCGTAGGCCTCACTTGTGACCCCAAAAAGAAGAAATAACATATCCTTACAATTTAGACAGTAGGTTAAGAATTTTTTAGACAAAAGTTTAAGATAATTTTTTTAGACAGAAGTTTAATATATATATATTTAGACAGAAGAACAGGAGAAACAGGAGGCAATGTCGCTCCTGTTTCTCCTGTCAAAGGTAAGGTTCTATCTTTTTCATGTAATAATCGCGGAGATCATTCCAGCGGTAATATGGACCGCTCACCGGCTCAGCAGGCAAGCGCATCTCCCGTTCGTTGAGAAGAGCTTTCACAAGAACATCGCCATCATCATTTCGATAGAACACAAGCTGGATATTTCCCGCCATAGGTATGAGGTCGTAGCTGCGGAGCCCCGCGGCTTCGGCCTCCTCTATTGATGCAAATTCCCTTCCGAGATCGTCAAGCTCCATCAGAGTGATAAAATTGATAAGGATGCCGTCGTGGCCATAGCGAAGGTTCACGCTCGGCCGGGTTGAATTGATAGCCGTATCGGTGCTCTCAATAATATTTTTCAGCAACATCCGCTGAGTGTAAGGCATGCGTCGCTCAGTCAAAGGGGTATCGATGCAATGAAGGGTCCACATGCCGTTATCATACCTCCACGCCTCGCGGGCCTCATCAGCAGTGAGAACCTTATCAAGGAGCCATGGCTGTCCCGTATGGCCCTGAGTATTGGCCAGCACCCAGTAAAGGTAAGGCATCAGTCCCGGCTCCACGCTGTCACGCGCAAACTGAGGGTCGGTGACAAGACGAGAAAGGTAATCCCCGCTGAGCTTATGTTTCTCACGATAATCCTTAAGCACAGTCTCCTCCGCCCTGTCTTTTATCACCCAAGCCGGCTTGTCGTCATAATTCATGAAATACATGTCGGCATGCGAAGCGTCGCTGCGAGTGCTTACATTAGGAGCCACCTCCCTGATACCCTGCAATCCATTAAGCATCGACAATATGCATCGGATCACCACAGTAGCCTTCGCATCCACAAAGGAGGAATCCGTGAAAAGCTCAGGATAATTGCGTGCCATCCTCCGGCCTATTGCCTGATGCTGCAGCGCTCCCTTGTCGGAAAGCTCACCGAGGCGTCCGTGAGAAGCCTTCTCGATCTCACGCAAGGCGGCGAGAGTTTCCGCTCCTAAAGGAGTCAGCTTCCCTGCCCTCTCCGCCTTCTCAAGATTCTTTACAGGGATAAGGTAATCATTCCCGCCGATAAGCCATCGAGACCCATGCCTGCCGTAATGTTCCAGATGGAAAGGACGATAGCCGGCAGGAGGGGGAGTCTGCGCAGGAGGTTCGTTGTCAACGTAAGGATAAGCCCTAAGATTACCGGAGAGTTTATGAAAATCAGTCTCCTCCTCGGCAGAAGGGAGCATTTGAACCGTTCTTTTAGCAGAACCCGCTTCTCCCTCAGAAGGGAGCGGAGCTTTGGCTCCATAAGAAGAGAGAGCAAATCCTCCCGTCAGCCCCAAAAAGAGAGCAGAAATTAAATATTTTTTCATGATATGATAATTTTAAAATTAAAGCTTCCTTAATCGCGAAGCAGTTTCCGCCGGTGGCTGTGCCGCATTCCCTCAGCAAGCTTCGACTTCCATCCTCCCCACAATCCTATAGAAACTCCTCACAAGCAAAACACAGGCCACTCCGAGAGCCACACAGAAGCACCAGAAAATTCCCTGATTGGCCGCCGGGAAAAGGCCGGCGAAGAGGAGGAGCAACGGAATCCCCACCAGAATATAGGTGATAAGCGAGATCCACAGCAACGGCTTCACATGCGATGTGCCTCTAATGGCATTGCAATATGTCAGCTGCACGCCATCCATATACTGATAAACCACCAGCGGAATCAGCAATCCCATAGCGGAAGCAATCACCGCTTCGTCGGGGGTGAAGAAATAAACCAGCCTATGGCCTCCGAAGAAGAAGAGAAGCGAAGCTCCGGTGCAAAGCAAGAGAATAAGATGCAAGCCTGCAATCGTGATGCGCCGCACTCCGGCAAAATCCCTTGTGCCGGTATAATTCGCAACCAGAATGGAGGTGGCCGTAGAGAAGCTGAGATAGGTCATGAAACCCAATTGCGCTATTGTGTTGACCACCTGATATGCCGCCAACTGTATCTTGCTATACCATCCGCAAACAATTCCTCCCGCGGCCCAGAGCATGCATTCCACTCCGCTCTGAATCATCACCGGATAGGATGTGAGCCATACGCGCTTCCTTATCTCCCCGTTCGTGCCTTTCTGCCGGTAGCCCTCGCGATATTCCCTGTATCTCCTTCGGTTGAAGAAATATATCACTATGCCGACCGCCGCAAAAACGCGGGCGAAGAGGGTGCTGAATCCCGCTCCGGCCAGCCCTAACTCAGGACACCCCCAATGGCCGAATATCAATGCATAGTTTCCAATTATATTGAGGCAATTGGCAATCAGGATGAACCACATCGGGGTCTTGGTGTCGGTGATGCCATTGCAGGTCTGCTGCAGGGAATTGAATACGGCCATCGGTACAAGCGAGAAGAGAATGATAAGATAATATTCCCTTATAAGGGGAAGCAGTTCCTCCTTCTGGCCGAAGCAGTCGAGAAAGAAATATGCACCCCCCATTATCACGGTGAAGGAGATGGAGACTATAAGATTCATCTGCAAGCCTCCACGCAGAGTCCTGCCTGCCTCTCGGCGATTACCGCCGCCAAACAGCGCACCGACAAGCGGAGTCAGCCCCGATGCAAAACCGATCTGCATCACAGTCAGCACCACGAAAAGGGAATTGACAAAAGCGGATGCCGCCAACTGATCCGTGCCATAACGGCCCACCATCATGGTGTCGGCAAAATTCACCACTATGATTCCCAATTGAGTCACAAGAACCGGCAAGCCCAACTTAACCAGATTCCTATAACCCTCCATATATTTTTTGAAAAGATTCATATTTATTTGCCTATAATGCCTAAATCGCCCATCCCGGGGCGGGAGCCTCCGAGCTTCCGCTAAAATCTCCCCTCACAAAATTACTATTTTCACTAAAATTAAACAAAAAATCATTAATTTTGTATAATAAATATAGGCGTCCCCTTTCGGTGCGCCTCATATTCCTTTACACCATAAGCCCATATCGAATGAACATAAAAAGCTTTTTATCCATAATCGCTTTCGCACTCATAGCCACAATGGCTAAAGGTCAAACATATACTCTCGATTCGTGTCGCAATCTCGCTGTGGCAAATAACAAGACAATCCGTATGGCGGAAGAGACAATAACCGGAGCCGGCTACGAACGCAAGGCGGCCAAGGCTGCCTATCTGCCGGGCATCGACTTCAACGGAGGGTATGCCTACAATCAGCGCACAATCAATCTCCTTTCGGGGAATGCAAACCTCCCGACAATGACATTCGATCCCCTGAGTGGCAACTACGTCCCCAACGTTCAGCTTGGCCCCGACCTCAAGCCGCTCATCGACCCTTCGACCGGGAACCCGGTCTTTTCGGAAGTGGCTGTAATCCCCAAGGAGGCGATGAGTTTTGACACTCATAATGTTGTGGCCGGTGCCCTGACCCTTACTCAGCCTGTATATATGGGAGGCCAGATAAAGGCACTCAATGAGATAACCAAATATGCCGAGCAGGCGGCCATCGCGGCGCGCAACAGCGTGGTGCAAGATATAATTTTCGGCGTCGATCAAGCCTACTGGCTGGTTGTCTCCTTAAAGGAGAAGAAGAAACTGGCCGAAAGCTTCGTCACCCTTGTCGATACGCTCCGCTACAGCGTGAACGCGATGTTAGAGGAGGGCGTGGCCACCCGAAGCGACTTGCTGATGGTAGATGTCAAGCTTAATGAAGCCAAGATTGCCCTCACTAAGGTGGATAACGGACTCACCCTCTCGCGAATGGCACTCGCACAGCTATGCGGTCTGCCGGTGCAGAGCGATATGCGCCTTGCCGACGAGGATTACAAGTCTTATTCCCCCTCAGCTCCGGAATACAATTACAACATGAACGAAGTCTATGCAAAGCGTCAGGACCTCGAGATGCTGCGTCAGGGAATCTCCGTGCTCACTCAGCGCGAGAAACTCACAATGGGGTCGATGCTACCGAAAGTGGCAGTGATCGGTGCATACGAATTTTCCAATCCCAATCTGAATAACGGTTTCCGCAAGCGGTTTGGCGGAGGCTTCACTGTCGGCGCCACCGTGTCAATTCCCATCTGGCACTGGGGCGAGAACTATAATCGCTACCGCGCGGCAAAATCAGCCACCAACGCACAGCGACTCCTTCTCGAAGACCTGGAAGAGAAGGTATCTTTGCAGGTGGAGCAGGCCAAATTCTCCTTCCAGGAAGCCTTCAAGACCTACGATATGACGGTCTCCAACATGAAGAGTGCGCAGGCCAACCTTGAAAACGCACAATTTGGATTCAAGGAGGGAGTGCTGACCACAGACGACGTGATAGCCGCGCAGACCGCCTGGCTCCAAGCCAATTCAGAGAAGATTGATGCCGAAATCGGAATCCATCTCTGCGAAGTATATCTCTCCAAAGTGCTCGGAAACCTTAATTATTAAAAAAATCTCAAAAATATGTCTCAAGATAATACCTCCAATCTCCCCATCGGAGCTTCCGATCCCGATAAGGTCACCAAGAAAGACCGTGCCCTTATCCTAACCATTGTCATCGTCATTTTCATCATAGCCGGACTTGCCGTCTTCGGTTTCCTCGTCATCAAACCCGCGCCCGACACGGTGCAGGGACAGGGAGAAGCAACCGAAATCAGAATTTCCGGCAAACTCCCCGGCCGTGTGGCTGAAATATATGTGGAGGAGGGTCAGCACGTCAGTGCCGGTGACACCCTTGTGAAGATCGTATCAACCCTGGTGGATGCCCGCATGGAGCAGGCCCGCGCAATGGAAGATGTGGCCCGCGCCGGAGAGAATAAGGTTGACGCCGGAACGCGTTCGCAGATTATTCAGGGTGCGCGCGACATCTGGTCGCAGGCTCAGGCCGCCACAGGGATAACCAAAAAGACCTACGAGCGCATGCAGAACCTCTTCGAAAAAGGGGTGGTGAGCGCGCAGAAACGCGATGAGGCCAAGGCCGCCTACGATGCCGCCGTGGCCGGTGAAGCCGCCGCCAAGAGTCAATATGAACTCGCCAAATCAGGCGCTCAGAAAGAGGATAAGCAGGCCGCCGCATCCATGGTTGCCGCCGCGAGAAGCGGCGTGAAGGAGGTGAACGCAATCCTCGAAGACCAATATCTCACGGCGCCCTGCGACGGCGAGATCACGGTGATATATCCCAACGTGAGCGAACTGGTGGCAACCGGCGCCCCGATGATGACACTCCAGAAAGATGATGCGTGGGTGGTGTTCAATGTCCGTGAAAATCTTCTCAAGGATATAAAGACAGGCACCGTTCTGAAAGTGCGCATACCGGCCCTTGAAAAGACAGTCGATATGAAGGTGTTCTATATCAAAGACCTCGGCACCTACGCAAACTGGCAAGCCACAAAGGCCACAGGCGATTACGATGCCCGCACCTTCCAGATCAAAGCTCGTCCTGACCGTCCGGTAGAGAATTTCCGTCCCGGAATGTCGGCAATTTATGAAGGAGTGAAGAAATGAAGTTAGAGAGAGGGATATTTGCGATAGCGGTAAGAAGCCTTATCCAGATTTCGAGACGCCCCATCTATTGGGTCGGCTTCTTCGGAATCCCGCTTTTCATGTTCCTGTTCATCACCTCAATGATGGATAGCGGACTCCCCCATCATATCCCGGCCGCAATGGTGGATCGAGATGGCACGTCGTTGAGCCGCGAAGTGACGCAGAGCCTTTCAGGGATGCAGAACGTGAACATCTCCCAAACCCTTAACAGCTATACACAGGCACGCGAAGCCCTCCAGAAAGGGGAGATTTATGGTTTCTTCCTTATTCCGGAAAATTTTCAGGCCGACCTTCTTGCAGGGCGCGAACCGGCCATCACCTTCTATACCAATATGACCTATTTCGTGCCCGGATCGTTGCTCTTCAAATCTTTTAAGACAACAGCAACTTACACTAAGGCAGGCGTGGTCATGAACATTGCTGACGCCGCGGGGGCTGATGCCTCTCAGCTTGCACCCTTGCTCCAGCCTGTAAACATCCAGACGCGCGGAATCGGCAATCCTACCATGAATTACGGAATATATCTTTCCAATTCATTTGTCCCCTGCCTTTTGCAGCTGATGATAATGGTGATGACCTGCTTCAGCCTTGGGCAGGAGATAAAATATGGCACATCAACACGGTTGCTCCGTATGGCCGACGGCTCCATAGTGAAGGCTCTTTTTGCCAAGCTCCTTCCGCAGACCATAATATGGTGGGTAGTGGCAGCTTTCATGCTGGTATGGCTATATAAGTTCAACGGATACACCCTGCAATGCTCCTGGTGGATAATGGCCTTGTCGGAGTTTCTCTTCGTGCTTGCAGCCCAAGGATTCGCACTCTTCATTTTCGGAGTCCTTCCCAATATGCGTCTCTCAATGTCGATTTGTTCTCTGCTGGGTATCCTCTCCTTCTCTATCGCGGCTTTCTCCTTCCCGGTCCAGAGCATGTATGGCGCAATAGCAATATTCAGCTATATAGTGCCTATAAGATACAACTTCCTGATATATGCAGACCAGGCTTTGAACGGCATCGACATATACTATTCCAGAGTATGGTTCGTCGCTTACATTATATTCATCATCCTTCCGTTCACCATGCTGTGGAAGATAAAGAAATATATGAAGGATCCTGTCTATGCCCCTTAATTCAAGAATATTATGCTGAAAAAGATAAAACAAGGATTCCGGAACTTCTTCATGGTCTATTGCCACGAATTCAAGCTCGTGTTTCATGACCAGGGGATCATACTCTTCTTCCTGTTCCTCCCTATCGCATATCCCATCATCTACTCATTAATATATAATCCCGAGCTGGTGAAGGAGGTGGATATGGTGGTCATCGACAGCGACCGCACCCCCCTCAGCCGCAAGCTCACGCGCATGATCGATGCCTGCGACGAAGCACACATAATAGGATATGCCTCTGACCTTCCGGAGGCTCGCAAGGCCGTGAACGACCATAGGGCGTATGCCATACTCCAGATTCCTGAAGGATTTGCAAAGAAGGTGGGAAGGGGTGAGACAGGAAATGCTGTGCTATACACTGAGATGAGCCTCCTGATCAGATACAGGGGCTTTCTCATGGCCGCAACAAACGTGATGCTGGAAATGGGTTCAGAACTTCAGACCAAGACTATCAATGAGGATCTTCCACTTGCATCAACAATAGTCACGGGCGACCTCCTCCCCATCAACGACATCTCGTTAGGAAACATCCGGAGCGGTTTCGATTCATTCATCATGCCGGGTGTGCTGATACTGATTCTTCACCAATGCATAGTCCTTGCTGTCGGGATGGCCGGAGGGGCGAAGAGGGAGAACCCGCGTCTCGTTGGCTATAACCCAGTCAATATCGCCCCGTCGGTGCTGTCAACGATGCTTGCACAGGCTTTATGCTATATCACCGTGATTGCCGTGCCGATGATATTCCTCATCCATTATGTGCCGTTAATGTTCCGGTTCCCGATGGCCGGCGACTTCCTGCAAGAAATTGCTTTCCTTATCCCCATGGTGATCGCCGCCTGCGGGGTGGGGTATGCCTATCAGGCTTTTGTAACGGAACGTGAAGAAGTGTTCATCTCCTGGGTGTTCACATCGGTGCTATTCCTCTTCCTTTCCGGACTCATCTGGCCTCGCTATGCAATGCCCCCGGTATGGAAAGCCCTCTCGGCGATATGTCCCTCGACATGGGGTGTTGAAGGCTACATAAAGATGAACTCCAACGGCTCAACCCTCTCGCAAATGAGGCCGGAATACATTAAGCTCTGGATTCTTGCCGGAGGATGGTGGATTGTTGGATGGGCAGTAAGGAAATGGGTGGTCCGCCCCCAGATTTTCGGCAGGAAAAAGAAAATATCTGCCTAAATCGCCTACCCTGCCCATAATGCCTATAATGTCTATCTAAGCCTACCGCGCCCATAATGAAATTTTCGGAAAAGCTGACATATCTCGCCCTCACCGCCATCTGCGGCGCACTCTCGGTGCTTCCGCTGAGGGTGCTATACATCTTCTCCGACTTTCTGGCATGGCTTGCCCACAGTGTAGTGAAATATAGGGTGAAGGTAGTGAGAGAAAACCTTGCCTCAGCCTTTCCTGAGAAAACGGAGGAGGAGAGGAGGAAGATAGAGAAGGAATTTTACCGATTCTTGGGAGATTACTTCTTCGAGACCGTGAAACTCTTCTCCATGTCGGATAAATTCATACGCCGTCACCTGAAAATAGAGGGGATCGAGCAGGTTGACCGTGCAATGGCCAATGGACGCAATGTTACCCTATATCTCGGGCACTACTGCAATTGGGAATGGGTCAGCTCGATACCGCTTCATCTCAGCGGTCACGGAAAAGCCGCACAGATTTACCACCCACTCGAAAACAGAGGCTCGGATAAATTTTTCCGTCGCCTCCGCACCCGGTTCCATGCTGAAAACATACCCATGAATGATACTCTCCCCACGCTTATCAAATGGAAACGGGCAGGAATACCATCAGTAACGGGATATATTGCCGACCAGGCGCCAAGCCTGAATGTGCATCTGTTCGTGGATTTCCTCAATCATGAGACCAACGCCTACACCGGTCCGGAACGCATATCGCGTTTCCTGGATGCAGAAGTTTTCTTCCTGCATATATCTCGCCCCAAACGTGGATATTACACGGCACGGTTAATACCGATTACCGATAAAATCAAGGAGATGCCTGTGTTCGAGCCTTCGAAGATGTATTTCAAGCTCCTTGAAGAGAATATCCGCGAAGCGCCGCAATACTGGCTATGGAGCCATCGCCGCTGGAAGCGCACGCGCCGGATGTTTGATGAATACTTCGGCGACAAAGCTGAGGAACAGCTTTCCCATCTGTAAATATTTTGCTAACTTTGCATCCGGAAGGGAGATCCTATCAATCCCTGACCTGCTAATGAAAGATTTCTTCAGATTTGTAATGCGGTTTGTAACCGCCTATAAATGGAATGTCGTGCTCAGCATCTTCTTCAATGTGCTGACCACCCTCTTCACCGTCTTCTCTTTCGCTTTCATCATGCCTATTCTCAATGTTCTTTTCAGCATTGAGACAAAGGAATACACCTACATGGAAGTCTCGGCCGGCAACTTCAACGATGCCATGGTCAATAACTTCTATTATTACATCACCACCTTCATGCAGACACACGGGGCTTCGAATGCCCTGGCTCTCCTCTGCGCCTTCTTCGTGGGGATGACGCTTATAAAAGTGTTATCGCAATATGCGTCCGACTGGTTCATATTCCCGGTTTCAAACGGGGTGGAGAGAGACATTCGCAACGATATGTATGAAAAGATTATCTCTCTCCCTATCGGCTTCTTCACCAATGAAAGGAAAGGAGACATACTGGCCCGCTCCTCGGCAGACGTCAAGGAGCTGCAGGCATCGGTGATGTCGAGCATCGCTTCAGTGATAAGATACCCTCTGAATATCATCGTATCCCTGGCCGTGATGATCTATGTGAGCTGGCAGCTCACTATATTCGTTTTCGTCGCTATCCCTGTTTTCGGGGGAATACTCGGTGTGGTCGGAAAGAAATTGCGCGCTGTCTCGCTCGAATCGCAACAGCTTGGAGGCGACATCCTCACCAACATAGAGGAGACAATCGGCGGATTGAGGATTGTCAAGGCTTTCAATGCCGAGAATGAGATGGACCAGAGGTTCAAACGGCTCACCAACCGTTTCTATAATGTCAATAACGCTGTGTCGCGCCGTCTTGCTCTTGCCCATCCTATGAGCGAATTTATAGGCATCTGCGCAGTGGCAACCATCCTTTGGTTCGGGGGATCGCTCATCCTCAACGGAAAATCGTTCATCGACGCTTCGATGTTCATTTTCTACCTACTGATGTTCTATAACATTATCAACCCGGCAAAGGAGCTTACCAAAACAGGCTATACCATTCAGAAAGGCATGGCCGCCATGACCCGTATCGACAAGATCCTTGATGCCGACAACCCGATAAAGGATCCGGAAAATCCCAAACCGCTGCCGAAGATTGAGGAACCGGGAATATCTTTCCGCAATGTCACATTCAGCTACGACGGTTCGCGCGATGTGCTTTCCAATATCAACCTCGACATCAAGCCCGGACAGACTGTGGCGATAGTGGGTCAATCAGGCTCCGGGAAATCGACTATGCTCGATCTGATTCCACGTTTCTATGATATTCAGGAGGGGAAAATATTTGTCGGAGACACCGACATAACCGACCTCCGGAAAAAAGACCTCCGCTCATTAATGGGGAACGTGAATCAGGAGGCTATTCTCTTCAACGACACTATTTTCAACAACATAGCCTTCGCAAAACCGGAGGCTACACGCGAAGAGGTGATCGAGGCGGCCAAGATAGCGAATGCCCACGATTTCATTATGGAGACTGAGAATGGCTACGACACCCTTATCGGCGACCGCGGCTGCCGCCTTTCGGGGGGACAGCGACAGAGAATAAGCATTGCCCGGGCGTTGCTTAAAAATCCGTCTATACTTATCCTCGACGAAGCCACCTCCGCACTCGACACCGAGAGCGAACGCCTTGTGCAGGAAGCCCTTGAGAATCTCATGAAAGACCGCACCACCGTGGTTGTAGCTCACCGTCTCTCTACCATCGTGAATGCCGACAAGATATGCGTGCTCAATAATGGCCGGATTGCAGAAGAAGGCACTCACGACCAGCTTATCAAGCAGCACGGCATATACAAGAAACTTGTGGATATGCAGCAAGTGTGAATCCGGCGGCTAATTGCAAAAGACTCTTAAACATTCAGATAGAAAATTCTTAAAATTCAGATAATGGATAATCAGACTCCTCCCGTTCCTCCCACTCCTCCCGAACCCGCAACCCCTCCTCCCACTCCCGATGAGGAATGGGCAAAGAGACTCAAACTGGATTTCGACCCTGAAAAAGTGAAGGAATCGACTCCCCCGCCTGTTCCCGAAGGACCGGAATATAATAACCAACCTGCTCCGCAGCAACCGACACCGCAACAACCGGTTCCAGGAAATCCCTACGGTCCCTATCAGCAGGAGCTCGAACCGATGCCACCTACATATATGGTGTGGTCGGTGCTTGCGCTTGTGCTGTGCTGCTTCGTGCCTGCAATCGTGGCCATCATTTACAGCGCCCAGGTAAGCTCAAAATATTATGCAAAGGATTATGAGGGTGCGAAAAGATGTTCAGACAGGGCTCAGATATGGATTATCGTGTCAATAGTGCTCGGAGTTATCGGAATGGCTCTCTATCTACCCCTCACTCTCCTTTCCCCCTCCTGATGACTGTTGCAAAGCGACGAATCATAACCATCACTGCCCTCGCGTTGTTCATATTCCTTGCCGTGTTCTATTTCACGGTCAACCCGGAAGTGAGCCGTGCGATGCCCCAGTGTGTGTTTCACCGTCTTACGGGTCTGGATTGTCCCGGATGCGGTTCGCAGCGGATGATACATGCACTGCTTCACGCCGATCTGGCCGCCGCGTGGCGTCACAACCCTTTCCTGATATGCATTTCTCCTGTCATCCTCATCTATGTCTGGCTCGAATTTTTCCCCGACAAGACACCACGTCTTTTCAGGATATTCCATTCCACAACCATGATTTCCGCAATAGGAGCTGCCATTCTGGCATGGGGAGTGTTAAGGAATATCTTATGACGAAGGAGCCGAAGAAAATAATGAATAGAATAAACGTTGTTATTTCCCTATGAAAATCGCCTTGGTTTGCAATAGCGTGCTTCCGGCTCAGGCCTATGGCGGCACTGAAAGAGTGGTGTGGGATCTCGGTGCCGCCCTCTCTTCGATGGGTCATGAAGTTAAGCTTCTTGCAGCCAAGGGAAGCGTCTGCCCTTTTGCTGAGGTGGTGGAGATTGTGCCCGGGAAGACGATAGCCGAACTTGTACCCCACGGTGTTGACGTGATTCATTTTAACAACCTCCCTGATCTCGGTTCATTAGACAAGCCCTATATCGTCACCATTCACGGCAACAATGCGCCGTGCGTGCAGCTTGACAAAAATTCCGTTTTCGTCTCATCCGACCATGCCCGGAGATATGGCAGCGACCAGTTCGTTTATAACGGCCTTGACTGGAACCGCTACCCCATGACCGACATCAGCAATAGCAGAAACCGGCTCCATTTCCTCGGCAAGGGGGCCTGGAGAGTAAAGAACATGAAGGGGGCAATCCGGACTGCCCGGCTTGCTTCTCTCCCCATCGATATATTGGGTGCCAATCGCCTGAGCTTGAAGATGGGTATAAAATTTTCTACCGACTTTAATGCAAAATTCCACGGCATGGTGACCGATGCCGAAAAGGCGCGCATCATCCCGCGGTCGCGAGGCCTGGTATTCCCTGTGATATGGCCCGAGCCTTTCGGGCTTGCCATAACCGAATCTTTCTGGTATGGCGCCCCACTTTACGGCACCCCCTACGGCTCCCTCCCTGAACTCGTGGGAGAATGCGGTTTCCTTTCCAATTCAGCCACCGATCTTGCAAAAGCAATAGAGGATGGCGCAGGATTCGACCCGGCAAGATGCCGTGACTATGCCGGCGACCTCTTCAATTCGCACACAATGGCAAAGGCATACCTGTCGAAATATGAAAAGGTGATGAACGGCGAGACTTTAAATCCCGTTCAGCCGCAGATGACCCGACAGGCCGCTTCAGCCTCCTATCCCTTTTTTATATGAAAAATAACATAGACCGCATTTTCATCATAGGCTACATGGCCTCCGGGAAAACTACCCTCGGGCGCGCCTTGGCACGCTCCATAGGATGGAACTTCATCGACCTGGATTTCTATATCGAACAGCGCTTCCGCAAATCGGTGCGCGAGATTTTCGCCACTGACGGCGAGGAGGGTTTCAGGCGCAAGGAGAGCGCAATGCTTAAAGAGGCCGGTGAATTTGAAAAGACAGTGATCTCCTGCGGCGGAGGGACACCCTGTTTCTTCGACAATATGGACTTCATGAACCAACGCGGCCAAACGGTTTTCCTCGATACGGAACCGGAATGCATTGTGCGCCGCCTTGTAGTCAATAATGCGCGGCGCCCGCTTATGGCCGGCAAAAGCGAGGAGGAGATAAGGCTGGAGGTGGCAAAGGGTCTGGAGAAGCGCAAACCATTCTATTCCCAAGCCGGCATAGTGTTTCCGGGCAATCTGCTCGAGGATAGATTTCAGATTGATTCTTCAGTGGAGGAGTTTAAAAAGAGGTTTCTGCTGTGAAAAATTTTGCCAATAGAAATTTAAATGTTAATTTTAAGGCAATAAATTTCTGAGCCATGACAAATCAAGATAATGATATTATGCTCGACCCCCAGGAGATGGTCGAGACCGTTGAGAGAGTGGAATCCGGCCTTAGGATCGGCATGGTGGGGAATTATCCCGATACCGATGAGACACGCATGCTCCTCACTCCCGAGGCGTGCGGCATGCTTACATCCGCAGGGGTGAAAATATGCATGGAGGCAGGAGCCGGAGTTGACGTGAGCTTCTCCGATGAAACATACGCAGAATATGGCGTGAAGATTGTAACCCGCGATGAGGCCTTGCGTTCTCCGCTTGTGCTATCCTATTCTCCCCTTCGCGCCAAAGATATAAAGAAGATGCAGAAAGGAGCCGGTTTGCTCTGCATGATGGGCTCGGCCCTTTTCGAGCAAGCCACAATCAAAGCCCTGCTCTCACAGCACATCACCACCGGATGCCTCGACAATATGGTGAGCCATAACGAGATTGAGGTATTCGCCAACATAATTGATGAAATCGACGGCCGTGGAGCCATAATGTATGCTCAGGAGGCCCTTTCATATCTTGGCGGAGGGAAGGGCGTGCTGCTTGCTTCAGTGGCAGGCCTTAATCCTTGCGAAGTTCTGCTCATCGGCGTTGGCACCGAGATGGTTGCGGCGGCCAAGTCGGCGGTGGCTCAAGGCGCGAGGGTGACACTGATGGATAATGACATCAGCGCCCTTCAGGAGGTGAAACGCGAATGCGGTCATCTGGTGGATGCTATCGCAATCCATCCACGGGTGCTTTACAATAAAGTGAAATCTGCCGATGTAATAATAACCGGCCTCACCACTCGAAATTTCGAGTTCCCCAAGAATCTCTCGGCGGCCATGAAGGAGAATGTGTATGTGCTCGACCTCAATGAGACTCATCCTTCAATATCGGTGCCGCGCACGGTGGCAATGGCTATGTCGAACGCCCTGGTGAATTTCATTTCGGAAATGCAGCTTAAAGATTCTTTCCCCGGCATGATCGCCACAACTCCGGGAGTGCAGTGCGGAATCGTGACCTATAACGGCAAACTTGTTGACAAATTGATAGGCTCATATCTCTCGATGCCAAGCGTGGATATTTCCGTGATGCTTTCGGGAGGGGCGAATTAATTGATTTCCGACCGACGCCAATTGAGTGAGTGAATGCGAAACCTTATCCACATCGTAAACGGCAATATGATGGCGGGAGCGCAGACTTACGCTCTCGACATCTGCCGTCATTACAAGGAGCGAGGCTGGAACGTGGAAGCACTCACAAAGGGGGCGCACGCAATCGATTCAAGATTTACGGCAAACGGTATCAAGGTGACTCACGCCCCTCTGCGTGGGTTTCTTGATTTTACATCTATACTGAGGGTGGCGCGCTTCATACGCTCTCTCCCGAAAGGGGAGACACTGCTTCACGCTCACAGATATCGCGATGCCTACACTGCAATGATGGCCCGCTGGCTGGCAAAGCGTCCTGACGTGAAGATTGCAGTGACGCGGCATGCTGTAAGGAAAGGACGCGATTCAGGCATTTTCCGAAGGCTCTATGCCAATATCGATGCACATATTTTTGTTTCCCGGCTGGCTTTCGACCGTTTCTGCAGGTCGTGGGAAGATAAGAAACTGCCGATATCGGAGGATAAGGTCTATGTGCTTCACAACAGCCTCTATCTTCCGGCAGTCGCCGCTCCTCTTCCCGAACCGGAGAAAGGCCCCGTCACGGCCATATATCACGGCCCCATAGCTGAGGGGAAGGGGCTGGAGACTCTCATCGATGCCCTGATGGCCCTCCGCAATGTGAGGGTAAGGCTGGTGATTGCCGGCTCGGGGAGTCCGGATTTCCTCGACCGTCTCCGCAAAAGGGCGATGATAAGGGAGGTGATGGATACGATCGACTGGAACACGGGGTGCGAGGATCCGACCGACCTGATAGCTCGCTCACATTTCGGGGTGGTCCCTTCGGTGGAGAGCGAGGCTTTCGGCCTTGGCAACCTGAGATATATGGCTCTCGGCCGCCCTCAGATATGCACGCGCAATGGGGCGCAGACAGAATATCTTGCTGATGGCGAATCGGCTCTCTTCGTGCCTCCCGCTGACTCGGCCACTCTGGCCGAAGCGATGAAGAGGCTCGCTTCCGATCAAGGGCTACGCGCAAGACTGGGAAGCGAGGCTCTGAAGGAATATGAAACCAATCTCTCCTGGAAGTGTTTCATTGCGAAGCTCGACGATATTTATGAAAATTGCTTTCGAACGACATAGGATATTCATTCTCACCGACCGGGTGGTGAGCTGGAGCGTATTCGCAATCCTCCTGCTCACTTATTGGCTGACGGTGCCACCGACGGTCTCTTTCTGGGATTGCCCGGAATATGTGATCGCGGCGTGCCGTCTCGAACCGGGCCATCCGCCGGGAAACCCGGTGTGGATGCTGGCTGAAAGGATGGTGACCATGTTTGTGCCGGCAAAGTATGCGGCTTTGGCCATAAACCTTTCGAGCGGCCTGCTCACCGCTTTGGCGGGGATGTTCCTGGCTAAGTGCATTTTCATCGGGGCTGTGTGGGTGCTTAAGACCCGCGACGGCTTCCGGCGACGGCTGCATGCATTTTATGCCGGCGGCGCGGCGGCAATAGGCGCTCTTGCTTTCGGATGGTGCGACTCCACCTGGTATTCCGCTGTCGAAGCTGAGGTGTATGCAATGTCGATCTTCCTGACCGCCCTCTCTGTGTGGCTTATGCTCAAGTGGGCGCGAGCGGCCAATATAACCCTTGCATGGAGATACCTTATCCTCCTTGCCTATATTTTCGGACTATCGCTCGGAGTGCATCAGCTTAACCTCCTCGTTATCCCGGCTCTTGCCATCATCTGGGCTCTGCGACGCGGGATTCATTCCTGGCTACGCATATTTGTAATTTTCCTTGTGGCTCTGGTGGCCGTGGGGTGTATCCTGGTGGGGATGATGCCCTCCACAATCGCACTCGCGGCGGAAATGGAGCTTTTTGCCACAAATTCTCTCGGGCTCAAGCCCCTATGGGGTGTAGCCGCTTACGTGGCTTTGCTTGGGATTGCCCTGATTGTGGCTTTGGCCATAACGCGACGCTCTTCAAACCGCGGCGTCCTTTCGTTAGCAATCTTCCCCCCTCTTTTCCTGTCGGGGCTATTCATCTTCTCAGGAAATTTTCTGGCTGGAGCCGCCGCATCAGCCCTTGTGGCTATGATCATAGTTAGGGCTTCTTATTTCAAGCCCCACCGGCTGAATATGATGATGTGGATGCTGGCTATGCTCCTTACCGGCTATTCAGCTTACGCACTGATCCCTATCCGCGGCAACATACCTGCGCCCCCGAATGCCGCGATGCCCGGCAATCCTTTCTCTTTTGCCGCTTATCAGGCGCGCGAACAGTATGGCGCGGCTCCTCTGCTTTATGGACACACCCCTTACAGCCGCCCGCTGCTGATCGAGGAGTTCGGCAATGATTCCACGCCCATTTATTCCCGCTATGCCACCGAACAGACCACGCGCCATATAGAGCCTCTCCTTCCGGGTGCAATGTTGCGTCACTCCTCCTCTTCCATTCGCCTCACCCCCTTCGATTCGGCTCTAAATGAGGCGGCGTTCAAGAAAGGACGTGAAGCATACGTAGTGAGAGGTTACGGGCTGGAACAGGTGCTGACACCTGAACTTGACATGTGGTTTCCGAGAATCACAAGCCGTGACCCTCTCGATATCGAGTCTTACCGTGCGTGGGCCGGGATGGAGGATGAGGCGATGGTGAAGGTGGAGATTTCGGAAGCGGTGGATTCGGCCGGAAATGCTGTGCCGAAGATGGGAGCCGACGGCAAACGGACACATCCTGTGGCTTTGCGACCCACTTATCTCCAGAATCTCAGGTATCTCTTCGGGTACCAGATCGGATATATGTATTTCCGCTATCTGATGTGGAATTTTTCAGGTCGCCAGAACGATATCCCATCCACCGGTGAAGTTGAGCATGGGAATTTCATAACAGGATTCCCTGCAATCGACAATGCCATGCTTCAGGCTGAGGATGCATTGCCCCCTCATGCCGGAAGCGAAAACAAAGGGCGCAACCGCTATTTCATGCTCCCTTTGCTGCTCGGCTTGTGGGGGATTGTATGGATGCTTCGCTCCAACTGGCGCGGAAGGATTGCGTGCGGAGCGGTGGCGGTGCTTTTTATCATGACCGGAGTGGCCATCGTGATCTATCTCAACCAGACCCCCGGTGAACCTCGCGAACGTGACTACACATTCCTCGGCTCTTATATGGCTTTCGCTATGTGGATTGGGGCCGGTGCGCTCGGATTGTCACGCACTATTGCGGAATTGCTTGAGAAGCTTTGGAAAAAACGCCATGGCTTCAACCTTAAAAGGATGCTGGCCGCGGCAACAATCGGATTTATCCCGTCATTGGGAGTGGTGGACCTTATGCTGCAGCAAAACTATGATGACCATGACCGTTCGGGGCGTCGTGTGGCCTCGGCATATCCCTATAATATCCTTATGTCGCTCGACAAGGATGCCATAATATTCGTTGATGGCGACAACTATACTTTCCCTCTCTGGTATGCCCAAGAGGTGGAGGGGATAAGGCGCGATGTCAAGGTCATAAATCTGTCATATCTCAACAGCCCTAAATATGCCGCTCTGATACTCGGCGAATGGGAGGATGCCAAGGCGCTTGAGTCTGTTCTCAAAGCCCCCGATATTATATATCATGCCCATACGCGCGATGCTGCCGAAAAGGATAATTTCAATCGAATAGGCGCGCTTGAAATGCTGAAAGCGCTCAAGGAGAATCCAGAAGCCAAGGTGAAAGCCGGCGAAGTTGCGCTGACGCTCGCCTCGGGAGATTCCGTAATCCTCCCCTTGACTTCTCTATCAAGAAATGGCGACTCCCGGATGTTAGATTTCCGTAAACTTATGATGCTGGATATCATCGCCTCCAATTCAGCTCCCGGATGCGCTGTCAAGCGTCCCATCTACTGGCAAAAGAACGTTGCATCAAATCTCTTCCTCGGGCTATCACCCCATTTCACCGACCGAATGCTTACCTACCGCCTCGGAAAGGAACCGCGTGAGGCGACCGATTCAGCTATTATTGCCATATCCCCTCTTCTCCTACCCCCCAACGATCTTCCGGCAAAGGAAGCCTATATGGATCGCACTCCGACAAGGGAAGCCTACATGGATCGCACGCCGGCCACTATGGTTGGAAGGATGCGAGCCGACATAACAGCCAGTGCTCGCACGCTCCTCCGCAACGGTCACAGAAAGGAAGCTCTCAAGCTTGCCCTTTTCATGCATCAAACATTTGGCAATAATCCCTACACCTTCCCATCTGTCAGGATGGCCGATTCAGTATTCATCACCGAAAAAGAGTTCGCCAGCCTTTTCCTCGAACTCGCCGATTCCCTCCATGAAAATGAATTGGCATCCTTCCTTATCAAGGCCTCGGGGCCTCTTCCTGAGAATGGAACAACAACCCCAGCCCAAATAGGAATTACCGACTCCGTTGGCAAATCCTATCTTAGGGGCATAGGAGCCACCTATCTCAAAGAAGCCGATGCAAGAAAAAAAGCCTGGATGCGTTATAAAAGAACCTTATCTCCCTCCATGCGGTTAAATATGAGTAAGACCCCATAGAAGGAGAATCGTCAGCCGGACCCCGGCCCGGCCACCGAAAAAAAAATTAACCTCAACTCACTCAGCGAGTTGAATTAAAATAAACCAATATGAAAAAGCAAATTCTTTTAATCATCGCCATACTCTGCCTCCTCATCCCGGCACTGGCAAAAGAGAAAACCCAGGCCAAGATTACCTTCGCCGAAAAATCACATAATTTCGGCATAGTCAAAGAAGATGGAGGCCCGGTAAGCTATGAATTTCAATTCCTCAACGACGGCACCGGCAATCTCATCATCTATGAAGCCACTGCTCAATGCGGATGCACCAAGCCGGAATATCCAAAAAGCCCCGTAGCCCCCGGCAAGAAAGGTAAGATAAAAGTGACCTATAATCCAATCGGCCGTCCCGGGCCATTCGAAAAGACCGTAACCGTCAAAACCAATGCCAAGGGAGGCAAAGCGCGCCTTAAGATTTCCGGTAACGTAACGCCGAAGGGGAAATAATATGGATGCTACTGTAAAGCTGAATATGAGAGCCTGTCTCTCGTTTCTCCTAATCCTTCTCACCCCGGCCTTCTTACAGGCAGAGATAGTCTGGCTTCAGAAGAGCTATGACTTCGGCCTGATGAAAGAGGAAGCCGGGCCCGCAAAGGGATCGGTAAGCTTTGAAAACCGGGGCACCGACCCGGTTGTGATAACCGGCGCACGTCCGAGCTGCGGCTGCACGAGCGTGGAATATTCCGAAGAGCCTATTGCGCCGGGAGAAAGGGCCACAATTTCCTTCACCTACGATCCTGCCGGAAGGCCGGGAAAATTCGACAAATCAATTCGGGTGTATATAGGTGAAAACGATTCATATAAAATCGGCATCACCGGAAACGTGCTTGGCACCCCCGAATCACTCACGCAATTTTACCCTTACGAATGCGGTCCATTGCGGCTTTCCGACCTCCGCATCAACGGGGGCGAGATGACTGCCGGAACATCGCGAAACTTCTTCATCCGAAGTTATAATCAGACTCTCGACTCAATCTCACCGGCATGGGTGTGTCGCGATCCCGCGCTCACAGTAAGCTGCTCCGAAAAAAAGATCGGGCCGGGCGACATTGCAGTCTTCGCCCTATTCTTTGATGCCGGGAAAACGAAAGAAATGGGAGAGATAGAGATTCCCTTGACCATTATATCTGACAACTCAGTCAAGGATTCACCAAGCCAGGAAATAATATTTTCCGCTAAAGTGACCCCCGACTTCTCACATCTCTCTGCACGGCAAGTAGAAGAGGGACCCCGGTGCTACCTCATACCCGAAAAACTTGATCTCGGCATCCTCTCAGGAGAATCCGCCAAATCGCTCTCCTTCCTTATCCAGAACCAAGGAAAAGGGAGGCTGACCATCTACCGCATATCTCCTAAATCGAAGGCATTATCCATAAAGCGCAAGCCATCAGCGATAAAGCCATCAAAATCGGAAGAAGCGCGCCTTACAGTCCTTTTGAAGGAAATACCGGAAGGCCCATTCAATATTCCGGTAGAGGTTATAACCGACGATCCCCTTCATCCGGTGCGCATCCTCTCAGTGGTAGGAATAAAAGAATAAGCCTCTCCTCGCGAAGCTGTCCTGTTCCGGGGCTCCGCACCGGCAAGCCTATTGTCAGCCGGCCCCCAATTAAATATAAAGATCTTAAATTCAAATATCATGAATCATCCGGAAAATAACGAAGAATACAAAGGCCTCCAAGTAAACTCAGGAGTCTCCTCACAGCCAACCGTGAATCCCTATCGCCGTCCGCGTCGCCGCAAACCGCAACTCACTGCCGGCGAATATGTAGAAGGGATTCTTAAAGGAGACATAAGCATCCTCGGCCAAGCAGTCACCCTTGTCGAGAGCACCGCCGACCAGCATCAGGCATTAGCCCAGGAAGTGATAGAAAAATGCCTCCCATACTCCGGCAACTCCCGCCGAATAGGCATCACCGGAGTGCCGGGAGCAGGTAAATCCACCTCTATTGATGTGTTCGGGCTCCACGTTTTAAAGCAAGGAGGCAAATTGGCCGTGCTTGCAATCGACCCCAGCAGCGAGCGAACCTCCGGCAGCATCCTCGGAGATAAAACACGCATGGAGAAACTTTCGCTCCATCCTGAAGCCTTCATTCGCCCCTCCCCCTCTGCCGGCTCCTTAGGCGGTGTGGCACGTAAAACGCGCGAAACAATCGTGCTTTGCGAAGCCGCAGGATATAACAACATATTCGTTGAGACTGTTGGCGTAGGTCAAAGCGAAACCGCCGTACATTCGATGGTTGATTTCTTCCTGCTCATCCAGCTTGCCGGCACAGGCGACGAACTGCAAGGAATAAAGCGCGGAATCATGGAGATGGCCGACGGAATCGTAATCAACAAAGCCGACGGCGACAACATCGACCGTGCCAACTTGGCTGCCGCTCAATTCCGCAATGCCCTTCATCTCTTCCCGCCAACGCCCAGCAAATGGATGCCGGAAGTAATAACCTACAGCGGATACTACGAACTCAACATCGACAAAGTATGGGATATGATCGACCGTTATTTCGCTTACGTGAAAGAGACCGGCTACTTTGAGCGCAAACGAAACGAGCAAGCGAAATACTGGATGTTTGAAACCATCAACGAACAGCTACGCGCCGACTTCTATCGCCGACCCGAAATCCGCGCCCTGCTCGAACAGAAAGAATTGCGCGTGCTCAACAACGAACAATCCTCTTTCACCGCCGCCCACGACGTGCTCAACGAATATTTCCGCCTTCTCCGCGAATAAAGAGGAATCTTCGCGAATAATTTGCCAGAGAACAAATCCTCAGCCGCCCTCCCCTCGCGAAGCCGTTTCCGCCCAAGGCTCTGCCTTCCCGGCACAAAACCGAGATAACGAAAAAAATAAAAAGGAAGTCCTTGCATTTATTCAAAAGAATTATTAACTTTGCAAAACCATTCGGGGCGTAGCGCAGTCCGGTAGCGCACCTGGTTTGGGACCAGGTGGTCGCAGGTTCGAATCCTGTCACCCCGACTCCCTTTTTAATAAGATTTAAATCTTAATAAGATTTAAAACAATCACTCCCGCTCTAAATTAGAGCGGGAGTGATTGTTTATCAAAAGAATAATTTTCCTCTTCCCTCGCGAAGCCGTCCTGTTCCGGTCCGCGCCGGCATGCATCCCCTCGCGAAGCCGTTTCCGCCCGGGGCACTGCCCCGTCCTCCCTCTCCCCGGCCGCGAAGCCGTTCTGTTCCGGAGCACGGCTCCGGCTACCAAGCTAAAGCTTGATAGCCTCCATCAGCTTCATCGCCGACACATACTGCTCAATCCCCTCCGCAACAAGCTTAGCATCCCTCATGGCATGCACCACCGTCGCGGGCCGATCTGACACATCGCCCCCGGCAAACACGCCGACGCGACTCGTCATCCCGTATGGCACATCACGCGTAAGCACATATCCACGTTCATCCACATTGATCCCCTCTGTAGTCGATACGATTCGCGCAGCCGGTGCATTTCCCACCGCCTGGATCAGATGATCAGCAGGATATTCCCTCTCCTCCCCTTTGGTCTCAATAATCAGCGACCGAAGATTCGTACCCTCACCGGCATTCACCCTAACCACATTCGATTCCCACATAAACTTCACCCCCTCGGCCACAGCCTCCTCATACTCCGAGCGGAGGGCGCGCATCTTATCAAGCGTGCGGCGATATACCACCGTCACCTCCTTGCTTCCCATTCTCAAAGCCGTGCGTGCAGAATCCATAGCCGTATTGCCGCCGCCAATCACAAAGACAATATCCCCGTCTCCAATCATCACCTCCCGGCGCTCGATATGACCCGACTTATAAAGCTGCACCTTACGGAGGAAATGCAACGCCTGACACACCCCCTCTGCATCCATCCCTTCCGTAGGGAGAGGAATAGGAAGCCCGGCCCCGGTGCCGATAAAGATAGCATCAAATCCCATTGCAAAGAGATCATCAATAGTATAATCCACACCAATGGTCACTCCGCAATGGATAGTAACCCCCAAAGCTTCAAGCGCCTTCACCTCCCTGCGCACAACCTCCTTCGGAAGCCTATACTCAGGTATGCCATAGAGAAGCACACCGCCCGGTTCCTCCTCCATCTCATAAATCTCCACATTGAAACCCTTACGCGACAGGTCAGCGGCAATGGTCAGCCCCGCCGGGCCGCTTCCTATCACAGCCACCTTCCCCTTAGTCTTTTCAGGCATATTCTCATGATCAAGCCCCGCATCGAAATCGAAATCAGCCACAAAACGTTCCAGCTTACCGATATGGATATGCTCACCCTTCTTTGTTAATATACAATGCCCCTCGCACTGACGCTCTTTGGCGCACACGCGTCCGCATACAGCAGGCAGATTGCTCCTTCGCCTGATAATCTGAATAGCATTACCGAAATTACCCTTCCCAAGCTCCGCGATCCACTCCGGAATATCATTACTGATCGGGCAACCCTTCTTACACTGCGGCACCTTGCAATTCAGACACCTCTGCGCCTCCCGGATAGCCTCCGACACCGTATAACTCTTATTTACCTCATTAAAACTTTCCATAACAATCAAATATAATTCACACCAAAACAATAAACCCCATCTCGTCCATACCGCCCATAATGCCTATCCTCGCCTATCACCGCCCATAATGCATACCCCGACTAAAACGACAACACAAACCATCAAAAAAAAACAACCAAAACAGAACAATAAGAACCAAACCCCAAAATCCAGACGAAAAACCGAAAAAAA
>CAMWXH010000022.1 GCA_947178165.1 uncultured Porphyromonadaceae bacterium | reverse complement strand
GTACTAAAATATTTTGTAATTTTGCATCGTGAAAATAAAAAACAGAAAAGAAACAATAATAAGAACCATAATCATTAAAGAATAAAATTATAAAACAGTAATATGAATGCTTTTCTATTTATATCAGCCCTAATGGCAAGTCAGGCAGTCGAGATCCCTGACACAGTGGCCGACATGTATGACGACCTTCAGGAGTTGGTGGTTGTTGCCAAGAAAGAGGTTATAAAATCAGATGGCGCCTCCCTCACTTACGATCTTGCTGAAGATGATAGTTCAAAAGGCCTCACACTTCTTGACGCTCTCAAAAAAGTGCCGATGGTTACTGTTGACGGGCAGGATGTTATTCACATCAATGGGGATTCAAATTTCAAGATTTGTGTAAATGGGAAAGAGGATCCAATGCTTCAGGCCAATTATTCGCGCATCTTCAAATCGATGCCGGCTGACGCTGTGCAGAAGATTGAAGTAATCGTGGAACCGGGTGCCAAATATGATGCCGAGGGCTCCGGGGGTGTGCTCAACCTCATCACAGAAACCAAGCAACGAAAGGATGGATATTCCGGAACTCTGAATGCATCCTTATCAAACAGAGACTACAATTTCTCCTTCTTCGGGAGAATGAAATATGACAAGTTTAGCCTTGATGCCAACGTAAGCTACGGTGCCACCAGCTTTTCAGACCAGACCACCGACCAGACATATACCAATATTGATGACTCTTCCGACATCAATCATCGGCAGGTGATGAAACAGAATCAAAGGATTGGTTTTAACTTCGTGAATGCCGGGTTGAATGCGTCTTGGGAACCTAACGAAAAGAACCTCTTTACCTTCGGAGGCAGCTTTATGAACCTCAACGGTAAGATAAAAGGTTATCATTCCACAACCGGAATGTACGACAGATCCGATATATTGCAATGGCAATACAGTCAGGATGTTACCGGAAGCCTCAAAATGCTCTCAACTTCTGCAAACGCATCTTATCAGCATTCCTTCGACACATCAGGCCATCGTATAGTACTGGCTTATCTGTATAACTTTGGTCGAAACCCGCTTGATCTTACCACAGAAACATCCAATCCCATTAACTATGAGGTCTATTTCCCTTATACCAATAACAACAGCATCAACTATAATCGTGAACACACTTTCCAGATTGATTATGCCAATCCTTTCGGAGGAGACAAACATAAGTTAGAAGCGGGAGCCAAAGCAATTCTGCGTCATAACACTGCTACCGGGGAATCAGGAGCAGGAGAAAACCCTTCCTCCTTGATCTTCAATCCTGAGCTGTCTGTCGATATGCTTCAATTGCAGGATATATATGCCCTATACGCATCCTATACCGGACATTTCGGAAATTTATCCGCTAATGCAGGATTGAGATATGAACATACGCGTATGGGAATCCGAAACAGGCTCGATGAAACCGAAAACTTTACAAGGCATCTGAACGATATCGTGCCGAACGCGGCTCTTACCTATCTCTTCTCACCGGCATCTAATCTGAGGTTGGCATATCAGATGAGGATTTCTCGCCCTAACATCCGCCAGATGAGCCCTTACCAGCAAACGGCTTTAGGAACAATGGTGCAGGAAGGAAATCCGAATCTTGAAAGCGAACACAGCAACAGAATATCACTCACTTACACTAATTACGGACGCATTCTCGGTGGAAATGTTTTTGCAGATTATAAGTACACCAATAATGCGATCACCGAGTTTGTTTATTACACCCAAGGTGAAGAAGAAAGCATGATTCTTCATCAAACAACGGCCAACATCGGTCATAGCCAGGAATTTGGTATTGGGGGCTTCCTCAATGTGAACCTGACTCAAAAAATGTCATTCTCAGTGAATGGACGTCTTGCATACGTGAAAATGCTTTCATCTTCCCCGATATTCAAGAATCACGGATGGACAGGCAACTACGGAGCAAACTGGAACTATACAATGCCCGGCAATATAAAGCTTTCTGCATACGGTGGCCAGACATTCCATGTGATTCAGCTTCAGGGAAGTTATTCGGGTTGGTATTATTATGGCCTTGGCCTTTCAAAGGATTTACTCAGTGATAAACTCACGGTGGCGCTTAATGCATCAAGCTTCCTCCAAAGTTCAACACCATTCCATTCAAACATACATTCCGGAACTCAGCACACCTATACAGATGTATATAGCAAGAGCTGGAGAGTTGGAGTAAGTCTCACTTGGAATTTCGGACATCTTAATTCTTCAGCCAAGAAAACAGACTTGAACATCAGCAACGACGATATATACAGTTCAGGTGGAAATGGCAATGGCGGAATTTCAATTTAAAAAAGAAAATATGACTATAGAAGAAAAAACTGGAAATATCAAATCTCAGATGCGAAAAGGGATGCTTGAATATTGCATCCTGCTCGTACTGAAAGATGAGAGGAAATATACTTCCGACATAATTGACAAGATGCGTCAATCAGGATTGGCCGTGGTGGAAGGAACTCTCTACACCCTGCTCAACCGTCTCCGCAAGGAGGGTAAACTCACCTACGAATGGGAGGAGTCTCCCAAAGGGCCTCCGAGAAAATATTATATCCTGACACCATTCGGATCGGAGGTGTTGAAATATATGTCGGAGGCTTGGGATGAAATTGCAAGCACTGTCAACAGTCTGAGAGTAAAGGATGAGATTTCCGAAGATATAAAGATCATCGAAGAAATCAAAATTGAGGGAGATGGAGAGATTGGAATGGAGATAAACTTAGAAAAAGAGGATAAATAAAATGAAGATAACGTATAACATAAATCTCGACGGCCGGGTTTTCACAATTGATGAAGATGCCTACAGGCTCTTGAATGATTACCTCGAGACACTTAAACATACTTTCTGCGACACAGATAACCAAGAGATTGTGACCGACATTGAGGCACGCATATCGGAGGTGTTCTATATGGATCAGCAGGAGGGGAAATCTGTAGTGACACTCAGGGATGTAGAGGCCATCATCACGCGGATAGGTCATCCTGAAGAACTTATAGGAGAGATTAAAGAGGAAGTTCTCCCTAACAGTGAAAATGTTGAGATTGTGGAGGAAACCATCCTTCCTCCTCCCCCTCCGATCATTAACCCCAAGCCTGTGAAAAGGTTATACCGCGATTCGAGTAACGGTATGATTGGAGGAGTCTGTGCCGGATTGGCAGAATATCTTAATGTAGATGTAACATGGGTAAGGCTTTTAGCCGTCGCGCTCTGTTTTGTATCGTTATCTACGTTAGCCTTTGCTTACATAATATTATGGATCGTGCTTCCTAACGCAGAGACCCCATATCAGAGGATGCAGATGTCTGGAGAATCCCCAACTCTGCAGAACATCGGTCAAAGCGTGAAACATTTTTTTAATTCTCAGAATGGTTCGAATCCCGGACGTACTGAAAATTTGAACAAAGGATACGTGAATGAGCCCACCAAGAACAAAGGCTTTTTTGATAATCTTGCCGATTTTTTCGGAGTCGTGGCTAAAATCTTCCTTTTCCTCATCCTTATCATTTGCCTTCCGGTGGAGATCGCATTGGCCATGGGCCTCATAGGGTGCATCGTTGGACTAATCGCACTCACCACGGCCGCAGGCACCTCCTTCTTCATGGGCATCCCTTACTTTAGCGGATTTGAAATCGAGCAACTTGCAATGCTCATCCTATGCGTTATCGGTTTCCTGCTTTTCATCGGCATACCCCTCTATCTGTTGATACGCATTTTAATCAACGGAGATAAGAACCCAATGAAAACCTCCACCAAGATAATTGCTGTCATAGGCTGGATAGTATCAATTATTCTTACAGTGGTCACCGCTATAATCTTCTATGTTTCCTATTATGGTTACCCGCTCTAAAAAAGCGACAAGCTATCTTGAAGTGTAGCATAGATAAATGAAATAGTATAAAGATAAGTGAAATAGTATAAAGCCGGAATGGAGCGGGTCAATTGTATTGGTCCGCCCCATTTCTTTTGCATGCATGCCTATATTTATAATTTTCTTTTGAACTTGAATAGGATTAAATTTTATTTTCTCATATAAAAAAGTTAAATTTGCAGTAATAGTTTAAAAGAGTTCTTTACGTGCCGGCAAAGGATTCTAACGGCGCATAAAAATGAAATAATATGGCTTTTTTTGGCAAATTATTCTCAAAGAAGAAAAAAGAGACACTCGATCAAGGTTTGCAGAAAACTAAAGAGAGTGTATGGGGCAAAATTACCCGTGCTATTGGTGGAAAAGATAAAGTGGATGATGATGTTCTCGACAATCTTGAAGAGGCTTTCATCACCTCCGATGTCGGCGTTGACACAACCCTCAAGATTATAGAACGCATTCAGGATCGTGTGGCTCGCGACAAATATGTCAATATGGGTGAGCTCAAAAATCTTCTTTGCGAGGAGATCACTGATATGCTGGCCAAAACCGAAGATGCCACTGAAGATTTCCATGTCATAAAAAAGAATAATGAGCCATACGTGATTTTGGTGGTCGGAGTCAATGGCGTCGGAAAGACAACGACCATTGGTAAATTGGCCTATCAATACTCACAAGCCGGCAACAAAGTTGTCTTGGGAGCTGCCGACACATTCAGGGCCGCGGCTATCGAACAGCTTTCAATATGGGGTGAACGCGTGGGAGTGGATGTGGTGAAACAGAAGATGGGAAGTGACCCTGCCGCTGTGGCTCACGACACTCTTTCATACGCCAAAGCTCACAATGCAGATGTGGTGATAATCGATACTGCAGGGCGACTTCACAATAAAATCGGTTTGATGAACGAGCTGACAAAAATCAAGAACGTGATGAAGCGTATCGTGCCGGATGCACCTCAAGAGATTCTGCTCGTTCTGGATGGCTCCACAGGTCAGAATGCATTTGAACAAGCCAAGCAATTCGTGGCCGCTACTGATGTCAATGCTCTTGCAATCACCAAACTTGACGGCACCTCCAAAGGTGGAGTGGTTATCGGAATCAGCGACCAATTCAATATCCCGGTTAAATATATCGGATTAGGAGAAAAAATGGAAGACCTTCAGATTTTCCATCCTGATGAATTTGTCAGGTCACTCTTTGGCGACGCAATCTAAGGGCTTTTTGATCCTCACATTGTCAAGAAGATATGGTTAAAGGAAAAATCGATGTCATCTCGATGGGTTGTTCTAAGAATCTCATCGACTCTGAAAAGCTCCTCAAACGTCTTGAAGCAAAAGGTTATTCTGTAAGTCATGATTCAGAACACCCTGAAGGGGAATATGTCGTGGTTAACACCTGCGGATTTATTGCCGATGCCAAGGAGGAGTCGATTAATCTCCTTCTTGAATTGGCCGAGAGCAAACAACGCGGCGAGATTGGCAAGATTGTCGTGATGGGTTGCCTTTCGCAGCGCTATATGGATCAGCTAAAAGCTGAGATGCCCGAAATAGATATATGGTATGGGAAGTTTGACTGGAAAGATTTCATTGGGACGCTTCCCGATAAAAAAGGTGAGGCTTCCCCTCGAGAATGGGAAAGATCACTGACTACACCTCCCCATTCTGCTTTCCTAAAAATATCAGAAGGTTGCAACCGCTTCTGTGCATTCTGTGCCATACCGCTTATCACTGGCAGGCATACTTCGCGTCCGATTGAGGAAATTCTGGAAGAGACAAGGTCGCTTGTAGAAAAAGGAGTCAAGGAGTTTAATATCATAGCCCAGGATCTGTCGTCATACGGCCTTGACCTTTACGGAGAGCATAAACTTCCGGAATTGATTGATAAAATGGCCGATATAAAGGGAGTGGAATGGATTAGGCTTCATTATGCCTATCCTTCCGATTTCCCTATGGAATTGCTTGATGTCATGGCTCGCAAGGATAATGTGTGTAAATATATCGACATTGCCTTGCAGCATATTTCCGATCCAGTGTTGAAGAATATGCGCCGTCACATCGATAGCCGACAGACAAAAGATCTTCTGCGAGACATGCGCAAACGTGTTCCCGGTCTTAAAATCCGCACCACACTTATGGTCGGTTTTCCGGGAGAGACTAACGAAGGATTTGAGGAACTCCTCGAATTTGTCAAAACAGAACGTTTTGACCGTATGGGCGCGTTTGCATATAGCGAAGAGGATGATACATACGCCGCAAAGAATCTCCCCGACACAATTCCGGATGAAGTGAAGCAGGAAAGGCTCGAACGCCTCATGACACTTCAGGAAGAGATTGCCATGGAAGAGGCAGAGAAAATGGTTGGATCAGAGTTGAAGCTTCTTGTTGATGAACTTGACGGCGACATACGCATATGTCGCTCTCAATGGGACAGCCCGGATGTGGATTGTGCCTATTATGTTTCAGATACAGATGCTATGCCGGGAGATTTTATAATGGCATCAATCAAAGAAGCCAGATCTCCATTTGATTTTGAAGCGCGTTTCCTATCCAAGTTATAAAATCTTCGGAACAGAATATGGATTCCTTCTTCTTATATCGTTTGCCTGGAGAAAATGAATTTACGGGAGGCATTGGAACTGTCAAGACGGGAATAGATTGCGGATTTATCATATCATCCTTTTATAACACGAAGGAGGCTACCCTTACGATTGTGAAAGAGGATGATTTCACATTGGATTCGTTAAAAGATTTTCAAGCCGGCAAGGTTTTATTGCCTACTGAAATAAATAATATACTCCCTATCTTCCCCTTCCCTGATCAATCCACATTAAAGGATGAATATTTAAGCGATGTCAGGAAGATAATAGCCGGACTTGGAGAGAAGGAGAAAACAGTTTATTGCAGGGCAATCTGCGGACGTGAATCTATCGACCTTCCCTCCACTCTAATCGCTCTTGATAAAGCCTTTCCCGGAGCAATGGTATTCTGCTTCCATACACCGCAAAGCGGGATATGGTTTGGCGCAACGCCGGAGAAACTGCTCTCGAATAACAACGGTTGCATGACAACAATGGCTCTTGCCGGAACGCGAAAAGCAAACGTTGCAGAGGATTGGGATAGGAAAAACATTGAAGAGCAGAAGATGGTAACCGACTATATTGCTGAAATTTTTTCACGCCACGGAATAAACCATTGGCATGATGATCAGCCGCACTCCAAAAAGGTTGGAAAATTGGAACACCTCTGCACGGAGTTTACAGCCGACTTTTCCTCTCTTCCCGATTCCGACTTTCTCTCAGACTTTCTCTATGACCTTTCCCCCACCCCGGCTTTGTGTGGATTTCCTAAACAGAAGTCTTTTGAAACGATCAGAGCCTTAGAAAGATTCTCACGAGCATATTACGGAGGTTTCATGGGACCCCTATTTCAAAACGGAGACTTCTCCCTATATGTCATTCTGCGCTCAGTGAGAATGGATATTGGAAAATGGTGCATGTATGCCGGAGGAGGAATCACCGCATCCTCTGTTCCCAAGACAGAATGGGAGGAAACGGAAAATAAAGCAGCTTCTATAATGGAAAAATTACATTTCTTTGAATGAAAACTTCTATATTTATTGTATATTTTAGTTTTTATTTGTAACTTTCCATTCAAATAAGCAACCAATAATATGAGAGCCTGAAAACTCTCCTGACAGTCAAAAATAATTTATAATAAATAGTATCAACATTATGAACGTAAGATCAACCATTTTGTGTCTTGCACTCGGTTTCACCTCCGTTGCCTTCGCTCAAACAGAATGCAAGGATGGGAAAGATTGCTGCAAGGATGGGAAAGCCGTTGTGGAACATCTTAAGAGCCTTGATAAAGGCAGCATAGATGCCTCCATCTCTCCCAAAGAAGATTTCTATCATCACGTGAACAAGGGCTGGATGGACAGTCATCCTCTCACAGGAGAATATGCTCGTTACGGCCAGTTCAATATCCTTAACGATTCCAGCAACAATCGTGTGCGCAGAATCGTTACCGGACTTGCGGCCAAGAATCCTCAAAAAGGGACAAACGCTTATAAGATTGCAAATCTTTATGAACTCGCTCTCGACTCCGTGAGAAGAAATCAACTTGGCGCCGCCCCTATCAAACCTATTCTCGATAAGATTAACAACACACCCAAAGAGGGAATGGAAGATCTTTTCCTCTTCATGCACAAGAACTATGGTTCTCCGCTTGTCGGTGTAGGTTTCCAGGAAGACCTGGCCAATAGCAAAGTGTATGCAATGTATGTTGACGGAGCAAATCTTGGACTTGGCGACCGCGACTACTATCTGCTCAACGATAAGCGCAACAAAGATGTGCGTGAAGCATACCAGAAGCTTATCGAGACTCAGATGATGCTTGCCGGCCTTTCCAAGAAAGATGCAAAAAGAGTTGTGAAGAGCGTGATGAAAGCTGAGACTCTGCTTGCTGATTCTACCTGGACACGCGAACAGAGCCGCAACATACCGGCAATGTATAATCCTCGCACTCTTGCTCAGGTTAAAGAGATAGCTCCCTCTTTCCCTTGGGATCGTTTCTTCGTAGAAACAATGGGCATCGAAACTCCTGAAAACTTCATCGTGACTGCTATCAACACTGTGAAACAGGGCGACTATCTTAACCGCACACTAACCGACCGCGAAAAGAAAGACCTTTATATGTGGGAAGTGGTTTCAGGTGCATCAGGCGCACTTAGCGATGATTTTGCAAATGCAGATTTCGAGTTCAATAAAGTTTTCAGTGGCGTCACAGAACAGCGTCCTCGCTGGAAAAAGGCACTCGGTGCAGTTGAAAGCTTCATGGGTGAAGGTATCGGTGAACTTTATGTGGCTGAATATTTCCCTGAGAGCTCAAAGGTTTATATGCAGGGATTGGTTGAGAATTTGCGCAATGCTCTCGGAAAACATATCATCCATCTTCCATGGATGAGCGATGACACAAAGGTGCAGGCACTCAAGAAGCTCAACAAGATTACTGTGAAAATCGGTTATCCCGACAAATGGAAAGACTATTCCAAACTTGAAATCGATCCCTCCCTCTCCTATTATGAAAATATCCACAACGCACGCATGTGGTCACAGGATCGCTATCTCGAGAAATGGGGTAAGCCTGTTGACCGTGAGGAATGGAGCATGACTCCTCAGACCATCAATGCATATTATAATCCTCTGAACAATGAGATAGTTTTCCCGGCTGGAATCCTTCAGGCGCCATTCTATGATCCTAACTCATCTGATGCTGAGAACTATGGCGGTATCGGTGTAGTAATTGGTCATGAGCTCACACATGGTTTCGACGATCAGGGTAGCCAGTTTGATGCAGACGGCAATATGGTCAACTGGTGGAGTGCTGAAGACGCAGCTGCATTCCAGAACCTTACAAAAGGCCTTGCTGATCAGTATAGCGAAGTTGAAGTACTTCCCGGCCTTCACGCTAACGGCGAATACACCCTCGGCGAAAATATTGCCGACCAGGGAGGTCTCCGCATTGCAATGACAGCATTCCTTGATTCTCAGAAGAAGAAAGGTGTGGATATCACAGAAGAATGTGCCAAGATTGACGGTATCGACCCAATCCAGGTATTCTATATGAACTTCGCTAACCTCTGGGCTGGCAACATCCGCGATGAAGAGATCCGCTCACTCACCACAGGCGACGTTCATTCACTTGGAATCAACCGTGTAAACGTTTCTCTTAAAAACATTGAGCCCTTCTTCGAGAGCTTTGGAGTTAAAGAGGGCGACAAGATGTATCGTCCCGTTGAGGAACGCGTGATTATATGGTAATTCATCTTAATTATGCAGATAAAAATCGGAGTGACAGCATTGTCACTCCGATTTTTATATAATTACTATCTGAATTTGCTTATCTGTCGTAGCGGATGAATTTCCCATCTTTATCAAACTTCATCTCCACACCATTAGACAGTTCAACATCATATCCGCTGCGTGTCTTTTCAATTCCTACCACTCTTTGACCTTTCTGATTAGCTTTCACATAACTTGTCACGCCAGCCGGGATAAAAGCTGCAGGAACCGATTTTGATACATTTACCTCCACATCTTTCCAGTTTCCATCCCTGTCGAAGGTGATCTCTGTGCCATCGGTCATAACCACTTCATATTCTGAAATACGCCCGAAATCCTTGTCGATTTTAACCACACTAACCTTAGATTTGAAATTTTTTGACAATGTGGTCTGAGCCCCTTTGGGTAGGACAGAAGCATCATGTGCATATTTATCTCCGGCCATTGCCGTTGTAGATAAGCCGATAATCGCAATTAAGGCGAATAAAACTTTTTTAATCATAATCTTTGTGTTAATAGTTTTACAATCTCCGGCTTCAAATCAGCACTTTCTATGCTTCGTTCATTTTACCGGTTTATAATTAAACGCCTTGATTGAAAGGATGGTTCAAAATCAAAAAAGACTCACGACATCCACGTCGTAAGCCTTTCCGTAAATATAAGTTTTGATTTTTGTAAATCTTATTTGAAAAGATACTGAGAAGAGATCGACTCATTATTATGAATGCGACGGATAGTGTCGGCGAAAAGTTTTGCCACCGGAAGCACAGTCGCTTTCTGATTCTCTTTCACGTAGGGAATAGAATCCGTAAATATTATTTCTGTAAGTCCGCAATTCTTCACATTTTCAGTGGCAGGATCGCTCATTACTGGATGACTGCAGAGAGCTCTTACAGATTTAGCTCCATACTCAAGGATCAAGTCACTTGCCTTAGTGATTGTGCCTGCCGTATCGACAATATCGTCAACAAGAACCACATTCTTATCCTTAACATCACCAATAACGGTCATTTTGCTAACCACATTCGCTTTAGCTCTGACCTTGTGGCAAAGTACAAGAGGAACATCAAAATACTTGGCGTATGAGTTTGCTCTCTTCGCACCGCCTACATCGGGAGAGGCAATCACCATATCTTTAAGATGAAGACTCTCGAGATAAGGGATAAAGATTGAAGATGCATAAAGATGATCAACAGGAACGTTAAAGAATCCCTGAATCTGGTCAGCGTGGAGATCCATCGTTATGAGACGGTCAATACCTGCTGTGCTCAGAAGATCTGCAACAAGCTTGGCGGCGATGGATACACGCGGTTTATCCTTTCTATCCTGACGTGCCCAACCAAAGTAGGGAATCACAGCTATGATTGATTCTGCCGAAGCCCTCTTGGCCGCATCAATCATAAGGAGAAGCTCCATTAGATTGTCACTTGTCGGGAAAGTAGATTGCACAAGATATACCTGCGCACCACGAATTGATTCTTCAAAACCAACTTCAAACTCACCATCGGCAAAACGTTCCTTATTCATTTTGCCCAATTCAATGCCGAGTTCCTTGCAGATTGACTCCCCGAGATATTTAGAGGCGGTCCCTGCAAAAACCTTGATCGGCGGACGGAAATCATTCATTACTTGATAGGATTGATTTGATGCTACAAAATTAAGATATAATTTTTAATTTTCCATCTTTTTCCTTATTGTTTTTTATGCAGAAGTATCTTTTTTAGATTCTTCATTTTTCTCATCCTCGTTTTGATGCACTTTAAGCGGCAGAACAAGCGCATCATACCCTTTTATGGTGAATAGGGCGGCCTTTTTATCCGACACCTCAAAAGTATGGCGTTTGTTCCATAAGAGGTCTTCAGCCTCTTGCTCCCCGGTTTCAAGTTTTGCCATCCCGAGGGCAAGTTCAGGAAAGTTCAATTCCAGCTCTATCTGCTCGTGGCTGAAATTAGCAATCACCAGATAAGCTTCATCATCCGTGTAACGCAAGAATGCGTATTGCTTATGAGGATTGAAACCGGGATTCCTATGATTGCAATACATCAGATCGAAAAACTTCCCTTCATAGAAGGCAGGAACTTCTGAGGTGAGATGCAATACGGTTTTATACAGCTTCCGCAACCACTTTTCGTGCTGCGTGAGCAGAAAAGAGGAGCATTTTCCATCATTATACCATCTCCTTAATGTGTCATAACTCCAATAGTCAAATATGGTTGAGCGGTTGTTATCGCCGGCAAAACCTTCATTGTCACGAGCCATCTCCCCTAATTCCTGACCGTAGTAAATCATGAAAGGGCCATTGGAGAACATTGACGAAACCACAAGATATGGAACAATCTTCATTGGGTCGTTTGCAAATTCTCTTGAAGCGAACCTTACTTCATCGTGATTCTCAAGGAAATTAAGCATACTGTCGCCAATCCCCTCGACACGTTGCCAACACGAGGTCAACTGAGCGGCCGACCAGTTGCTGCGTTCTATGCCTACAAGAGTATCATAGAGATTCACTTTATCATAAAGATAATCGAAATGGCAATAATTAAGGAATGGCCTGTAAAGGTTCACATCGTAAATCTCGCCTATGAAGATGATATGGGGATAGTCTTTCTTAACCTGCGGTATGGCCCAATGCCAGAATTCCTGAGGAACCATGAACACCATATCGCATCTGAAACCATCCACCCCTTTTGAGGCCCAGAACCGGAGGATGTGAAGCATCTTGAGCCACGTATCGGGAATGGGATCATAGCTTCCTTGTCCATTCCATGGGTCGAGGCCATAATTGAGCTTGACGGTTTCATACCAGTCATTTTTTCCACAGAAGGCTGTGAAACAGTCATTCCCCGTAGCTTTTGCCGGAAATTCTATGTATGGCTCAGTTCCCTCCGAAGAGATATCAAAATTGGGAGAAAACTGCTGATTCACTATATAATAGTAATTATTACGGGGAGAGAAGAACATATTGTGATCATCACTCCGTCCAAAGTCTTCTATCCCTATAGGCGCGGAATCCGAATGATAGACACGTGCCGTATGGTTAGGCACAAAATCTATAAGCAACTTCAGGCCCTGCTTATGCACCCGCTTCACGCAAGCTTCAAATTCCTTCATCCTGTTCACAGGATTCACTGCCAGACAGGGAGCCACATCATAATAATCCTTGATTGCGTATGGCGACCCGGCCTCCCCTTTCACCACATTGGGATTATCAGCCGGTATTCCGGCCTCCGGAAATGCGGTTTTGGTGGCATTCTCTATGATGCCTGTCAGCCAGATGCAGTTAATTCCCAAATCAGAAAGAGATTTGAGCAATCGGGCTGAAATTTGATTCAACTTGCCGCTTCCATTCTGTTCCAGCGTGCCGTGCGGAACGCAGGAATCATTCATATTTGTAAAAATTCTTGGGAACGCTTGGTAAATAATCAATTTCCCTTTTTTATCCATAATTTACCTGTTTTTCTCTTCTCCTTAAAGGGAGAAATTTCATACTCCAATATCTTAACCAAATTTCACCCTTATTTGTTCTTTTTTAACATTTCTTCAATTATGAAGCAGGCTGCATCATATCCATACCCTACATTCTTCCTTAAGGCGGTAAGATCAAAAGTCTTTGTATTTCCCACGTGCTTGGGACTTATCACATAATCGCATAAATTAATATCCTGAAGCACATTAGCCTTGCTCATTAGTGTGTATGTCCGCATAGCCACGTCAAGGATGTTCTGCTTGTAAGTGTATGTCCTGTCGAGCGGACTGCAATTGCTGCCCACAAGGATTTTGCAGAAATCTCTGATAGCCCAGGCTGGAAGGTTCCTTAACACTCCTCCATCTACATAATGATAACCGTTTATCTTGACCGGATTGAACACAAGAGGTATGGAGCAGGATGCAATCACGCGAGGTACAATTTCACCTTTACACCATCCTACAGATGTTCCTTTCTCAAGATTGGTGGCACACACCACAAGAGGAATCTTCGTGTCTTCAAGGTTTTTTACAGGCAACCAGCTTTCAAGCAATCTGGCAAATTTAGAGAGCCGGAAGAAACCGACTTTAGGTATTGACCATTGGGAAAAGTCAGCGAAACTGCTTGACTCGGCAAAACACTCTATCATATCGGCCGGTGTCAGTCCCGAAGCATAGAGAGCTCCTGCGATGGCTCCTGCAGAGACCCCCGACACTATTTGCGGACGCATGCCGAATTGTTCAAAAGCCTGCAATACCCCTATGTGGGAAAAGCCCTTGGCTCCACCTCCTGCGAATGCCATTCCGAGTCGAGGCTTAGTTCGGAAGCCGACTTTCTCCAATAATTCCTCTATATAGCTATTCATATTCATCCTTGATTTTTCTGCTTGTATTCAATGTGTCTCTCTCCTCTCTCTCCTCTTCAACAATCTTGCGCTTTTTCCTTCTCAACCACGTGAATGGGTTATCAAATTCTTTTCTATACACCACCCCCAAGCCCTGTGTGGTTAGAGACGATTTAAGATAATAATTCTGATCATTGAAATGATTATATGCTTTCAGCCGGAGATTGCCATTTTTTGATAAAAGATACTCTATATCAAAATCACCGACAAATGTGGTCTGCGATGTGCTTTTGTCCCTATATCCGAAATTACCGTTAATCAGGAGCCTGTTATTAAGCAATCGTGATGAAAGCGACACATCAACCTCCATATCCGAAAAGTCCCCTTTATCGGAACGGAAGGATGGAGCCAGAGTGAATTTATCGGTGAGCTGACCCATTATATTTGAAAGTTGCGAGGATAATGTTGAAGATGCAACCGATGCCAATTCACCTCCGCCGTTGCTCGATGAACCCATATATTCCGGTGTGTAAAACCTGTTTAAGGCAAGAAGATAGATGATCTGTCGGTTCATAAGGTCTTCAGTTGAAATTATGCTCCTCACTTTTCGCTCCACATCGCTTGTAAGGGTTGGCAACGAGATATCAAACGATATTTCAGGATGCTGAAGGTCACCTCTCACTTTGAGGAGGGCATCGACAGGAACATTGGTTCGGTTAAGGTCGCGGTCGGTAGAGAAACTCTTGTCAAGATCCGACAGGTTGGTATTGACTCTATACGAAGCTAAGATATCAATATTGGCTTGCAACGGATCGCCGTTGAAAGATATGTTGCTCCCCTCTCTGATCTTAAAGTCTCGCAAAATCAGTTCCTGTAAAGAGAAATTATAATCTCCTTCGGCCAGAGTGTATTTTCCATACATCGACATCTCGTCCGACTCCGTGTCATAATGGATCTGAAGGGGGCCG
The DNA here is from genome assembly GCA_947178165.1 of uncultured Porphyromonadaceae bacterium. Classification (GTDB taxonomy): domain Bacteria; phylum Bacteroidota; class Bacteroidia; order Bacteroidales; family Muribaculaceae; genus Lepagella. The sequence continues at coordinate 18,789 of CAMWXH010000022.1, read as the reverse complement.
CCACCTCGGGCGGTGATCTTGTCTCCTGCATTCGGATCCATTATTAAGTTCAGTTTAGCTTCGGGTGTCACCGTTGCGCGCAGATCCATCATAAAAATGGTTGGCAGACTCACCTCCTCGTTCTTTTTCTTTAGGAACTTCTCTTCAAAACTTTCTTCTACTATCACCGTTGATTCCTCCTCCTCTTTTTTCTTGTCGGAGAATGTCAGGAACGTGTAGTCAAGAGCTGTCTGAGTGTCACTGAGAACGAACGTAAAGTCTGATTTGGCTCCTGTGGTCATATCCATCTCCATGGCCACTATTCCCGGACGTCCACGTAAAGACCCTTTCCCGGATGCATAGATTGTGCCATACCAGTCAGGATTAATGGAGGAATTGGTGTCATAACACAGCAACCCTCGCGCATCGCTGACTTTAAACTCAAATTCAGGGTCATGGAAGTAGGTATGTTTCACGAATCCTGAAAAAATGGCCGAATTGTCATATTTATCATATAGCCGGAAAGATGGAATCACTATTCGGCCCGGATCTAAAATAACTGAATCACTGCCATGGTAATAAACATTTGTATAATCCACTTTCATATATATGGAATCGGCAAATGCTCTACCGATCAAGTCGATATCCTTGAATGTGCCGAACAGCTTAACGTCGCCAGATGCCCTGCCTCCGACATCAGAAGTGAAGGCCGACATAAATGGCTTAAGGAAGGCTACGTTCACCTTGTCAGCTTTCATATCGAACGAAAGGGAATCACGGGTCACGAAAACTCCGCCATCAACCCTCGCTCCGCCATGGCCCTCCTCAATTATGTCTGCATGGATCTCAACCTCCTTCTCTTCATTATTCCAGCAGCTGAAAATATCTGCGTCTCCAAGCACTGCTTCGTTATACGACAAGTCTTTAACATTCAACCGTCGGGTCCGCGCCACGGGAGTTTTGGTAAATACGGAGGATGCCATAAGCTCTCCGGTGGCTATTCCGCCAAATGAGACATAATTGATATTGAGGATGCCGAATATATATTCAAGATCAATATCCGCGAGCCTTACATTCATTTCATCCGCGGGATCGGTTGAAGCCACGCCATCAATCTCCACAAACTGCTTGTCATTCCAGATGCGAAGGTTATCAACATTTACTTTCTTATCCGAATAAAAGAGTTTGGATTCTTCAATTTTCCAGTCGGAAGGACCCAGAGTAAATGTAGAGGGATTTATCGTGATTGAAAAATCAGGCTTGCCTGAATAGGGATTCTTGGTGACCGCACCAAACATGCTTACATTCCCTTTAGCCATTTGATTGTTGACCATCGTCCAGCCAAGATCAATCTGAGCGTTATCATGAAATGCATTGATGGCCAATTCAAGATTGGCTCTGTCATTTTTGATTGGCATGGTGGCGCCAAGATTGACTGCCCCGCCTTTCCCTTGTTCCACAACCCCATAAAGCCGGGTATTGCTTATCAATTTGTTTGTGCCCTGCAACAGATAAGGCGCAGAAGCCTCACACTCGATTTTTCCTTCATCCAAATCGACTCTCCCTTTTATGGATATATCTTTAAGCGGTCGGACAGGCAGATGAAGAAAGTCGGGAAGACGGTCCTGAGCGAATATATTAATATTCAGGTCGGCGTATCCATGTTTGCTTCCTGCGCTCTCGTTTCCTCCTATGAGGGTAGTCACATTGTTACAAAGTAAATTCTTGATGCCCGGCACCAAGTCTTTTACCTTAAATGCACCCTCCACGGTTGCCGTCATAAAATCGGTTGACAGGTCAATTATTCTTTCCGCAGAATGTTGTTTACCTATAACTTCAGGGTCATCATTTCCATTTCTCGAGCTTAACCTTATGGCCCCAAGCCTTATCCCTTTCTCACTTCCATTTGTGAACGAGAAGTCATCTACATTCAATGTTCCTATCACATTGTCGATGTTATTTCCATAGAGTTCGCCGTCAATCCTGCAGCTTGCATTATAGCCATCATATTTTGGCAGAATGCCAAAGACCCCAGGATAGATTGATGAAATATCACCATGGATGTCAATTCTCGATCTTTCTCCTGCAAGAGTGGCCACGCCTGCAAGGGAAAGATTCACATAACGGTCATCTATGTTAACCTCTCCGTTCAGGTTCTCCCCCTCTTTCCCTCCTTCAATATTAATGTCAGTGAATCTGTTCCCGTTGTAATCTATATAGTTGACCAATAGTTTTGTTCTACCATTAATATCTTTATTTCTTATGTCTATGTCGCCTTCACCGGATAACGATACTTCCCCCAATTTTGAGTTGTCGAGGAGACTCCCTACATTGAAACTGTCTGTGCTTACAGAAAACTTGCCGGCAATCATGCTCTTATCCCTGCATTTGCCGTTAAGGTCAAAAGAAACGCCGCCTATCGAGGTATCTATATTGCCATCCGCCATTATGGCTCCGTCGGCAAATGAGTAAAGGCCTTTCATATCAAGCGTTAATGATCCTATTCTCGAAACAAGACCAAGAATAGTTGCCTCATCCTTACTTCCCAGACGGGAGGATGCGATGACCTGCTGGAAGAAAAGCGATGGAATGTTTGCCTTGATATAGTCAAGGCTTGCGTGAAGCCGCGATCGGTTACGTAGATTCTCCAGACTTCCGGCTAATTCTATGCTGGCTTCACCGATTTTCTGAGCCAAACCGAATCTTTCCACCCTGATTCTATCGAGATTTCCCGAAGCATTTATCGTGAGGTCGAACCTATCATTAAAGCGACTCAGCTCCGGATAAAAGAACTTAAAATCAACAGGAGCAAGATTGCTCCCTTTCACCTCAATAAAGTGATCACCGGTTTCCAGCGCATCAGCTATCTTGTTTATCGATTCGTAAGTCAGACCGATATCTCCAACCTTTATTTCGCCCTCTCCTACAAGAAGCAGGAAGTCAGAAACTGAAAGCTCCTTATTGGTGAAATGTGCCTTTAAGGCTAATTTTCTGACATTGAAGTCGGAATACGATTTAAAGGAGAGTCGGCGGAGGTCGATCGTAAAATCGTCATTCTTCAGGCGAGGCAATCTAAGGTCGGCCATAAGATCGGTCAGCAAGATATGGTTAGGATCAAACACAAGATTATCCTTCCCTGCACCATCCTTTTCTTTCCAAAGACGGTCGAAGGAAAGCGAAGATTTTCTAATTACAACATTATTAATCTGCAGATCGAATTTTGTTGGCGGCTTAGATTTATCTTTGGGAGAGAGTGCTTCAATGATGTAGGTAATGTTCAGAGGCCCGTCCTTCTCCGCCTGGCTCACACGGCCTTTCAAGCCAAGGATTTCAGCGTATGTAATCTCTATCCTTCCTTCGCGCACAAGCTTCCACAGCCTGATTCCTGCCCCGAGCGTCCCAATCTCGATGCATCTTTCCCCCTCTGGAGTAAAGAATTCTACACTCTTCATGCGGACTTCGTTGAAAGGGATGATGTCAATCTCACCAATTTTCACTTCGCCACCCAGAAAAGTGGTCAGCTCTTTTGCGACTCTGTTTTTTATGTGATTCTGAACCGGAGGGATGCTTAAAAAAATATATAGGCCGACATACAGCACTGCCACCGCAACAACGGCGGTGAAAAGCACGCTGCGTAAAACCCTGTATATTTTATATGTTCTATTGACAACTTTAATTGTCATCCCGATCAATTCTTTTTTACAAAATTAATAAAATCTATTGGAATTGCCCGAACTGAAAATAATATTTTGCTCTTACGGCAATATTTATTAAATTTGTAAATCAAAAGTTGTATAAACATAGACTCTTCTTATGGAGTTTATTTAAACAATTTCATTCAGAATGAGTCTGGTCAAATAAAATGAGCATAAATATCTTAGCAATAGAATCTTCCTGCGATGATACATCTTGCGCGGTGATATCGGACGGTTTGTTGAAAAGCAATGTCATAGCGAGTCAGAAAGTCCACGAAGCCTATGGAGGGGTCGTGCCCGAACTTGCTTCGCGTGCTCACCAGCAAAATATTGTGCCTGTTGTTTCTGAGGCAATCCGTCAAGCCAATATTACAAAAGATGATATCTCAGCAATAGCATATACTCGCGGGCCGGGCCTATTGGGTTCGCTTCTCGTAGGCACCTCCTTTGCGAAAGGGTTGGCAATCGGACTAAATGTGCCTTTGATCGATGTGAATCATCTCCACGCTCATGCTCTTTCTCAATTCATTAAAGAGAATGAAGAGGATGAGGTTCCGGAATTTCCATATCTTTGCCTGCTTGTTTCAGGCGGAAATTCGCAAATCGTGCTTGTAAGGAGTGCTGAAGATATGCAAATCCTTGGACAGACTATCGATGATGCCGCCGGCGAAGCGTTCGATAAATGTGCAAAGGTTATGGGGCTTCCCTACCCCGGAGGGCCCCACATCGATAAGCTGGCCTCCAAAGGAGATGAGGAACGGTTCAAATTCAGCAAGCCCCATATTCCTGACCTTGACTATTCATTCAGTGGACTGAAAACAAGTTTCCTTTATACGGTGAGGGATGGCATCAAAGAGAACCCGGACTTCATAAAAGACAACCTTGAAGACTTATGCGCATCCTTGCAAAAAACAATTGTTGACATTCTTTTGAATAAACTTAAAAAGGCTATTCGGCAGACCGGCGTCAAGCACGTTACAATCGGAGGCGGAGTGTCGGCTAATTCTGCTGTGCGCGAGGGTGTGGAAAAGCTCTGTGAAAAAGAGAGGGTGAAGGCCTGGATTCCAAAACGTGTTTTCACCACTGACAATGCAGCTATGGTTGCCACAGCAGGATATTTTAAATATCTCAATAATGACTTCTGTTCGCTCGACCGGCCGCCATTCGCAAGAGTGAAACTTTAAGACTACTCTAATTTTTCTGAATCCACCTATATTATAAGGAATATGAACAGCGAATCACAAAAGGATCATCCCGTGCATAAGGAAACCCGCCATATTGTTATTTACGGCTACACGAAATCCGAACTGGCCAATATCTTGAAACATTTTGAGGCGCAACTCCCGGAATTTGTAAAGATTACGGTTGACACAAATAATCTTGTTACACGAGTAGTCCTGACAGGAGTAAATTCAGGCCTCGAGTTGCTGCGATTCAACATGAACCGCTATCAGGCCTCATTAAATGAAATCTTCAGCCAGGAAGTAATCACCACAGAAGACAAATCCCTGTCTCAGGTACTTGGCGAGCTTCTGAAAGAACGGGAACTCACTGTTTCTTCTGCAGAGAGCTGCACGGGTGGAAGTATCGCCCATAAGATTGTTCAGATTCCGGGAAGCTCGGCTTATTTCTTAGGAAGCGTGGTGAGCTACAGCAACGACGTGAAAGCAGGTGTGCTCAATGTGTCTCGAACAAATCTTGACCGTTATGGAGCTGTTTCAAAAGAGGTGGTGGAACAGATGGCTGAAGGGGTGGCACGCTTAATGCACACCGACTGCGCCATTGCAACAAGCGGCATAGCAGGTCCCGACGGAGGCACAAAATTCAAGCCCGTGGGAACAGTGTGGATTGCAGTTAAGATCGGAGAGAGGATTGTTAGCGAATGCCTTCACTTCTCCGGCACGCGCGATGAGGTGATTGATTCAGCCACCAACCACGGGATGGTGATGCTGATAAATCTACTACGAAACTCCTATACCACTCCCGACGACATTAATGATGACTGATTCGAAAGTTTTTTACCGTTGAAAATCAGCTATTAATAAACTTTATCAACAAAAAAATTTGCAAGATTAAAATAAAAATTGTAATTTTGCACACGTTTTGTGGCACATCCTTAAAAGTTGCCGGAATGATGCAACCGGCGATGATATGAGAACTGAGATGGCGGCCTAAACACCAATGAAGTTAAATTTTAAAGAATTATAACAACAGCCATGTCAAAAGTTTGTCAAATTACAGGCAAAAAAGCGCAGGTGGGCAACAACGTTTCTCACTCAAAGCGTCGCACCAAACGCAAGTTCGAGGTAAACTTGCACACAAAGAAATTCTATTGGGTTGAGCAGGACATGTGGATTGTATTGCGTCTCTCTACAAGAGCTCTCCGCACCATCAACAAGATTGGTCTTAACGCAGCTCTCAAAAAAGCAGAGGCCGAAGGTAATCTCGATTTCAAAGATATCAAAATCCTTTCTCTTTAATCATCTCACAGAACAATTATGGCAAAGAAAGCTAAAGGCAACAGAGTCCAGGTGATTCTGGAATGCACAGAACATAAGGCAAGCGGTATGCCCGGTATGTCTCGTTACATCACCACTAAAAACCGTAAGAATACTACAGGTCGTCTGGAGTTGAAGAAATATAACCCCATCCTTAAGAAAGTTACCGTTCACAAAGAAATTAAATAAGCACTGATTTATGGCAAAGAAAACCGTCGCGTCTCTTCAGAAAGGTGAAGGCCGCACTTACAGCAAGGTCATCAAGATGGAGAAATCTCCTAAAACAGGCGCTTATGTCTTCAAAGAGGAAATGGTGCCTAACGATGCAGTTAAAGACGCTCTTAAATAATTAGAGTTATTGTTTATACATTCGATACAAAAAATGGATTCTCAATTGAGAATCCATTTTTCGTATATACGAATTATTTTGTATATCAAAAGGATTTTTACTTTCATATTTTATCAAAACACATATCCTATACCCATTCCGATAAAGCCACCGCTTGTATCGTTCATAACAGAATATTTTCCCTGAAGCGTAAGCTTTAGATTTGAGGTGAGATAAAAATCAAAACCGGCTCCGAAATTGCCACCTGCCCTGCTGGCATGCCCACCTCCGGCATAGCTCCAGTTATTGAATGCGAAACCTACAAGGGGATACACTCCAAATCCCTTTGCAATTTTGAAGGGGAAATGCAAATCAACATCAAGTATGAACGCCGATTTCCCGTCGTTTCGGAAGCTATAGGCTATATCCGGAGCTAATCTTACATGATTCACTATTGTGTATTGAAAATCCACACCCATATAGCCTCCATTATTATAAGTGGAGAAACCACCTATCAGTCCCAAGGACTTCTCTCCCTTCTGAGCTTGGGCCTTAACTGGCGCCAAAAGAGCCACTGCTCCCAACAGACCACAAACAATCTTCAATGATTTTTTCATACTATTTTCTTTTAGTTTATAGAATTGAGAGAGATTAGTTAAATAACATTTCTAAATATAAAAATGTTTAATTATCTTTGCATATAATATCCCCCGTTTGCTCTTATGCTTCGTCATAAGAAATTAGGGAAAGCATAAGTGAAAACTGGGCAAAAAAAATGAATTGATGATGGAGAATCTCGGATATATTCGCGTTGCCGCCGCCAAACCTGGAGTCAAGGTCGGGGATGTGGAATTTAATGTGGATCAGATCTGCAAAATGGTTAAGGAAGCGAGTCAAAAAAAAGTTAATCTGCTTCTATTCCCGGAATTATCCATCACCGGATACACTTGTGCCGACCTTTTCTTTCAGTCTCTCCTTCTGGAAAAAGCGATTCAAGGATTAAAGAGGATTGCTGATTTCTCCAAGGAGGTGGAAACTACGCTGATTGTTGGCCTCCCCGTAGCGGCAAAGAACGCAATCTATAATTGTGCGGCCATTGTAGCCAACGGTAAGGTTTGGGGAATTGTTCCTAAAACCTATCTCCCTAACTACAATGAATTTTACGAACGCAGATGGTTTGCCGAAGGTATGAAATCGGAGGCGAAACTTACTTTATCAGGATATGAAGTCCCTTTCTCCACTCAACTTCTGTTCGATTTGGGGGGAGTGACTTTCGGAGTTGAAATCTGCGAGGATTTATGGGTGCCTGTTCCTCCAAGTTCAGAAATGGCAAAAGCCGGGGCTGAAATAATATTCAACCTATCTGCAACAGATGAACTTGCCGGAAAACACACATATCTCATCGATCTTATTGCACAACAGTCGGCCCGTTGCCGGTGCGGATATGTATATGCCTCGGCTGGAGCCGGCGAGTCATCAACCGACCTTGCATTTGCCGGAAACTGCATAATCGCTGAAAATGGCGTGATTCTCAAGGAATCGGATCGATTCGTGCTTGCCCCTCAAATGGAGATTGCCGACATTGACATCGAACTTTTACGAAACGACCGTCAGCGTCACAACACATTCCGAATTGAGCCTGATACAGGAATAATTCCCCCCATAAGAATTAGCCATGATAAAATCGGCGGGGCGCGTAGCGAGAAAACAGTTGATGAAATTCTTGAATACCGTTATGTGAATCCCACCCCCTTTGTTGAAAAGGATGAAAATCTTCTACGTCGCCGATGCGAGGAAATTTCCTCAATCCAATCGTGGGGACTCGCTCAGCGTCTGAGAGCAATCGGGTGTAAAAAAGCTGTTATCGGCATATCAGGCGGCCTGGATTCCACTCTTGCCCTTCTTGTCACCGTCAAGGCTTTCGACCTCCTCTCTCTTGACCGGAAAGGGATAGTTGGCATAACAATGCCCGGCTTCGGAACCACAGAAAGAACTCACGGGAATGCATGGAACCTGATGAAGGAATTAGGGGTGACTCCATTGGAGATACCCATCAATAAAGCTGTGGAGATACATTTTTCCGATATAGGGCAAGATCCGGAAAAACATGATGCAACCTACGAAAATTCTCAAGCAAGGGAAAGGACTCAGATCCTTATGGACATGGCCAATAAGATTGGCGGCATAGTGATAGGAACCGGCGACCTTTCGGAATTGGCTCTTGGATGGTGTACATATAATGGTGACCAGATGTCAATGTACGGAGTAAACGCATCCATTCCTAAAACTCTTGTGAGAGATCTTGTGAAGGGATACATGATTTCTGATGAAAATGAAGATGTGAAGCGTACGCTGCAAGATATCATCGACACTCCGATAAGCCCGGAACTGCTGCCTGCGGCCTCCGACGGAACAATCGCACAAAAGACTGAAGATTTTGTCGGGCCTTACGAGCTCCACGATTTTTTCCTACACCTGATGTTGCGCCATTCCTTCTCCCCCACTAAAATCTATGCATTGGCTTGCAAAGCTTTTGAAAAGGTTTATGACAAGGAAACCATCAAGAAATGGCTCGTTACTTTTTACCGTCGCTTCTTCAGCCAACAATTTAAAAGATCCTGCATGCCTGATGGTGTGAAGGTCGGAAGCGTCTGCCTTTCACCGAGAGGAGACTGGAGAATGCCCTCGGATGCATCCTCTTCCCTATGGATAAAGGAAGCTGAGCAATTATAATCTGACCATGTGTATGAAAGAAAGTCTCGATAAAGCACTTAAAGTTTTAAGGGAGGGCGGAATAATCCTTTACCCCACCGATACGGTGTGGGGACTGGGATGCGACGCAACAAACACAGAAGCCGTCAAACGAATTTTCGCCTTGAAAAAGAGGGCTGATGCCAAAGCGATGCTGATGCTTGTTGGATCGGACGGTCAATTACAGCAATTTGTAAAAGAGGTACCCGACATTGCTTGGCAGCTCATCGACGCCGCCGTGAATCCGCTCACTATAATCTATGATGAGCCGGTTAATATTAGCGATGCACTGTTGGCAGAAGATGGTTCGGCAGGTTTCAGGATAACTAATGAGTATTTTTCAAAGACACTTTGTCAAAGATTGCGTCATCCATTGGTCTCAACATCGGCTAATGTAAGCGGCCGCCCCGCTCCAAAGGGGTTTGCCGATATAGATAAAGAGATTATCGATGGAGTGGATTATGTAGTGGAAGTCAGACGTGACGAAGCCGCCCAAAATTCTCCAAGCAATATCATCAAAGTGGGTAATGATAGTGTTGTGAAGATTATCCGATAGTAATTCTTTTCAAACAAGATGTTCAAGCGTAGAGACAGGACATTACGGATAGCATATATCATAAGCGATTTCATAATGACATCGCTTGCATTTTTCGTTTTCAATATTCTGCGCTACCCTATTTTGATTTCTAATGACGGATTTTCCGGGGTGGTCGGCTACTTGCTTACACCAAAGATGATCTGGGAACAATGCATGGTGCCAACCGCACTGATGTTCATCTATCTCCTCTCAGGCTATTATAACCATCCTTTCCCTCGCTCCAGGGCAAGCGAGATGCTGGTCACAATCGGGAGTGCCATGGTCAATGCATTTCTAATTTTTATGACTATGCTTATCAACGATCCCACACCTCGCCGCCGCACCGAATATTATCTGATCTTCCTTATATTTTTCCTTCTCCTTTCTTTCACATATTTCGGACGTCTCACAATCACTACAATCGCATTTAAAAAAGCCAGAAAGAGCAAGCTTATTTACAAGACCGTGATTATAGGCAATTCCGACAGAGCAAGGAAAGCAGCCGACAATATACTTGAATCTCATTCTCCGTATGAAAATAAGGTTGTTGCTTTTGTTGCCCTTGAAGGGGAACAGCGCAATACTCATAAATATAAAGGTGTGCCCATAATTAAAGAGAAAAATCTCAAGGAGTTCTGCCTTCACGAGAAAGTGTCTCAGATTGTAATTGCCCCCGAGACAGCCGGAGATGATGTGGTGCTCCGTATGGTTGATGAATATATCGACCTGGAGATTCCAATAAAGATCGCTCCCGATGATATGGCATACGCTATGGCCGGCATCAGGACTAACGATATTCTTGGTTACACTTTGATAGATCTCTCCTCTCCACGTCTGAGCGATTTTTCTCAGAATATAAAACGCACTTTCGATATCATCATCTCCCTGGTTGGCCTGATACTTCTCCTCCCTTTCCTGTTGATTGTAGCAGTTTTTGTGAAATTAGATAGCAAGGGGCCCGTGTTTTACAGCCAGGAAAGAATAGGGAGACATCATATCCCATTCAGGATTGTGAAATTCCGGACAATGGGAACTGATGCCGAGCAGAACGGTCCCCAGCTCTCATCAGATTTCGATCCGCGCATCACAAAGGTTGGAAAAATCCTCAGGAAATATCGGATCGATGAACTGCCCCAGCTTTGGAACGTGCTGAAGGGGGATATGTCGATCGTGGGGCCACGACCTGAAAGGGAATTTTTCATTAATCAGATTGTAAAGAAAGTCCCCTATTATAGCCTTGTATATCAAGTTAGACCCGGAATCACATCATGGGCTATGGTGAAATTTGGATATGCTTCCAGTCTTGACCAGATGGTGGAACGAACAAAGTTTGATATGGTATATATCAACAATATGTCTCTGCTCCTCGATTTAAAGATACTTATTTTTACTGTCCGCACCATTATTTCCGGAGCGGGCAAATAGGAATCAGTTAATTATCTTGAAATGTTAAATGGCATATAAGGAAACTCATAATAAATTCACTGACCTCTGGATGAGATTCGTTATCTGGAGGGAACATCACATCAAGGAAAGTAAATTCGTAATTTTTCTTGCCTTGATTGTAGGAATTGTGTGTGGCTTTGCCGCCCAGCTTTTGAAATATCTGATTCATTTGATTGCAAATGCCCTCACATCAGGGTTAAGCACCACTACGGCCAACTGGCTCTATCTGGTATATCCTGTAATCGGAATCCTCTTTGTGACCCTTTTCCTGAAATTCGTGGTGAAAGATAACATATCGCATGGTGTAACGAAGGTGTTATATGCCATTTCACGCAGGAAATCACGTCTGAAGAAGAAGAACATGTATGCGTCACTCATCTCTTCATCCATCACCATCGGATTTGGAGGTTCTGTAGGAGCAGAGGGCCCGATAGTGTTCACAGGCGCGGCCATAGGTTCAAATTTCGGTCAGGCTTTCAGGTTATCGCCAAAGATTCTTATGATCCTTGTGGGATGCGGTGCTGCGGCCGGCATAGCCGGGATTTTCCGAGCTCCCATTGCCGGAATGCTTTTCACTCTTGAGGTTCTGATGATTGACCTTACCGGAATGACGGTCATGCCTCTTCTCATTTCATCTATTGCCGGTGCCACGGTAGCATACGTCTTAGAAGGATATAACTCCGAATTTTTCTTTGCCCAAAGCGAGCCGTTTCTAACCAACCGCATCCCTTTCACTATTCTCCTCGGAGTTGTGTGCGGGTTGGTATCCCTCTATTTCACGCGCGTGATGTTCTGGATGGAGACGGTATTTTCAAAACTTCCAAATAAGTTTTTTAAGATTATCACGGGCGGAATCATTCTTGCAGTGCTTATCTTCATTTTCCCTCCTTTATACGGTGAAGGATACGGTGCGATAGAGAACCTGCTTGAAGGGGATATTTCTAAAATTGTTGACGGAACATTCTTTTATGTTGACCGTGAAAATGTATGGTTCCTTGTGCTTTTCATAGGGGCAGTAATGATGTTCAAGGCTTTTGCCACCTCGGCCACAAATGGTGCCGGCGGTGTTGGCGGAACGTTCGCCCCTTCTCTGTTCGTCGGTGCGCTATGCGGATTTCTTTTTGCCTATATACTGAATAACCTTGATATTGGCGTTCATCTTTCTCAGAAGAATTTCGCTTTGATGGGAATGGCAGGCGTGATGAGCGGTGTGATGCACGCTCCCTTGATGGCTATCTTCTTGACCGCCGAGATGACAGGAGGCTACGATCTTTTCCTCCCATTGCTTATCGTCTCTCTGCTCGCATATATGACCATCAAGCTCTTCCTGCCATATAGCATTTATACAATGCGTCTGGCACGTGCCGGCGATCTTCTCACTCACGAGAAGGACAAAGCCGTGCTAACCCTCCTGAAACTCGACAATGTGATTGAAAATGATTTCAAGACCGTAAAGCCTGAGATGAACCTTAAAGAGATGGTTGACACTATCTCTGTATGCAACCGCAATCTTTTCCCGGTGGTCGATGATGAAGGAATGCTGAAAGGGGTTGTTATTCTTGATGAGATAAGAAACATAATGTTCCGTTCGGATCTTTATAAGAAAATGCACGTTTCAAGATTCATGTCGGCAGTGCCGGCCACTATCGAGCTTTCTTACACTATGGATAAGGTGATGGAGATCTTCGATAAGACCAACGCTTGGAACCTCCCCGTTGTGGATAATGGAAAATATGTCGGTTTTGTATCAAAATCAAAGATTTTTAATTCCTATCGACGCGTGCTTAGGCATTTCACGGAAGATTAACGGAATGAAGGATACATTACATTTTTTGATTCGCACTATCATATTTTATGGATAAAAAGGATTTAAAGATAGTTTTTTTCGGCACACCCGAATTTGCAGTTAAAAGTCTGGATGCCCTTGTGTCAAACGGATATAATGTAAAGGCGGTGGTGACAATGCCCGACAAAATTGCGGGACGTGGACACAAACTGATTCAGAGCGATGTAAAAAAATATGCTGTTGAGGCGGGGTTGCCGGTGCTGCAGCCTGAAAAGCTTAAGTCGCCTGAATTTGTAGAAACTCTTCAGCAGATCAATGCCGACCTCTTTATCGTGATTGCTTTCAGGATGCTTCCGGAAGTGGTCTGGGCCATGCCTCGGTTAGGCACCTTTAACCTGCACGGCTCCCTCCTTCCCAAATATCGCGGTGCGGCTCCTATCAATCGTGCCATAATGAATGGAGAGAAGGAGACGGGCATAACCACTTTCTTTCTCAAACATGAGATTGACACGGGCGATATGATTGAACAGCGCAAAATTGAAATCTTGCCCGAAGATAATGCCGGAACCATACACGACCGCCTTATGGATATTGGCGCTGAATGTGTGGTGCATACTGTCGATTCAATAATAGATGGAACGCTGACTACAATTCCTCAGCCTGAGGGTGATTTCATCCCTGCACCGAAAATTTTCAAGGAGGACTGTGAGATTGACTGGTCAAAGGGAGCGGAGGAGATTTTCAACCATGTGCGCGGTCTTTCGCCTTATCCTGCAGCTTGGTCAACAATGATTGATAAAAATGGAAGAACATTTGATGTCAAGATATTTGAAACATCTGTAGCTTCACTTGAATTGGCCGGCTCACCGGGAGATATACATGTGGTGGGTAAAAAATTATATGTCATAGCCGGTGACAAAGCCATAGAAATTAAATCTCTTCAGCCGGCCGGAAAGAAGAGGATGGACGCCTCATCTTTCCTTCTCGGTTATCATCCGGAGAGATTCATAATGGGTTGAGGTGCCGTTTTTCGAATAAAAGACTTTTCCAATGAAAGACACGGATAACATTTTCTGCAGAATACTTCTTGATGTTTTGGAAGCCCACGGAGTAACTGATGTGATTGCAAGCCCAGGGAGTCGCAATGCCCCTCTTCTCATATCCTGCTCTTATAGGGATAAACTGAAAACAAGGGTGGTGACCGATGAACGCACAGCAGGATTTATCGCTTTAGGAATAGCTACTGTTTCACGAAAGCCTGTGGTGCTCGTATGCACGTCGGGCACTGCGCTTTATAATTATGCTCCTGCTATCGCAGAAGCATACCATCAGGGGCTGCCCCTTATAATCATTTCTGCCGACCGCCCTTTCCATTGGATTGATCAGCATGATTCACAGACCCTTGCACAGCCGGGAGCATTATCAAAGATTGTTAAGAAGAGTTTCGATATTCCGGTGAAGTCAGAAAAAAAGGAATTGGAATGGTATGTAAACCGCATTGCTAACGAAGCGGCCATTCTTGCATCCGATAAGAAACCGGGGCCTGTGCATATTAACCTGCAAGTCGATCCCCCTATCAGCAACACTGAAGAGATCACACCGCAAGTTCCGAGGATAATAAGGACAATGCTGTCTTCTCCGGCTCTTTCTCCCAATAATGTCAAGACTCTTTTCAATGAACTTGTGGGGAAAAAAATTCTCGTCGTAGCAGGATTCATGGCTCCGGATAATGCATTGAATAAATATATTTCACTTTTCTCATCACTTCCTGGAGTTGTGGTTCTTTGTGAAACACTATCCAATCTTCATCTTAATGGCAATCCTTACGCAATCGATTCTGTGATTTCAGGACTCTCCAATGAGACCAAGAGAGCTCTTAGGCCTGATATTGTTATCTCGATTGGAGGGGCGCTCGTTTCAAGAATGCTTAAGGAATATATTCGCGAACAGGCTCCGGATGTCTGGACTCTCGGAGATACATATTATGGGGTGGATGTATTCAAGAATCTTTCCCTTAATATCCGGACGGGGCCATCTTACTTTTTTAAGGTGATGTATCACTCCTTCCGAAAATATTATAGAAAGAATCCTTCTGCCATTGCAGGCGTTGCTTACTATAATGCGCAATGGAACTCCGTCAGGAAGATGCAGCTTCAGGAGAGAAAAGAATTCATAGCCAATGCTCAATGGTCGGAGTTGAAAGCTTTTGAAAGAATTTTCAAACATATTCCCCGGAGATACAATCTTTTCCTTTCAAACGGTACGCCGGTGAGATACGCCCAACTCTTCACTGAATATATTCCCCACTCAAGCTATTCTAATCGCGGAGTTTCCGGAATTGAGGGAACTAATGCGACCGCCGTGGGATGCGCTTTGGCTTATAAGGAGTCCACGCTTCTTATTACAGGCGATATGTCGTTTGCTTACGCTCCTGGGGTGATGGGCCTTGAATTTCTCCCCCCTTCTTTCAAGATTATTATAATCAATAATAAGGGAGGCGGAATATTCCGTTTCATCTCCCCTACCCGCTATATTGAACATCGCGACAGATTTTTCTGCGCCGACCCTAAGGTGCCTGTGGAAAATCTTGCCAAAACGTATGGCTGGGGCTTCATGTCGGCAAAGTCGGAATTGGAACTTGAAACGGCCTTGGAAGAATTCTTCAATGTTGACAAAAACGTGATTCTGGAGGTAACGATTGAAGATGAAGAATACAGCGCTTCGCTTCTGAGAAAATATATGCGCATAAACGCAGTTAAGGATATAATTAAAAAATAAAATAAAATGTTCAACTGGAAACCTATAAAGGAATATACCGATATTATTTTCGAGCAATTTGAAGGGATTGCAAAAATCACTATCAACCGGCCCAAAGTTTATAATGCCTTCCGTCCTCTTACCAATCAGGAGATGCTTGACGCCTTCGCCATCTGTCGTGAACGTCAGGATATTGGAGTAATCATTCTCACCGGTGCCGGTGACAAAGCTTTTTGCAGTGGCGGCGACCAGAATGTGAAAGGGGTCGGCGGCTATGTCGGAGAAGATGGCGTGCCTCGCCTCAATGTACTCGAGCTTCACCATGCCATCCGTTCCATTCCCAAGCCGGTGATTGCGATGGTTAACGGATATTCCATAGGCGGAGGAAATGTGCTTCAGGTGGTTTGCGACCTATCGATTGCTTCAGAGAATGCGCGATTCGGTCAGACTGGTCCGAAAGTAGGAAGTTTTGATGCAGGATTCGGTTCATCATATCTTGCCAGATGCGTGGGACAGAAGAAAGCAAGGGAGATCTGGTATCTATGTAAACAATACACGGCCCAGGAAGCTCTACAGATGGGAATGGTGAATGAGGTCGTGCCTTTCGATAAACTTGAAGAAACCACTGTGGAATGGTGCAGGACAATCCTTAAACGCTCCCCATTTGCCATCAGGATGATCAAACGCGCACTTAATGCCGAGCTTGATGGCCAGCACGGTCTAATGGAGTTTGCCGGTGACGCAACCCTGATGTATTATCTTATGGAGGAAGCTCAGGAAGGAAAGAATGCCTTCCTTGAAAAAAGAGATCCTGATTTCGACCAATTCCCCAAATTCCCTTGATATGAGACTCCAGTTTGCTCCTTATACCCTTGATTTCAAGACTCCTGCCGGAACATCAAGAGGCGTGATGACAAATAAGATTACAGCCTTTTTGCGTATTTTTGATGAGAATGACCCTTCTAATTTCGGGATTGGCGAGGCCGGAATTTTCCCCGGCCTCTCGCCCGAAGCTGATGAAAGGTATTTCTATAAAATGGCTGAACTGGTCACTAACATAAAACTCGGGATCCCTACCGACCTCTCACGGTTCCCTTCTATTCAAGCAGGGTTCGAACAAGCAATTCTCGATTTTTCATCCGGATGCAAGGGGATATATTTCGCTTCCCCTTTCGTTAGGGGTGAAGGGAGTATTGAAATCAATGGACTCGTTTGGATGGGCGAGTATGAGGAGATGCTGGAACGCCTCGAATCAAAGCTTAAGGAGGGTTTTAAATGCATTAAGATCAAGATTGGCGCTATTGAATGGGAAAAGGAGAAGGAGTTAATTTCTCGCATTAGATGTAAATATGATGCCTCTAAAGTCGAGATTAGAGTAGATGCTAACGGGGGGTTCTCCGCAGATAATGTCAAGCCGGTGCTGGAACAACTCGCAGAATTGGATGTGCATTCAATTGAACAGCCCATCCGTCAGGGCAATCCTGAGATTATGCATAGCTTATGCGAGTCGTCACCTCTCCCTATTGCCCTTGATGAGGAATTGATTGGAAAATTCTCCACGGAAGATAAGGAACGAATGCTCGATTCCATACGTCCTGCCTACATAGTCCTTAAACCTTCACTTATTGGAGGCTTCTCAGGGGCATCCGAGTGGATTTCACTTGCAAATGAAAGGGGGATCGGCTGGTGGGTGACTTCGGCGTTAGAGTCTAATATAGGACTCAACGCTATTGCTCAATGGGTTGCTACTCTTGACACCAAGATGGCTCAAGGTCTTGGCACGGGGGGATTATTCCTGAATAATTTCAAAACTCCTATTCTATTGTCAGGCGACGCGCTTTCATACGATCCTTCAATCACCTTGGATCGCACTAAGATTAATGAGCTTGATTGGCGTGACTGAATAAACATGATCAGAGGAAAGAGAGTAATGAACGATACTTTCGAACATACAACCTACGAACAACTATATAGCGACTGGCACCTCGAATCTGATTGCATACCGTGTTGCACATCCGGCTCGACCGGCAAGCCGACTAAGATTTATCTTCCTAAAAAAGAGATGAGGGCGAGTGCATTGAGAACCTGTGAATTTTTTAACATAACAGCCTCTTCTCATCTCCACTCCTGTATCTCGCCCGACTATATCGGAGGAAAAATGATGCTAATTAGAAGCATTGTCTCCGGAGCAAGGTTTTCATACGAGACCCCTTCTAACAGGCCTCTCGAGAATATCCCTAATGATTTCATTGACTTAGTGTCAGTGGTGCCATCTCAAATGATACACATACTGGATCATCCTGAAATTATGAAATCTGTTGGTCACTATCTCATTGGTGGCGCGGCGATTCATCAAAAAATAAGGGATAAAATTATTGAAAAAGGAATATCTGCTTTTGAATCATACGGAATGACAGAAACTTCATCCCATATTGCTCTGCGTGAAGTGAAGGAGGGAGAGGAATGGTTCCACACTCTTCCCGGCATCACTGTTTTTCCTTATGCCGACAATCGGTTAGGGATAAGGATTGAGGGATGGAAAGAATTTCTTACAAATGATATCGCAGAGATAAACTCGGGTAAATTCTTTAAAATATTAGGACGTGCAGATAATGTGATCAATACAGGAGGAAAAAAAGTTTTTCCTGAAAATATTGAGCAGCGACTCAGCCCCTATCTGGATTTCCCTTTTTTCATCTCATCCCGACAAGATGAAAAGTGGGGTGAAAGCATTGTTCTGGCTATTTCCCCATCTGGGGATAATGATCTGCAGGAGGAAAAGATTTTTGAAA
The DNA here is from genome assembly GCA_947178165.1 of uncultured Porphyromonadaceae bacterium. Classification (GTDB taxonomy): domain Bacteria; phylum Bacteroidota; class Bacteroidia; order Bacteroidales; family Muribaculaceae; genus Lepagella. The sequence continues at coordinate 180 of CAMWXH010000022.1, read as the reverse complement.
TTTGCCGTGCAACACTTCTCCCTTGGGAAGTGCCTAAGGAGATAAAAAGGATCAGCAAACTTGAGTTAACAGGCAATGGAAAAATTAAAAGAATTAAATTTTAGCACCCTTACTTAAATTTGACATTTTTTGAAAAAATAGGAATACTTCTTCTTCAATAAGGGTAATATATATTATATT